>NZ_JAFLSB010000009.1:20897-47165 GCF_022511165.1 Helicobacter sp. | reverse complement strand
ATGAAAATAGAATCTAGGGATTAAAATCTCCTAAGCATCGCGTAATGGCTTCTCGTAAATCATCAGCTTCTGTGCTTCCTTGCCCCTCGGCGGTGCAGAGGAAAAGTGGCTCTTGAGTTAAGGCATCAAGCATTTGGATAGAAACTTCTAGGGTGTATCCTCCTAAGCCTCCCAAAACATTGCGTTTATCGCCCTGTCCATATTTCACTAGCAATGTCTTAGAATCTTTTGGTTTATCTACAATAACAAGCCCCTTTTTAATGAGGATTCCAGTAATCACATCACTAGGATTTATGCTTTTGCCTATATTGATACCTCCTCCAGTAGCATAGTCTATAAAACCACCGCCAACACTAGAGCTAAGTGTTTGTGTTTGTCCAATAATGGCATATTTATAGCCACTTATATCAGCAAATATTTTAGAATCCACAGGCTTTAAAATAGCACAACCCACAAATATGCTACACAAAATACACAATAAAATTCTCATAATAAATCCTTGAGTAAAATATAAGCGGAGATTCTATCAAAAAGGCACAAAAAATAAAATAAGACAAATAAAGCAAATAAAAAGTCTCTCCTCCTTTGGAAAAAAGGAGGAGAGGGGGGAATAAAGCTTAAAAGTCGCGTTTAAGGAGGTTATCTACATTTAAAATCGTAATTAAGCGATCTTCGCGCTTACCGATACCCTGCAAGAGATTTTGATTTTCATTAAAAGTTTCAGGAATAGCTTCAATATCACTTTCAGGGATACGCACAGCACTTGTAAGCTTATCAATCATAAAGCCAATCATCTCATCTTTTTGCGTAACAACAAGAAAACGCGTATCCGCATCTTGTTTGATTGCAGGTAAGCCAAATTTAAGGCGCATAGAGATGAGTGGCAAAACAGTTCCACGTAGGTTAAAAACTCCAAGCACATAGTTAGGCACTGCTGGCACACGCGTATATTCGATAGGCTTGATGATTTCTTTTACATTAAGGATTGGCACGGCAAATTCTTCGTTACCAATCATAAAGCCGATGATATGGAGAGTTTCCTCCATAGGAACAGCACTTTCGCCTTTATTTTGTTGTTTATCAAGGACTTCTTTTAGTTTATTTTCACTCATCTTATTCTCCCTCTGTATCTAGGTGTATATTGCGTTTGACGACATTGACGAGATATTCTGGCGTGTAAGGCTTTGTGATATATTCTGTCATACCGGATTCTACCCCTCTCATTCGGTCAGTTTTGCTATTTCTACTTGTAACGGCAATAAGGGGGAGATTTTTAAATTTATTATACTTGCGCACTTCGGAGGCAAAAGTATAGCCGTCCATCTTAGGCATTTCAATATCCACAAGCACCGCATCAAGTTTTTTATCTCCATTTTTGACAATATCAAGTCCATCTAAGCCATTTGAAGCTTCAAGCACGGTAACACCAAGCTGTTTTAGACATTTTTTCATAATCGCTCTATCGGTATTACTATCATCGATAGCAAGCACTACATAATCAGACGGAGAATGTTTCGCTTTTGCTGCAGTGTTTTCTTCAGCAGTTTTTGTGATATTGACTTTCACTTCTTTTGCCATTTCCATCATTGCGGCTACATCAACAATCATCGTAATCTTACCATCACCGCGCACATATGCACCTGCAATACCCTCTGTGCCTTTAAGATAATAACCAAGAGATTTAATAACCACTTCTTCTTGCCCTACGAGATAATCCACAACCACACCCATTTTTTGTTCTGCTAAGCCAATTACAACGACATATACATCGCCTGAACCCTCTAATACAGAATCTACCTTGAAAATATCAGCTAAACGCACAATAGGGAGAACTTCATCGCGCAAACGAAGCACACTTTTTCCATCAACAGTATAGATTTCATCTTGGCTTACACGCACGGTTTCAATTACCGATGCAAGAGGAATCGCATAGTATTCTTCTTGAACTGCCACAAGCAAGGCTTGGATAATCGCAAGTGTAAGAGGGATTTTGAGCTTTTGCGTTGTGCCTACACCTTTTTCGGATTCTATATCAATGATACCATTAAGCTTTTCGATATTGGTTTTTACCACGTCCATACCAACACCGCGCCCTGATACATTTGTAATTGCTGCTGCGGTAGAAAAACCGGGCTTAAAGATAAGTCCAAAAGCCTCTTTATCGCTCATTGTATCAGCTTCTCTCTCGCTAATAAGTCCTTTTTCAATAGCTTTTTGTTTGAGCATTTCTGCATCTAAGCCCTTGCCATCATCGTTAATTTCAATGACGATGTGATTGCCTTCGTTATAAGCTTTAAGATTCACTGTTCCAGTCTCTGGCTTACCTGCTGCTGCACGCACTTCTGGGGTTTCAACTCCGTGGTCGCAAGAGTTACGAATAATATGCACAAGTGGGTCGCCGATTTCTTCCACGATTGATTTATCAAGCTCTGTTTCCTCACCTGTAATAATGAGGTCAATGCTCTTATTAAGCTCACGAGAAAGGTCGCGCACCATACGAGGAAATTTATTAAACACTTTGCCTACTGGCTGCATACGCGTTTTCATTACCGCAAGTTGCACATCGGTTGTAACAGATGAGATAGAAGCCACTACTTGATTAAGCTCTTCAAGGAATTTCTCGCCATCATATCTTTCTTCAACATCGCCATAGATCTTAATCAAGCGGTTTTTACCAAGCACAAGCTCACCGATAAGATTCATAAGGTGGTCAAGTCGCTTCACATCAACACGAACAGTTTGTTCTACATTCGCTGCAGGAGCCTTTTCGCCACCTTCTGCTTTTTTCGCTGCTGGCTTAGGTGCAGGTTTGGGGGCAGCGGGTTTAGGAGCAGGAGCTGCCGCTGCAGGTGCGGAAGCAGGTGCAGCATCTGGAGCTTTTGGAGCTTGAACAGGTGCCGCATTTCCTGCCGCTTTTTGTGCCGCACGCGCTTGCTTGTCTGCTTCTTGTCGTTTTTTAAGCAATCGTTCAATCTCTGCCTCGACTTCTTCGCCGCTCATATTGGAATAATCAAGTTCTGGTTCATCAGCAAGAGGATTATTTGCATTCGCGCTTGGAGCACTTGGTGCAGCTGCAGGGGCTTCTGGAGCAGGAGCTGCCGCTGCAGGTGCGGATGCTTCTGCTGTTGGTGCATTGCCATTAGAGATTGCTTGAAGGCGCACAACGGTATCTTCAATGTCAATACCGCTATTTGCGTCAGTTCCACTATCGCGTATGGCGCCAAGCAGAGACTTCATTAAATCCACAGAATGCAATACCACGTCCATTATATCAGGGGTAATTTTTAGCTCATCTTTTCTTGCTTTATTAAGTACATCTTCCATATTGTGTGTGAGGCGGGTGAGAATATCAAAATTTAAGAATGAGCTTGAGCCTTTAATCGTGTGGGCTACTCTAAAGATTCTATTGAGCAAATCAAGATCTTCAGGGTTACTTTCAAGCTCCACCAAGTCTTGGTCGAGTTGTTCTATCATTTCGAAGGCTTCAACGAGAAAGTCTTCCATTATTTCTTGCATATCATCCATTGTGAATCCTCATAACAAAATTTAAAAAGTATTCTACTATTTTTTTTGCAAAATTCTACTTATTTCATCATAAAGTACTTTTGCATCAAATTTAACCAAATAACCATCTGCTCCTATTTTTTTTCCTTCATCAATACTTGACTTATGGCTAATAGAAGAATTGAAGAGGAATGGTATCTTATTAAATCTCACATCATCTTTTACCTGCGCCCCAAAGTGTAATCCGTCCATTCTAGGCATTTCTATATCGGAAATGATGAGCTTTAGATTTTGCGTGATACTATTGCCCCAACGTTGATAGAGCTGCTCTAATCTCTCAAGGGCAGATGCACCATCGCTTTCATCAATCACATTAAAACCAATTTCTGTGAGTATGTTTCGCAAGAGTTTGCGTGCGATAGAACTATCATCGACAATAAGCACACTTCCATCAAATTTAATTGTAGCTTTAAAGTGATCAACATCGGCTTCTTCTCCGCCGGGCATATGCAAATTTAAATCATCAACTATACCCTCTAAGTCTAAAATCAGCAAGGTGCGCCCATCTTCGATGCGCGTTGTGCCAGTGATTTTGCTTCTTTGTTCATCATTGCTTACGCTAAACATTGCAGATTCTATGTCTGCCCAGCTCACGCGTCTAAGTCTCCTTGCTGAATGCACAACAAAGCCGAGTTGCTTATTGTTAAATTCTGTAACAACCACTTTTTTATGGATTTTCAAGTCTTCTTTTGTTTTGATATTCATCCAGCGCGTCAAATCAATGAGTGGTAGCACATCACCACGCAAGTCAAACATACCAAGCATATATTCGGGGCTACCGGGAGTTTCAAAAATCTCACTTGGATAATCAACAATGCTCACTACCTTGGCGACATTAATACCATACACACCCTCGTATGTTTCGCCATCTTTATCCTCATAGATTCTAAAATCTACAAGTTCCATTTCATTGCTTATCGCTTTTGCAACACTATCTTTACTTTTCAAATGTTTCTCCATTTAGTTTAATCAAATAAGGATTTTATAGCAAAAATACTTCTATTAACATAAAACGAAGGCAGAGATACATACAATATCCCATTGTTGTAGGTTTGCCCAATATGAAAATGCCCCTCTATAATCGCATCAAAAGCAAGAACGCTTGAATCTGCTCCTTTCAGGCTTTTTTGCATATATTTTGTGTAGGCATTAACGCGTAGTGGAGCAAAAGCTGACATTTCTATTTTGCCTACTCTAATGTTTTTTTGATTAACTTTTGCGATAATATACGTATAAAGATTACCAAAGGTTACATTATCAAGCAAATACATCAAAGCTCTTATGAATCTCGTGTGCATTAGGCGGATATATAGCTCATATTTTGTATGCAAAAATATATCGCCGTGAGCAAGCAAAATGCGTTTTTTGATATGCCCATACTTAAAGCAAAAGGCTTTGGGCTGTTGGGTGCGTGTGATGATATGAATATGCTCTAAAAAAGGTTTTTTAAATGTGCTAAGTGTAAAATCGTGATTACCCTCAAACCACCATATTTGGCTCTGCTTACTTAAAGATTCTATAAGAGAGAGTAAATTTTGATTTGCTTTATAGCTTGAATCTACCCCGCCAAGCAAAAGATGCGCAATATCGCCCATAAGAAATATTTGTGAGGGGATTGTCTGCGGCGCACTTAAGAGATACTTAAAATAATCTAAAAGTGCCTGTGAAGCCTCTTTGCTTTGCTCACTCAAAGAGGGAGTTAAGGGCATAAAATGCGCATCAGCGATAAAAATAGCATCATTATGAATAAGCGGGGCATTCTCCCAAAATGTGCTAGGAGAATGTGTATTATGTGAGGGCGCATTTTGTCCTTGCATACGCAATCCTAGAAAATGCCATAAGGCGTTAGTGGCACACCCAAGCTCTCATCTAAGCCACATATCAAGTTGGCATTCACAAGGGCTTGTGAGCTTGCCCCACGAAGCAAATTATCGATTGATGAGTTAATGTAAATATTTTTGCCACTTGTGGCAACAAAAATATCACAAAAATGACTTCCTGCAACTTGTGCAATGCTCACAGGATTCTCTCTAATGCGTATGAAGGGCTCATCATCGTAGGCTTTATGCAATAAATTCATCGCTTCTTGTGTGCTTAGGGGGGATTGGAGTGTAGCAAATACACTCACAAGCATACCGCGCGTGAGGGGTGTGAGATGAGGCACAAAGAGAATTTCAAATTCTTTTTGGCTTAAGTCGCTGCATTTTTGAGATATTTCGATTTGGTGGCGGTGCGTGAGGGGAGAGTAACTAAAAAGATTCTCATTGATATGAGAAAAATGTGTATTTTCGCTAAGGCTTTTCCCTGCACCGCTCACACCACTTTTTGCATCAACAAACACAGCACAAGAAGTATCAATATAGGGCGCAAAAGGGAGCAGGGCTAAAAGCGTGGCAGTGGGGTAGCAACCCGGATTTGCTACAAGATGCGCGTTTTTGATGGCTTCTTTGTTGTATTCAGGGAGTCCATAGACAGCAGAATTAAGATGCTCTTTATCGATATGCGGGCAGTAGTGTGCTTCATAGTTTGTCGCATTAAGGCGATAATCTGCGGATAAATCAATCACTTTGGCTTGAGGATTATGTGAAAAAAGCTCTTTTGCCATCGTCATTGCGCTTTTATGTGGGAGAGCAAGAAAGATAAGCTCACAGGATTTGAGGGCTTCTTTGGCATCTGCTTTGTGGATTGGTAAATGCGCCAATGGTGTATTTGCAAGCATTTTATGAATCTCTTTTAATTCCCCTCCTCCTTGAGAATTAGCCACATAGGTAAGGGTAAAAACAGGGTGGAGTAGAAGTAATTTTACAAGCTCTAAGCCTGTATAGCCACTCACCCCAATAATGCCAACATTGATTGTGCGCTGTGCTTTAGGCATCGCTATGCCTTTGTGTATGAGGCGATAAATTCCTCTAAAATTGCGCAAAAGATTCTAAAATGCTCTAAGTCTAAAGATTCATTGCAGCTATGAGGTGCGTGAATGCTAGGACCAATGGAGAGGACATCAAAGTGAGGGTGGGGATTATATTTTAGAATCTGCCTTTTTAAGATTCCACATTCTAGTCCTGCGTGAATCTGCGCAAGATGAGGAGTAATAGAGTGTTTTTTGTATATTTGACATAAAAGCTTAAGGGCTTTATGATGATTATCTATGCTTTTTTCCCACGGGCTGTAATATCCATTTGTGCGCATTATGCAATGGGGATTTAAAAATGCGAGGCTTGATTGCAAACGCGCGATTGTGCGTTGCAAGAAGCTATCAGTATTTGCACGAGCCATCATTACAAGCTCTAAGCTCTCTTCTTTTTGAGATAGAGTAGAGAGATTAAGCGAAGAGAGTGTGCCTTGAGTGGAAGTAGCATACACGCCACTATGGATTCCGCAAATAAGAGGCACAATCGCATCTTTGTGATAAGCAAATAGAGGGCGAGATGGCAAACTCTCAAGGGAACCAAGAGGTGTAATATCAAAATAAGCACCATTTGGGGTTGCATAATGTGGCTTAAGCGGAGTAGCACATAAGAGGATAGAATCCACCCCCACAGGGATAGAATTACGTTTTTCACCGGCATTAAGCGAGAGAATATAGACATCATTTTGAGCAAGAAAAAAGCCATATTCAACAATCGCATTTTCTTTATTATGATGAATATCAATCCCACTATGCCCACCTAAAAAGCCTCTGCTTGTGATATGATAGATATAAGGGTGGCTTTGGAGGGCAGAATCTAGAGGCTTAGCAAAGCTTTTAAGTGCAATGCTGCATTCTATATCCACGCCCCCAGCACAGCCAAGCACGATTTCATTTATATCTTCACTATCAAGGTTAAGCAATAAGGGAGAGGCAATGCTAAGGGCGAGATGATTTGCTCCTATCATTCCCACTTCCTCATCATTTGTAAAAAGCAGTTCAATATTTTCTGCATTTTGAGCAAGCATACACGCCATACCTATGCCATTATCAGCCCCAAGAGAGGAGTTTTTAGCATATAAAAATCCCTCTTTTTCTATGATTTCTACTCCCAAGTGTTTGCTTGAATCCCCCACGCACACCATATCATAATGGCTTTGCAAACAAAGAAGAGGCTTGCCCTTTTTGGCATAAATATTTTTTGCCTCATCAGTTTGCACTTCATAGCCTTGATGTGCGAGTGTGGTGGAGAGATAAGAAAACATATCCTGTGTATGAAAGCTACAATGAGGGATTGCACAAAGAGCGCGAAAACTCTCTAAAGCTCGTGTAGCAAGGCTTTGTGAAGTGTTAGAATCTTGTGAGATATGTGTTTGTGCATTTACTTTGGCATTCATCAATAATCCTTATATATCATATTTTGAATCTGCTTGGAATACTTCGCCTAAATCCGCGTTATAATGGGCTATTTTACAAGAATTTTCAACAAGTGCAATGAGCTTTGCAAGGGTATAGAGATCTCGCGCATAGACATATATTCCATAGCCCCTAATGAGCATAAATGAATGTGAATGCTCCTTAAAATATCGTGGAATATCTGTATTAGCGCGTTCTGCCCAGCTTTCATAATCTTTTGGGTCAAAAATATCAATACTAGGTGCAAGAAATTTATAGCCAAAATAATCCTTTGGTTTTAAAGCATCATAGGTAAGAGAATAAGAAAGTAAATAAGGCGGCATTGCATAGGCGATAAATTTTGCCTCGCTAAAATTTTCATAAATTGCTGCGTGGATAGGCGCGTGTAAGCTTGCTTCGTCCCAGCGATGATCGGGCTTATGATAGAGCATAATCATAGAATCAGCATTAATGCTATCAAAAATAGCGCGTTGCTTATTGATAACGAAGCGATTTTTTGACATACGCGCAGAGATTGCGCCGTGGAATATGCCAAAAAAATTTTTCCTAAACATTGAAAGCGAGATACTTGCAATATCGGCTATGAGTTCGTCACTGACTTGAGAAGTATGTATATTCATAGGGCGATTGTAGCAAATTGTAGGCAATGGTGCAAAAATTCGCTTAAAATCACCATAAGATTCATAATATAAATTGTATTATGTAGGATTTTTAAGTAAAATTATTAAAACAAGTTTATATATATAGACTAAAGTTTTATAAAATTTAGCAATATTTGATTTTATTTGCTAATTTTATGTTATAATCCTTTCGTTTGGTTTTAAAAGACTCAAACAAAAATAAAACTGAAGCTAAAACAAAAAATTATCTTATGAAATTGTGCATTATGCAGAGGTATCAATGAGCAAAAAAGAAATGCTACTTTCTCGCGTGATTGTTGAGTATTTAAAGCATAGAGAGCCTATTGGTTCAGAATCTCTCAAAATGCTTATGAATACAAAAATTTCATCTGCGACTATACGCAATTATTTTAAGGCTTTAGCTGATGAGGGGCTACTTTTTCAGCCTCATATCAGCAGTGGGCGCATTCCTACGCTTGAGGCTTTGAAATCATATTGGTATAGGCAGTTTGATACAAAAACAGCTATAGAGATAGATTCACTTGAGTGTGTGAAAAAGGCTTGTTTTGCCTCTCAAGTATTTTGCGCAGTGAGCATCGAGCAGAGCAATCGATTATGTGCGATTACGCGTTTAGATGAGCAGAGGCTATTGCTTGAGTTTGAGCATATTGGTATTACTTTGCCTTTTTCAAGCGCCATTGAGCGATTTTTGCAAGAATTAAAGGGTTTAGAGCTTATTGATGTGCGCAAGATTGCTCATCAAGTGCGTGCTATGAATCTTCTTGAGGCATTGATATGCGCTCAAAGTAGGAATCTTTCGCGCTTTGGTGTGGGAGCTTTGATGCAAGCCTATCATCATAATAGCGATGAGCAAAGCTTTTATTCTATTATTGATGGGGGCATATTTGATTCTCTGCAAAGCGGTATGTATTGTGAGGAGGTGTTGCCTAAGGGTTATGTGGCGATTATGCAAGATATAGTGTTAAAAACTCACCCTGATAAAAAAAGCAGAATGCTTTGTGTTGGGGCATTAGATAGAGATTTTACCCAATTTTTTGGGTCTGTGCAATCTTAATGTTAAGGAGTAATGATGCAAGAGCAAGAAAAACAAGATGAGCAAATGCAAGAACAAAACCCACAAATACAAGAGGAGGAGCAAGAGCAGGATTTAGCAGAAGATTATAAACTCAAATATGAAGAGCTCAAAGAGCAATATGTGAGAGCATTTGCGGATTTTGAGAATAGCAAAAAACGATTGGAGAAAGATAAGAATCAAAGCTTAGAATACGCCTATGAGCGCATTATGATTGATTTATTGCCTGTGCTTGATACACTAGAAAAGGCTCTAGAAAGCGCACAAAATAATCCCCAAGCGGGTGCTATTGCGCAAGGTTTGCAACTCACACTTGAAAGCTTTATTAAGGTGTTTAATAAGCACGGCGTGGAAGTTATAGCCACAGATGGCGAGTTTGACCCTAATTTGCACGAATGTTTGATGCAAGTGCCAAATGCAGATAAAAATGATGGAGAGATTCTCCAAACCTTGCAAAAAGGCTTTGTGTATAAGCAGAGAGTGCTTCGCCCATCTATGGTGAGCGTGGTTAAAAATGCGTAGATTTTATAGAATCTAACGCAATAAAAATTCATTTATCTTTATAATTTTAAGGAGACGACAATGGCAAAAGTAATTGGAATAGACTTAGGGACAACAAATTCAGCAATGGCGGTATATGAGGGCAATGAGGCAAAAATCATTGCCAACAAAGAAGGTAGAAATACAACTCCTTCAATCGTAGCTTTTACCGATAAGGGCGAGATTTTAGTAGGCGAGCCTGCAAAGCGACAAGCAGTAACTAACCCCAAAAAGACGATTTATTCAATTAAGCGCATTATGGGGCTTATGTTTAATGAAGATAAGGCAAAAGAAGCAGAGAAGCGACTTCCTTATAATATTGTTGATAGAAATGGGGCGTGTGCGGTGGAGATTGCTGATAAAATCTACACGCCTCAAGAGATTTCAGCAAAGATTCTAATGAAGCTCAAAGAAGATGCGCAAAGCTATTTGGGCGAAGATGTTACAGAGGCAGTAATCACTGTTCCAGCATATTTTAATGATTCCCAACGCAAGGCAACAAAAGAGGCAGGCACAATCGCGGGATTAAATGTATTGCGCATCATTAATGAGCCTACTTCGGCGGCTTTGGCATATGGGCTTGATAAAAAAGAAGCAGAAAAGATTATGGTGTATGACTTGGGTGGGGGGACATTTGATGTTACTGTGCTAGAAACCGGCGATAATGTCGTAGAAGTCCTTGCTACCGGAGGAGATGCGTTCTTGGGTGGTGATGATTTTGATAATAGAATCATTGATTGGGCAGCCGAAGAGTTTAAGAGTGATGAGGGCATTGATTTAAAAAATGATGTAATGGCATTGCAACGGCTTAAAGATGCGGCTGAAAATGCTAAAAAAGAGTTAAGTAGTGCGCAGGAGACAGAGATTAATCTCCCCTTTATTACTGCTGATGCAAGTGGTCCTAAGCACTTAGTGAAAAAAATCACTCGTGCAAAATTTGAAAGCCTTATTGATGATTTAATTGAGGCGACAATCAAAAAAATTGATTTTGTGATTAAAGATGCAGGGCTTACACAAAGTGATATTTCAGAGGTGGTTATGGTGGGGGGTTCTACGCGGATTCCAAAAGTGCAAGAGCGCGTAAAAGCCTTTATTAGCAAAGAGTTGAATAAATCAGTTAATCCTGATGAGGTTGTAGCTGTGGGTGCAGCTGTGCAAGGAGGGGTGCTAAAAGGCGATGTTAAAGATGTGCTTTTGCTTGATGTTACACCTTTAAGCCTTGGCATTGAGACTGCAGGGGGCATTTGCACAAAAATTGTAGAGAGAGGTGTTACGATTCCTACAAAGAAAACTCAAGTCTTCTCTACTTACGAAGATAATCAACCCGCGGTGAGCATTAATGTTTTGCAGGGTGAGCGTGAGTTAGCGCGCGATAATAAATCTCTAGGGCGATTTGATTTAAGCGGAATCCCCGCAGCCCCTCGTGGTGTGCCACAAATTGAGGTTACTTTTGATATTGATGCGAATGGAATCCTCACGGTTTCGGCTAAAGATAAAACCACAGGTAAATCTCAAGAGATTAAAATTAGTGGCTCAAGCGGACTTTCAGATTCTGAAATTGAAAAAATGGTCAAAGAGGCAGAATTGCACAAAGAAGAAGATGCGAAGAAAAAAGCTGTGATTGAATTGCGCAATAGTGCAGATTCTCTTGTATATCAAACAAAGAAAAGTCTTGAAGAGTTTAAGGACAAAATAGAAGCAAGTGAGGCAGAGCAGATTCAAAAAGCAATCACTGCGCTTGAAGAAAGTCTCAAAAATGAAAATGCCTCTAAAGAGGAGCTAGAAGCAAAAATGAAGGCTTTGAGTGAAGCAAGCGCTAAACTCGCCCAAGCAGCGTATGCAAAAGAGCAGGGTGGGCAGACAAATGATACAAAGAAAAAAGACGATGATGTGATTGATGCAGAGGTAGAATAGGCTAACATCTTTTGCCTTATATGCAAGTTTTGAAAAGTTATTTAAGATTCTAGGCGCGGTGCAAGAAGCATCGCGCTTTCACACATCACTTTTCATTAAAATAGCGCAAAGGATTGCGCTATTGAGATTAGAATCTATTTGATGTTTATCCTTAAAATTCAAGCAAATCTTAATTTATCTTAAGTTCCGCACTTTTTTAGCCAAAGCAAAATATTAGCTCTAATAGGCATCAAAAATATGTGCAATCTCTGCCCTATCTTGTGTTGTTGTGAGTGAGAGGAGTAAAAGCACACGCGCCTTTTGCGGATTTAGCCCCCCGCTCCCAATAAAGCCCCAATGAGCATCTTCTTTACTCACAAGTACCCTACCGCTATTAATCCTTGAGCTTTGCACGACAATTAAACCTTCTTGCATAAGCGTTTTGAGTATATTTTTATGATTGATGTGAATGCTTCCTGCACCACTTCCGGCTATGACAAGAGCTTGTAAGCCCTCTTTTACTAAAGCAAGAGTAGCCGTGGCTAAGCCATCTCCTGCATAAGAATATAGAATCTCCACGCGTGGAAGGGATTGTAAAGAGGATATATCAAAAAAATGTATGCGCGGCGAGGGCTGGGTATAAAAGAAAATGCGCTCACCCACTATGTAGCCCATATCGCCATTATTTGGTGCAGAAAACGCATCAAGGCTCAATGTGTGGGTTTTGCTCACATCTTGTGCGCCAAAGATTCTATCATTCATCGTTACTATCACGCCCCTATTTTGTGCGTGTGGATTGATAGCAAGAAGAAGGGCATTAGAGAGATTATGCAATCCATCGTAATTTGGAGCATCAAAAGGGCGCATCGCACCTGTAAAAATGATAGGTTTATGGCTTTTGGTGCATAAATGCAAGAAAAACGCGCTTTCTTCAAGTGTATCTGTGCCGTGAGTGATAATAATGCTTTGAATATCGGGGTTGTTAAGGAGTTCATTGACGCGTTGTGCAAGGCTAAGCCATATATGCTCATTCATATGAGCGCTATCGATATTGGCAATTTGCTCTGTGTGTAGGCTTATCTTTTTTTGTATGTTTTGGAGCTGTGGCAGGGCTTGGATAAGGCTATCAATGTCTAACACGCCTGCCTTATAGTCTGTGCTATGAGAATCTAAAAGTCCAGCAATCGTGCCACCTGTGGCGAGAATAGCGACTATGGGGAGTTGTGAAGTCATTATCTTGTCTTTAGGGCTTTTAACTCTTTAGAATCCGCAGATTCTAGGCAAGAGCATTTAAAAATTGCGAGATAAGAATCACAACAACAATTCCGGGTGCGACAAGACGCAGAATCCACAGCCATATCACAAAAATCGTGTTTGAAAAATAAGGAGTATATGCCCTCAAATGAGATTTTTTCACATACCACCCTAAAAAGAGCAATACACAAAGCATTCCTAAAGGCATAAGGACGGAGGCGGTAAGAAAATCAAGCACATCAAAGAGAGCCTTGCCATAAATAGGAGGGAAAGCAAGGGCTTCATTGCTCCATAAAATCACTAAAAACCCAAGCACAAAAACGGCTCCACTTAGAGTATATGAAGCTTTGGCTTGAGAGAAATGAAGCTTATCGCGTAAAACACTCACGCCGGGTTCAAGCATAGAGATAGTAGAGGTAAGCCCCGCGAAAAGCACAGCGATAAAAAAGAGCACACTTATAATCTGCCCCACATTGCCCAAAGATTGAAAGGCTAAAGGAAGTGAAATGAGTAAAAGCCCCGCTCCCTCGCTTGGCTGCCCACCAAAATGATAGATAAAGGTAAAAATCATTAGTCCTGCAATAAGAGAGACAACAATACCACTTAGCACCACCCACAAGCTACTTTTGAGGAGATTTTCATTTTTTGGTGCACTTGCTGCATAAACGGCTATGGTGCCAACACCAAGAGAGAGTGAGAAAAACACTTGCGATAGGGATTTTACGAGGGTATCAAGGCTAATGCGTGAGGGATCAAAAGCAAACATAAAATGCCAACTTTGACTAAATTCATCTAAAGTCAGCGCATAAATAAGCAATCCTGCAAAGATAATAAAAAGTAAGGGCATCAAAATAAGATTTAATCGCTCAATGCCCCGCTTAATCCCACGCGCAACAATAAAAGCAGTAAAGGCAATAATCCCAAAGAAGCAGAGGCTTTGCCAAAGGAGTGATTGTGTGCGAATCTCATTAAAAAGCGCGATGGATTGCTCAATATCACTAGGCAAATGCGTGCTTACAAAGATGAGATAATACAGAATCCACCCCATTACCACTGCATAAAAGCTTAAAACTAAAGGACCTGCTATGGCATTTATTCCAAGCCATTTGAGTGTTTTTTTCACGCTTATATCGTTGGGGTCGTAGGTATTATGCTCATTTTGCGTTTGCGCGGGGGGGAGGGAATTAAATTTATCTAAGATTACATAATTATCTAAAGGATTGCTTCGGGCGATATTACCCAAGAGCATTTCGGCAATGAGCATTGAAACGCCAATGCACACAGCAAGAATAAGATAAAAAATCACAAAAGCTCCACCGCCATTTTCTCCTGCCATATAAGGAAATCGCCAAATATGCCCTAAGCCAATTGAGCTTCCCAAAGTAGCCATAATAAAACCGATTCTGCTAAAATTACTCATTTGTTTCCTTTTGCCTTTATAGGCTTATTCTAGCTAAAACCAAGCTCTTATGCAACAAAAGAGGGCAATAAACTTGCATTGCTTCAAATTTGCTACAATATGCCAAATATTATTGCCATAAGGAGGCGTAATGGGGGCGTATCAAGCAAGAGTGTATTTTGAAGATACTGATTGTGGTGGAATTGTGTATCATACAAATTATTTGAAATATTGTGAGCGCGCCAGAAGTGAGCTTTTTTTTACTAAAGGAGTGCAGCCTTTTTTAGACACAAGCGGTTTTGTGTTAAGACGCGTTGAGGCAGATTTTCTTGCTCCTGCCCATTTAGGCGATCTTTTGGAGGTAAGAAATCATCTTTTAGAGTGCAAAAATGCCTCTTTGAAGCTCAAGCAGGATATATATAGAATCTATGATGGGCTTAAAAATATCCAAAGTGAAGTTTTGCTTTTTAGTGCAGTGATTACTCTTGCATTTGTTGATGTAGAGCGGGGTAAGGCGCATAAGATTCCCCCTTTGATGCGTGAGATTTTGCATACTTTATAACAAAGCAAGTTGAGGAAAAGATATGAATCTTGACATACAAAAACCACATATTATTTATCCTTGTGTATGGGAGTATCGCCTCATTGGGGAGAGTGAGGAGCAATTACGCGCTTTAATCTTTGAAGTAATGCCGCGTGAATATAGCTTGCAGTTTGGCAAACGCTCTTCAAAGGGGCATTTTGTGAGTATATATGTGAGTGTAGAAGTGCAGAGTGAAGCAGAGCGCAATCATATTTTTGCACTTTTACAGCAAAGTGAAGCAACAAAAATGGTTTTATAAGGATTCTTATGCGCTTTGGGAAGATAGAATATCTTAATTTATTGCCCTTTGATGTATTTATCAAAAAATATCCTACGCCCACGCATTTTAAGGCATTTTTAGGACTTAAAAAATCCTATCCTGCAAGATTAAATAGGGATTTTTTGTATCGGCGCATTGATGCAGGATTTATCTCAAGTATTGCTGGATATGATTGTGTGCGTCAAAAAAAGGCGACAATGGCGGGTATTGTGGCAAAGGGTGCGGTATGGAGTGTTTTAGTCTTGCCCAAAGCAAAAAAAGATGATTATCAATCCGCCTCTTCAAATGCTTTAGCTCAAGTGCTTGATGTAGAGGGAGAGGTGCTTATTGGCGATAGGGCGCTTCGGTATAAGCTTAGCGGAGGAGAGGGGATTGATTTGGGGCAAAAATGGTGGGAGAAACATCATCTAGGCTTTAGTTTTGGGCGATTATGCTTTCATCAATATGCGCATTTTTATCGGCATTTAGCGTGTGCTTTTGTGAGAAAACCTGTAAAAATTCCCCATTATATTTTGCAAGAGCGAAGTAGGCAAAGCGCCATAGCAAGTAAGGATATTTTGGCATATTTGAAACATATCCATTATCGCATAGGTAAAAAGGAAAGCATAGCCTTAAGTAGATTCTACGCTAAAATGCGCCTTAAGCGCATTAAAAAGCCTATGCGTTTTTAAAAGATTGGTTGTTACTTCTTGGCTATAATGCGTTTAGATTCTCACACAAAGGGCAGATGTGAAAAAAACGCTTATTGTCGCGCAAGGGGACATTGCAAAGACTTTTCTTAACACCATTTTAGACAAATATTTTAGCAATGATTCTTATATTGTTGTGAGCAAAGATAAATCCCTTATGCCTGATAAGGTGCCGAGCTCCTTTGAATTGCATCATTTTGATTACACTTCTTTGTTTCGAATGGCACAGCTTATCAGCAAGGATATTGATAGCGTTTTTCTTGTGCTTGATGATACAGATGAGGTGATTGCCACCTATGAGCTTGTGCGCGCACTAAGCAAAAAAGTGCGTATTGTGATGTCGCTTGATATGCAGAGACAAACCACACAGATAAAAAATGATGGCAATGTAAGTATCTTGAATGAAAAGTTGATTATCTCTAATAAATTTATTGAACGTTTGCCTAATGTCCCACTTATTCCTCGTAGCTTTGGCTTGGGGCAGGGAGAGATAATGGAAGTGAATGTGCCAAGCGGGAGTATTTTTGCTTATAGGCATATTGGTTCGATTCAGCAAAAAACTTGGCGTATCGTGGGGGTTTATCGGCGTGGAGAATTGATTTTAAGCACCCATTCTTTGGTGATTCGCCCTAATGATAATCTCCTCATTGCCGGCGACCCTAAAAAGCTTAATGAAGTATATATGCAGATAAAAAGTGGTTTGGGGCAATTTCCTGCACCTTTTGGACGCGATATTGTTCTTTATGTGGATATGTCGCTTTCAAATGAACATAAAATCTGGAATGATGTGCAAGATGCACTTTTTTTAAATGAGCATCTCAAAAACAATAAGCTTTTCATTTATATCCTTAATCCCTCTAATTTTGCATTCCTTAATAAACTTAAAGAGCTAGAATCTAAGAGCGTGCAAGTGAGGGTGGATTATGATAGTGTCGATTTTAAGGAGAGAATCTCAAAGGATTCTCAAAAACGTTTTGGGCTTGTAATCATTAATCACGATATTTTTGCCTCGCGCAAGAATCGCCGTGCGCTTTTTGAGCTTTCAATCCCTGTGTTTAAAACCGGCTGGGAGCCTATCAAAGAGTGCAAACAAGGCTTTGTTGTATTGAGTGAGAATATGGGGAATACAGAAAATGTGGCTTCGGTTGTTTTTGATGTTTCAAAGCAGCTACATTTGGATATAGATGTGTATGATTATGATACAGATGCGTCTTATCATAATGAAATTATGCAGCGATATGAGGAGTTGGCGCGTATTTTTGGCTGCAAGATAAATATCATACAAACGGATTCAAAAAATCCTATTTTATATTTGCAAGATAGCTTTATACCTTATTTGTGTTTTGTGCCATTTGAGCGCAGTATCTCCCGCACGAAAACATTTTCTTTTTTCTCCACTGATTCATATAAAATCGTGTCAATGAATAATAAAAATCCCCAAGTCTTTATCCCGCTTTCTAGTAAATCAAGGAGTGTTGATGAATGAGATGATACAGATTGAGACAAGAGATACCCAATACCCTATCTCTATTGGCGCATTGCCAAAGATAGAATCTGCTCATAAAGTGCTTATCGTCTCAAATCCTAAAGTTGCAGGACTTTATCTCAAACAGGTTTTGCAATGCCTTGTTGCCCCTGAAGTATATGTGTGTATTGTGCCTGATGGCGAGCAATATAAAACAATGCAGAATGTGGAGTATATCCTTGAGTGTGCTTTTACTCACAGGCTTAATCGCAAATCATTAATGATAGCGCTAGGTGGAGGCGTGATTGGCGATATGGTTGGCTTTGCAAGCGGTATTTATCAACGCGGGATTGACTTTGTGCAGATTCCCACCACACTTTTGGCACAAGTTGATGCGTCAGTTGGGGGAAAAACAGGTATTAATAACGCTTTTGGAAAGAATCTTGTGGGGCTTTTTCATCAGCCAAAGGCAGTATATATCGATCCTTCTATGCTTGTGAGCTTGCCTCATAGAGAATTTGGTGCAGGAGTAGCAGAGATTATTAAAATGGCAGTATGCTTTGATAAAGCATTTTTTGATACGCTTCTTACGCATAAACTCACTTTAGAGGATATGGATTTTTTGAGTGCCGCCATAGCTAAGAGTGTAGAGATAAAAGCAAAGGTTGTGAATGCTGATGAAAAAGAGCAAGGTATTCGTGCCGCACTGAATTATGGACACACATTTGGGCATATTGTTGAAAATCTCACACAATATACACGTTTTTTGCACGGAGAAGCTGTCAGTGTGGGTATGTGTATGGCAAATGCTCTTGCTTGTGAGTTAGGATTGCTTTCGCAAAAAGAGTGTGAGTGCATTAAGAATCTTCTTGCAAGCTATGATTTGCCCACATCTTTTGCTTTTAGCGATGTGTTGGGGTTTTATGAGAAGTTTTACCTTGATAAAAAAAGCACAGATTCTCGCCTGATGTTTGTGCTACCTCGTGGTATTGGCGATGTATATTTATGCCAAGATGCACCCAAAGATGTGGTGCTTAAGGTGTTAAAGGATTTTGGTGAGCGCGATGAAAACTAGATTTTTTTGTGCAATCATATTTGTTTGTGTGATGATGCAATGGAGTGTTGCGGAGGATTTTGAGATACCACAAAATACTTCGCAAAAAGACATAACATTGCTTAAAAAAAATATAGAATCTATTGATAAACAGCTTGAATCAAGCCATAATGTGTGGCTTAAGCATTATATGAGTTTAAAAAATTATAATGAACTCAGTGATGAGATTAATGCCCTAAAACAAGAGATTAGCGCGCATTCAAACCCTTCACATTCACTTCTTTATCGCTTAGAGACTTTGCAAAAACAACAAAATCTCCTTAAAGATTATGCAAAAGATCCCTACAAGGAGCTTTTAGAGGTTAAAAGTATTGATGGAGTGCCGCAGGTTAAAAATCCATTTTTAATCCTCACGGGCTATTCTTTTATAAAAGCTATGAAAGAGCAACAAGATGCGCTTAGAGCTAATGGTAAGAGTTTGCAAAGTCTGCTTGAAATCGTGCAACAAAAATACACGCTTTTGCTTGAGCTTAGCTTTATGGATAAATCACTTGAAGTAGCAAATGCTATTGTCCAGACCCAGCGAATAATAGAAGAGCTTGAGGGAGCGCAAAAAATCTTAGAAACATCGCTTGATGTGTATATGCAAGAGAGTGATAATATCGCTGCAAGGCTTACAAGTCAAATCAAAAATCAAGTAATCAAAATGGTATATGTAGGCGTGGCTGTGCTGATTACAATCCTTTTGGCTTTTTTACTAAAGCTCACATTAAGAAAGTATATCTTTGATACTGATAGAATCTATACTGCAAGCAAAGTCATTAACTTCCTCAATATCACTATTATCGCACTTATTTTGCTTTTTAGCTATATGGAGAATGTAACTTATCTTGTAACTATTGTTGGTTTTGCCTCCGCAGGTTTAGCCATTGCGATGAAAGATTTGTTTATGAGTATGCTTGGGTGGTTTGTGATTGTGCTAGGAGGCAGTGTGCATGTGGGCGATAGGGTGCGTGTATGCAAAGACAATACTATATATGTGGGCGATGTGCTTGATATTTCTATGCTTAGAATCACACTTTTTGAAGATGTAACGCTCACAAGTTATATGGAAAATCGCCGAGCAGGACGCATTATCTTTGTGCCTAATAACTTTATTTTTGGCACAATGTTTGCAAATTACACACACGGAGGCTTAAAGACCGTGTGGGACGGGATAGATTTTAGCATTACTTTTGATAGTAATTATAAAAAAGCCCTTAAAATCGCCACAGACATAGGCAAGAAATATGCAAAAGGCTATACAGAAATGGTGCGTAAGCAAGTGCATCGTATGCGCGATAAATACTCTTTGCGTAATCCCAATCTTGAGGTGCGTAGCTATTGTATGATTGAGCCAAATGGATTTAGAATCTCAATGTGGTATCAAACCAATGCCTATGCTACGCTTGGTTTGCGTAGCACTATTTCGGGTGAGATTATTGAGCAGATATTAAAAGAAGATGATATACATATTGCCTATCCTACAAGTAAGGTTGTTGCCACAGGGCGTGATGGCATAGGCGGGGACATACCCGAGCTAGATTCAAAAGCATTGCTTGCAGGTGGGATAGAAATACACAAACTTCAATAAAACCTAAGGAAAAATACTTGAGTGAGCAAAAAAGGGTATATTTTAAAACTTTTGGCTGCCGCACGAATCTTTTTGATACGCAGGTAATGAAAAGTAAGCTTATAGAGGGCGGTAAAGAGGATTTTGAATGCGTAGAAGATGAGAATTTGGCTGATGTGGTGGTGGTGAATTCTTGCACGGTTACAAATGGTGCAGATAGTGGTGTGAGGGGCTATCTCAATAAAATGCGCCATTTGAATAAAAAAGTGTATCTTACAGGCTGTGGGGTTGGCACAAGAGGGCAAGAGATTTTTGCAAAAAACCTTGCCCATAGCGTATTTGCCCATAGTTTTAAAGAATCCATTAAAGATTTTTTGCAAACAAATGAGCGATTTTTTTACAAAGAGAGCAATCCTAGCCATATTGATAGCACATTCATTGCGCAGTTTGCGGATAAATCGCGTGCATTTTTAAAGATTCAAGAGGGTTGTGATTTTGCGTGCAGTTATTGTGTTATCCCCTCTGTGCGTGGGCGTGCGCGTAGTTATCCAAAGGATAAGATTCTAAGCCAAATTTGTCTTTTGAGTGAAAATGGCGTGAGTGAGGTGGTGCTTACAGGCACAAATGTAGGGAGCTTTGGCAAGGACTTAAAAGATTATAGTCTCGCTCAACTCATTAAAGATATAGATTCACTGAATGTGCTTAAACGTCTTCGCATAGGGAGCTTAGAGCCTAGCCAAATAGATAGTGAGCTTAAAGATGCGCTTATGTTGCCTCTTATGGAGAGACATTTGCATATCGCTTTGCAGCATACAAGCAATACAATGCTCACATTAATGAATCGTCAAAATCGCGTAGAGAGTGATTTGGCTCTTTTTGATGAATTTGCAAAAAAAGGCTTTTGCTTGGGGAGTGATTTTATCATAGGACACCCCGGAGAGAGTGAGGAGGTATGGCAGGAGGCTTTAGAGCATTTCAAAGCCTTTCCACTTACGCATTTGCACCCTTTTATTTACTCTAAACGTGATGGCACCGCCTCATCAAAGCTTTCACATCAAGTAAGAGGCGATATTGCCAAAGCGCGATTGCATACACTCAAAGGCATTGTTGCACATAATAATCAAAACTTTAGGCATACACATCATATACCCCTGCAAGTGCTGTGTGAAAGCAAGGTAGAATCTGCAGAGGGCTTTATATATAATGGCTTAGACCAATTTTTTAATCGCTTTGCTTTTGAATCTCAAAGAGCAGATTTAGAGGGGCAGTGGCTTACATTTACATCTTATGAGATAAGGGAGGAGGGTAATTATGGCAAAATCTAAAAGTCTTATCATAGGAATTATTGGCTTATGTGTGGTGGTGATTCTTATTGCAGTGATGATAATGCGCGATAACACACAGCTTTTAAGTGCGCAAGAAGCCCAAGCCTTACTCATAAGTGGAGAGGTGCAGGAAGTGAGCGTGGATAATGACTATGTGTATTTTATAGCAAAAGATACGCCCTATAAAGTCTATCTTTACGCCCTTTCGCCTAAGATTTGGAGCTATGATTTTCCTATTAGTGTGAAAAATACCTTTGTTTTGAGTGAGATTCTAGGCGAAATTGGTATCATTATCCTTATATTTATTGTTCTTAGCGTGTTGTTTCAAGCATTGCGTTTGCGTAAAAAAGCCTCCAAGTCTCCCTCAAAAATCCAAAATGATGTAATGCGTGAGAGTGAATTGCCTCTTATAGAATCTTCATTTTTGCCTATGAGTAGCGCGGTGCGTTTTAGCGATGTGGCGGGGATTAGTGAAGTTAAAGAGGAGCTTTTGGAGATTATTGATTATCTTAAAAATCCTAAACACTATCAAGATTTAGGCATTACTCTCCCTAAGGGCGTATTGCTTGTGGGTCCTCCGGGGGTGGGTAAAACAATGATAGCTAAAGCTGTGGCAGGAGAAGCGGGTGTGCCGTTTTTTTACCAAAGCGGCTCAAGTTTTGTGCAAATCTATGTGGGTATGGGCGCAAAGCGCGTGAGAGAGCTTTTTGCTCGGGCAAAGGCAAGAGCGCCAAGCATTATTTTTATTGATGAGATTGATGCAGTGGGCAAAGCACGAGGCAATACGCGTAGCGATGAGCGTGAAGCAACGCTCAATCAGCTACTTACTGAAATGGACGGCTTTGAGGATTCAAGTGGGGTAATCGTCATAGCTGCAACAAACAAAATGGAGGTGCTTGATGAGGCACTTTTGCGTAGTGGGCGATTTGATAGGCGTATTTATGTAGAATTGCCTAATTTGCAAGAGAGAGAACATATCTTGGGGCTTTATTTGCGTGGTAAGAAGCACGAGCTTGATATAGAGGAAGTAGCGCGTTTATGTGTAGGCTTTAGTGGGGCAGCCCTTGCTTCGCTTGTAAATGAAAGCGCACTCAATGCCCTAAGGCGCAAATCTCAAGTGATACAAAAAGAGGATATTCTTGCCACTAAAGATAAAGTGCTTGTGGGTAAGAAAAAGGCATTGAGCTTAAGTGAGAAAGAAAAAGAGATTCTTGCGCTCTATCAGGGGGCAAAGGCATTAAGTGCGTATTGGCTTGAGGTGGATTTTGATAAAATTGCGCTTGTAAGCGAGAGTTTTCGGCAGGTGGATAAGGAGATTGTGAGTAAGCAGGAGCTTATGGGGAAAATCAAAGTCGCCCTAAGTGGCAATATCGCCGTGAATTGCATTTATAGCCAAACTTTTAGCAATGCAAAAGATGATATAGCACAGGCAAAAAATATTGCGATGCAAATGTGTGAAGAATATGGTATGAGTGAGCGGCTTTTGAGTGATAGTAGCGATGTGGCGGCGATTTTAGATGAGGCTCAAAAGGAGATGCAAGAGTTTATAAGTAATTCTAAGGCTATTTTGCTTCATATCTCTAAAGCCCTGCAGGAGAGGGAGCGGCTTAGTAAAGAAGAGATAAAAGAGCTTTATGAAAGCGCACATCAAGGTATGCTTTAAGGCAATGCGCTTAGATTCTAGGCTTATTGAGATTAAAATATATAAATAGTATTGAAATACCCCTAAAGTAGATTCTAAGAGGAATCTTAGAGATGATATGCGGTAAGGTTAAAAACTTAGGGCAACAAAAGTAGGCAAAAAAGAAGGTTAAGATATGGAGCATTATGAGAGGGCGTATGAGGATATATGCCACGCACTTTATCTTTATAAGGATAATCCCTATGCCATAATAGGCTATGGGGAAAGTGGAGCAGTGCTTGAGCCTGCAAGTAGCCAAGAGGGGGAGTGGGGAAGTAAAGCTTTAAAAAATAATGATACACAACGTGCAAAAACGCAAAAAGACGCATTTTTAGAATCTTCAAAGTCTCTTAAATCTTTAGAATCCTCTGCTCTTGCGGTGTCTTTAGATTCCTTAAAATCTCTCAAATCCCTAAAAACCTTAGAATCTTTGAATAATACATTATTAGAGCCTTTAGAAACACAATCTCCAAAACAAGAGCTTTTAAGCACAAAAGCGGCTTTGCAATGCGCTTTGGATTTCCTTAAGGCGCATAGGCGATTGGGGCATTTGATACTTATCGCCCCGCCACCTGATATTTTAGAGTGTGCGCCCTCCCTTGCCCTCCTTTCTTCTCAAGGAGTAAAAATTGATATATATGTAGGTGAAAAAGAGCCTAAATCACGCGAGATTCTAGAATCTTTATGTGCCTTTGGGGTTGTGCGCTATTACAAGGGTATTTCTTTAAACACATTGTCTTAAAAATGTTTCTTTTAGTAACTAAAAAGGGACAGATTCTAAAAAATAAAGCCAAAAATTGCAAATTAAGCCAAACAAAAAAAAAAAAAATAAAATGAATTTTTTCAAAATTCAATATAAAGGGGCTTTATGATGAAACAATGGTTTAGAATTTTAGGTATAGTGGCTCTCTCTGGAGTTATTTTTGCTGGTTGTGGGACTATTTCTAATCGCCCAAGTCAAAAAGTAGCGATTACAACAAGCAATGGAAAGCCTGTGATAGCGACAATACAAGGTAAATTTATCGATAGCAAGGTGGAGCTACCCGCTCAAGTGAAAATCTCTCGTGCCAAGGGTGCGACTATTAGCGTTCGCTCTGAGGATAACCCTTGTTATGAGGACACAAAGCTTGTCATAGCCGGTAAGGAAAAGGTAAGCGGTTGGTTCTGGGGTAATATTATCTGGGGTGGATTCACAGGCTCTACAACTGATGCGGTAACAGGGGGTATGTGGAGATATGCCAATCCTAACTTCACCGTGCCTGTGGAGCAGAAAGCAAATTGCAAAAAATAAAATGGCTTCTAGTGGCTCTTTTGCCACTAGGGCTTTTTTGTGAAGATTCTCCTACTCTTAGTCAAATCGCTCAAAGTGCGCAATGGAAAGCTTTATTGCATTATCGCAATAACACTTCTTTAATCCCCCAAAAATCATCATTTTTTCTCTCACCCAAAGGGGCAAAAAATCCGCTTGAGGAATTACAAACTACTCTCACCTTAATGCAAAGTGAAAAAGACGCACAAGAGTTTGTGTGCCGCTATCCTGCTAGGGCAAAATTTCTCGCGCAATTTTTCATTGAGATAGAAAATAGACTGCAGCATACGCATTGTGCAGAATATGAGGAATTTAGGGTGATTGTGCCAAGTGAGCGCATTTCTTTGCATTTTGCCGCAGAGAGTGATATTTTTCCGGGTTCGGCTATGGGGCATATTTACTTGGCATTGCAGGGGAGGGCAAAGGCAGATTTTGATAAGGTTTTTGCTGAATCTGTGGAGCTTCATTTGAAAAAAGATGATGAGGTAGGATATAGCATTAGCTTTTTTGCTGATATGGATTTGGGGATTAATCCTATTGCGTATATAAGGGCATTGATTGGGAATCTTAGCGGTGCGTATGCCCTCACTCCTTTAGAAAATGCGCTTTTTGAATATATAGAGAATGAGAAGCGCAGTATTTGGGAGCTAGAATTGCGCTTGAGTGATTCACAAAAAGATATGATTTTGGCGCATTTATGGGAGCTTAAGGACATACCGCTTCATTATTCTTTTATTACATATAATTGTAATGATGCGCTAAAAAGTGTGCTTAGCGTGGCAAGTGAGGAGTTTAATACCCCTCATCTTAAGCCTTATCAAACGCCCACAGAATACATTAGGGCGCTTTATAGTGCGAGGCTTATTAGTCATTACAAAGTGAATATTCCCCAAAATAAGCAAACTTTTGTGCAAAAATATGGGCAAAATGATATTTTACACTCAAGGGCAAGTAGTCGCTTTAGCTTTGGGTATGAGCACAAAAATCATCATAATATGCTTGCTTTTTCATTTATGCCTGTGTATTCGCAACTTGAAAATGTGAATAATGCTTACGCAGAGCTTATAGAATCTGCTCTTATGCGTTTTGAGATGCGCTTTAACCTCAATGACAATGCGTTGTTTGTTGAGCGCATTGAGGCATTGCATCTTTTTTCAGTTTTGGATTTTTTTCGCACAAAAAATTTGAGTAATTATATAAATGTGAGCTTTAACACCCCTATTTATGAGGATACTCGCACACATCTTTTGCCAAATATAAGTTTTGGCACAGGGATTGGGAGCTATATTGGCAATGTAAGCGTGTATATTTTGCCAATAGTGGGATATGATTATGTGAGGGCGCATAATGTGTTTGTAGATATGCGCTTAGGAGCGGTGCTAAGGCAAGGCAAAATGCGATTTATAGGGAGCTATGATTATTATATTGATAGTAAAAATCAAAGAGGCTACACGCAGGATTTAAGCGCATACGCGGGGGTGCATATATTAGGGCAGTGGGATATGTATCTTAAGGCAAGTTATAAAGATATGAAAACTTTATCAAGTAGGGACTATATGAGCCTACATCTTGGAGTGAGTGTG
>NZ_JAFLSB010000009.1:0-20889 GCF_022511165.1 Helicobacter sp. | reverse complement strand
GTATCTTAAGGCAAGTTATAAAGATATGAA
Organism: Helicobacter sp.; assembly: GCF_022511165.1. Classification (GTDB taxonomy): domain Bacteria; phylum Campylobacterota; class Campylobacteria; order Campylobacterales; family Helicobacteraceae; genus Helicobacter_C. The sequence goes on along the minus strand of NZ_JAFLSB010000009.1, from coordinate 20,859 downwards.
AACTTTATCAAGTAGGGACTATATGAGCCTACATCTTGGAGTGAGTGTGAATTTTTGATGTATTGTATCTTAATTTGTGGGCTTTCAATAAGTGGCTTTAAATGGGAGCAAACACATCGGTTTTTGGCTTGTGCTCCTTTTAGGCAAGATAATGTAAAAATGTAGATTCTGCTAAAAAATAGCTTTAAGTAAAATTGAATATGGAGAATCTTTGGGGGCTATGGTATTTTGGCGATATGATGAAACACATAGCGCGTGATGAGCAGAATCTGCAGGGGCATTACAAAAAAGCTCACAAAAGGAATAAGGCTAGGGATATAGGCAGTGAGAGCATAAGTGTAGTTTGACAAAGTGGCTTTTTGCAGGGCTTTAAAATCTGTCTTGCTCATAATGCAGCTACTCACATCATAAAAAGTGCGCTTTTTAAAAAACACTAAGCCTAATGTAAAAGGCACAAAGCTCCCAATAAGTGGGATAAAAAACAAAGGCACACACAGCACAAAAAGTGCTACAAAAATAAGAGCATCTTTAAAAAAAGCAAGGCTATCGCCCCATAGAGTGCCAAAAGGTTGCAATGTGATATGGGCAAAGTCCTTTTTATGCACAAAATGCACGATAAAAGGCGTGTAAAATATCGCACAAAAGAGATTGCTAAGCAATGCAAAAAGAAGGATAAGCAAGAACATAGCGATATAAAAGCTTATAAGGCTTAAAGAGTAGAGAATCTTCGCCCAAAGCGCGTCATTTGTGGCTATATCTTGGACAAAATGCGGCATAAGAGTAAAAAGATACTCATAGAGCATAGAGCCATAGGCATATATGAAACTCCCTAAAAGCAATACATTAAAGATAAAAGGCAGACATACAAGAGCAAGAATCTTTGGGTGTAAAAAATCTTTGAAACTTTGGGTGAGAATGTGGCGCATTGTGGGGCTATTGCTTGATACCAAGTAGCGTTTCTATCATTCTATCAATGGTTGTAATTACCTTTGCATTTGCTGCATAGCCACCTTGGAATTTGATGAGATTCACCATTTCTTCATCAAGGCTTACTTGTGAGATTGCCAAATGCTCCTTTTTGACTGCAGCAAGCACAGAATCTTTGGTTTCTTTTGTGCGTTGTGTGGCTTCAGTTTGGTTTGCCACGCGCCCAGAGAGGAATTGATAATATTCTGAAATGCGCATTTGCTTGGTTTCAAATTTATTGATATAGAAATCCACATCATCATATTGGAGCTGCTGCATCATATTTGCTACTTCAAAGTTTCCATTCACAGGTGCGAGCCACGGGCGTATGAGCGTGGCGTCTTTGGCATATTCGTAATTAAGCGCAATATCGTGTGCATCTTTGCCATCAAAAAATTTATTTAAGCCAAAAGCACCAGTGAAATTTGTGCCATTATCTTGTATGGCGACATATAGCCCTTGTGAAGGATTCTTGGCTAAGATATTAAATTCTCCGCTGTCATTGTCATAATATGCGCGAAAATGGTCGTCAATATCGTTAAGGGCATTATTGTCTTTATTATCATCAGTATTTGCATTAATCGCACGCACAACATCATTCATTGTAGTAATTTCATTAATATAGATTGTCTTGCGCCCAATCTCATCGCCCTGTGTGCTATACACAACAACATCAAAACTTCCTGTTTTGATATTATAATTACTATCTACAAGAGCATTGAGACTCCACACATCAAGCTTATCACTGCGAATCTGTGTGGCAGCACTTTGAGAATAAATGGCATTTGTTGCTTCAATAAAGCCTTTTGCAAAAATATCAAGGTTATTGATATAATCTTGGAGTTTTCCTACGCGTGTGCCAGCTTCTCCAGAGTTGTAAAGACTAATAAGTGAGCCTGCCTTACCCTGCACGATTTTATCTGTAATTTCAACGGTTTTAAAATCATCGCCTTGAAAATACACGCGATTAAGGTTGAGGTGATTATCATCTTTTTTAAGCACGATAGGGTGATACATTGCGCCATCAACGATATTAAACCCAAAGCCGATATTGAGCACATATTCATCATCAAAATCCGCTAACTTAGGGTGGATAGAGGCATTAGAATCAAGATGATTTTTAAAGACATTTGCGCCTATGAGTGTTTGGAGATTGTATTCTAGCTCATCGCGTCTATCGCGCAATTCGTTGGCTTGCTTGAGTTCGCGTTGGTCTTCCATTTCTTTGAGTTTGCCATTAATATGGGCAATTTCTTTGGCAAGGCGATTCACTTCTTTGATAGTTACTTCAAGCTCCTCACTTGCCTTTTGTTGCAATCTTACAAGACGCAAACGCGTATCTTGTATATTTTTACTTAAAACTTGTGCATTTTTAGCTAAAACCTGCTTTTGAGCTGGGTCCGTGGCATTTTTAGCAAGGTCTTTCCACGAGTTGAAATATTCTTCTAAGTCATTATAAATACCCACGCCATCGACTTCGGGGAAAAAAGCCGAAGCTTCACGCAAGGTTGTAAAATGCGTATCATAATATTGAGCTTCCTCGGCGGCTTTGCGATAGCGATTAAAGACAAATTCATCGTGGATTCTCTGTATGGTTTCAATGCTTACCCCCCTACCGAGATTATAATCTTGATAGTAAAGTGGGCGTTCAGGGCGCACAAGCACACGTTGGCGGCTATAAAATTCATCACTTGCATTAGAAATGTTATTACCGGTTACATCAACCATTAATTGATGTGCTTGTAAGCCGGTGTAAGAGGTATTAAGAGAGGAGAGGATACCGCCCATACTATTCCTTAAGCTTGAATTTTGAGCAAATGCCCTTGCGAACGCTGGTCACCATAGCCATTGCTTTCGTGAGGGATAATGCGCTGAATGAGGGAATTATAAAACTCTGATACAGCAAATACGCTTCTTGCATAATTGCTATTGAGGATTTTAAGCTCACTCAGTGCATCTCGCATTGTATCTAAGAGAGTGCTTGTGGTCTCATCAAGCAAGTCCTTAAGCGATTTATGAGGATTTTTCTCACACAAAATGAGCATTTCTTGGTGGATAAGAGATTTTTTCTCTTCAAATGCCTTCACAAGCGAATCTTTTTGCTCTAAGCGTCCAAAAATCGCCTCGTGATTAGCGGCTTGTATATCTGTATTATCAAGCTTTGTAAGCTCTATTAATGTTCTTAAATCAGCAATAGCACCATCAATGTAAGTATGTAGCATAACCTAATCCTATATGCTCCATTGTTACAATAGCGATGCTTGCATCAATGGAGGAGAGTTTTATAGGTTAAGCAAATTTGATGCCATTTTTTCTGAAGTTTGTTGCAAATCGATTTTGTATTCACCATTTTTGATTTGTTCTTTGATCTGTTCTGCGCGTGAAAGTTGCACTTGCTCTTTTTCTTTTGCTTCAGTGCTTTCATTTTGCTTGTTAAGCACTTCCCTATTGAGAGTATTTGCTGTAGCAATACTTGCATTTACACCATTTATCATAGGACACCCCTTTTAAAGTGATTTATTGCCAAATCGGCTAAAGTTTCAAAAATTTTAGCATTATTCCACATATTTTTTCATTTCTTTTGCAAAGCTTTTAAGTGTTGCTGCATCTTTAGGACCATCATTTGTAAAAAATGGCACATTTGTATCGACACGATAAGCCCAAATACCAAGCAAAAGCAAAATATACAAAAGCCCGATAAAGCTTAGTGTAGGAATAAGCCAATTTCTTAAACCTGCGCCCATATTTACTCCTTAAATAAATATAGAATCTAAATTAGATTCTATAAAAATAAACCTGCAAGAAATATGCAAAAACAATGCCAAATAAATTTTATATCGACATTTCAATACTTATTTTAACATTTTTTATTAAGGTTTTTATACTAAAATCCGCCATTAAAAACAAAGAGATTTTATCTTACAAGGGCATAAGTTAAGGTTTTTAAATGAGAAAGACTACAAATCCTACAAAAAGCAAAGAAACAAAGCCAGTTTCTCGCAGCAAAAAACATATATCGCCTAATAAAAAAGAAAATGAAGATATTGTAGATGAATTAAGCGATGAATATGAAGAAAATCAAGATTCTAAAAAACTCTCGCCTTTTGCAAGAATTATTCTAGGTTTGATATCTGCGCTTCTTTTAGGCATTATCTGCGCTTTTTTAGCACATTTTTATCTTGAGGCTTCATTTAAGGTTTCAGCTCTTATTGGAATCATTGCCTTGCTTGTGGCTCTTTGGACAAACAAAGCCTTGCCTCTAGGCGTGGTGTCGCTTTTGCCTATTATTTTATTTCCAAGTTTTGGAATCTTAGATACCAAAAGTGCCACAGCAAATTATGGCAATCCTGTAATATTTTTGTTTTTAGGCGGTTTTATGCTCGCTACGGCGACAGAAAAAATTGGTTTGCATAAAATCATCGCCAAAAAATTCCTCGCTCTTTTTCCAAAAACCCCTAAGGGTGTGATTTCAGCTCTAGGCTTTGCTTCAGCAGCTCTAGGAACAGCTTTGTCAAATTCTACTGTGGCAATTTTGCTTTTGCCTATTGCACTTTCAATCACTAAAGATTATTTTTTAAAAGTGCGATTTTTACTTGCTGTTGCCTTTGGGGCAAGTATTAGTGGAATCACCACGCCCATAGGCTCTCCACCCAATCTTATCTTTTTAGGATTCATAGAAAGTCGTGGATTTGAAGGCATTGGTTTTACAACTTGGATTTTTATGATGCTACCACTTACTTTACTTATGCTTTATGCGATGATTTACATACTTTCAGCTCATACTAAAGAGCATTCTATTGAAGTTAATCTCTTTGAAGATGAAAAGCTTACCTTTGCGCATAAACGTTTGGCATTTTTTATCATTATCCTTTTAGTTATACTTTTTATCAATTCCCCTATCAAGCCTTTTTATAATGGCTTAGGCTTGAATGAAAATGTGATACTTCTTGCCTTTGGGCTACTTATGTTTGTGCCTAAAATTGGCTTTTTGGATTGGGACGATTCTAAATCCATACCTTATGAACTTATCTTTTTATTTGGCGCAGGATTTTGTATCGCTACCGCCTTTGCTCAATCTGAACTAAGTAGCGTATTTGAGGGATTTTTTGCTCAATTTTCGGGCTTGCCTTTTATTATATTTTTATTTTTAGCTTGTGTGAGTGCGATTATAGCAACAGGATTTTTAAGCACCACGGCACTCATTGCAATTTTGCTTCCTATTGTTTATACTGCTACGCAGTCTTTTTTGGAGGGCAAAGAGCCTACAATCACAATGCTTGCCATTACCATTTGCGCAAGTTTTTCATTTATGATTCCTATTAGCACCCCACCAAATGCGATTGTTTTTGCCAAAGGTAATATGAAAGCGTGGGATATGGTGCGTTTTGGTTTTTTACTGAGTGTGGTGGGCATTATAGCTGTAACGCTTTTTTCGTATGTGTATTGGCGGTGGTTTTTAGAAATCTAAATATTGCCTAAAAGTTATTACAAATAATGCAAGAAGTGTGTTTAACATCTTTATTAAGGTTTTTATACTAAAATCCCACACTTTAAGCGTTTAGATTCTATGTTAAAGATTATCAATCAAGGTGTTTTTATAATGAAAAAAATCTTTTTGTTTATAGGCATATGGAGTAGCTTGTGTTTTGGTGCGGTGGCGCATTCTCACACTTGGGAATCAGGCTACACACTTTTTGCATTTTTTCAAAAATATGATATTCCTACAAGCGTGTATTATAATCTCCCTCCAAAAGATAGAGAGCTTACTTCAGAGATTTATGCTGGTGTGACTTACTATACGCTTTTAGATAAAAATGATGAACTCATTCAAGCCCTTATTCCCATAGGCGATGGTATGCAGATTCATATTTTTAAACGTGATGGTGTATATGCACTTGATTTTACGCCTATGATTTATTTTGAGCAGGAGCAGACAATTAGCCTCTCTATTCAAAAATCTCCCTATCAAGATTTGATGGAAATGACGCACGATAGTGCCTTGGTGGGTGAATTTTTAAATGCCTATAAAAATAGCATTAATTTTCATAGTATCTTAAAAAATGATAGATTAGCATTCATTTATGATCGCAAATATCGTTTAGGCAAACCTCTTAAAAATGCGAATATTAAGGCAGCGGTGGTGGAGATTAATAAAAAGCCACATTATATTTTTAGTTACAACAATGGACGCTATTATAATAAGGAGGGCAAGGAGATTCAGGGCTTTTTGCTTCAAACACCCATATCAGGGGCAAGGATAAGTTCAAGATTTTCTCTAGGGAGAAAGCACCCTATACTTGGCACGATACGACCGCATTATGCGGTGGATTATGCTGCTCCAAAAGGCACACCTATTTATGCTGCTGCTAGTGGGGTGGTAATATTTGTTGGCAAAAAAGGGGGTTATGGGAATCTCATTGAAATCCGCCACGAAAACAATCTCAAAACGCTCTATGCGCATATGAATTCTTTTGCTTCCGGTATGAGAGTGGGTAAAAAAGTGAAGCAAGGGCAGGTGATAGGGCGTGTTGGCACGACAGGCTTAAGCACAGGACCACATTTGCATTTTGGGCTTTATCGTAACAATGTGCCAATCAATCCTCTTTCAAGCGTAAAGGCTGTAAGCAAGGAATTACAAGGCAAAGAAAAGGAAGCTTTTATTGCTTTCACCGAGCAGTTTATACCTTATTTGCAAGAAGCCCTTACCCAAAGCGTTAATGCTATTACACCTAATGAGGAGCTGAATCTGCCCAATGAACCACATTATATGGAGGCAGATTCTATCAAAGAAGAGACAGAAGCAAAAGATACACAGGCACGAGGTATCTCCACAGGCACAACGAGCGTAATCCTATGAAAAATTTTTCACATATTAGCGATATAAGTTTTTGTCAATGCGTTGATTCTCCTTATATTAAGCCTCGCAGAATGCTTTATAGTGAGAATGGAGTAAAGCGCAGCTGGGATTTTATGCAAAGTTTAGATTCTGTAGCCATTGTGCTTTATCATCACAAAGAGGATAGCTTACTTTTTGTGAAGCAGTTCCGCCCCGCAGTTTTTGCGCGAATGCTTCCTAATGAAGATACCCTCACCCATATAGACGCCCATACACAAGCTTTGGGTTATACTTATGAGCTTTGTGCTGGGCTTGTCGATAAAAAAGATAAAACTAAAGAGCAGATTGCGCAAGAAGAAGTGCTTGAAGAATGTGGATATAAGGTGGATTCGCTTGAGTTTATTACTACTTTTTCTACGGCTGTTGGGCATAGTGGGGCAAAACAAAGCTTATTTTATGCGTCCATAGATGAAAGCCAAAGAGTAAATGCAGGGGGCGGTGTTGATGGTGAAGTGATAGAATCTGTGCTTGTGAAAGTCAGCGATGTAGAAGCATTTGTGTATGATTCGCATATTATCAAGACGCCCGGCTTGAGCTTTGGGGTGTTGTGGTTTTTACGCCATTATGAGAGATTAAAAGCGCAAGCTAGGGGGCAGGAGCAATGATGAGAGGCATAGCGTGGGCATTGGGGTTATTATGTGTAAATATGCTATATGGGCTTGAGACAAGCCCTGTAAGGGAGCGCATTAGCGATGTAGGGGCTAAATCTGTAAGTTTTCCTGCAAAACATTTTAAAATCGGGCAGAGTGGCATTATTCTCACGCATAAAGAGGGCTATAATGTGATTATTGCCAATGCGCGTATTACGCAGATTAAAGATGGTGTGGCTTATGCGGAATATGCACCATTTGATAGTATTGAGCAAAAATATCTCCCCACGCCCACAGCTACTCCAGTACAAGGCGATGAGGTGCTTTTTGGAGGATTTTATAATAAAGCCATAGCCATAGCTCCAGATCAAACAAGCTATAATCAGATTCTCTCTTATAATGAAAATCTCCCTCCACAAGAGCAAACGCATTTTATGCACATTGATGTATTTGCTGCATTTTTGGCAAAAGATGGCATAAATGATCCAAAACCCAAGCATTTCAAGGATTTTTGTAGCACTTATAGCATAGGGCTCATTTATGTTTTTGCTTCAAATGGTATCAATGTGCTTGATTGCCAAAGTTTTGCGCTTTTAGAAGAAATAGCCTTGCCAAAACCAAGCCTAGAACACACAAATTCGCCATTTTTCTCTCGTATTGCCAATATTAATACCGGCTCACTTGCAAGCAAATTGCGCTCAAAAAAATCGCGTCAATATTTTAGCTATTATGATAATCTCTTAAGCCCTTATCTTCAAGCCTTTCATCTTAAGACTAAGGAGTAAAAAATGCTTCATTCATCTCATATTCAAGCCCTCAAGCGCATTGTGGGAGAGGAGAATTGCTATGATGATAGGGCGCATTTAGTAGCATATTGCTATGATGCGACAAGGGAACGTTATGAGCCTGAAGCAGTCGTGTTTCCACGCAATGAGCAAGATGTAAGCGCAGTATTAGCCTATTGCAATACTCACAAGATTTCAGTTATTCCAAGAGGTGCGGGGAGTGGCTTTACCGGTGGAGCTTTGCCTGTTAATGGTGGGATTATTCTTGCAATGGAGCGGCATTTTAATCGTATTTTAGAGATTGATGAAAAGAATCTCATCGCGAGGGTGCAGCCGGGTGTAGTCAATAAAATATTTCAAGAAGCCGTTGAAAAGAGAGGACTTTTTTACCCTCCAGATCCAGCAAGTCAAGAATACAGCACGCTTGGAGGCAATGTCAGCGAAAATGCCGGCGGTATGCGTGCGGCAAAATATGGCATTACAAAAGATTATGTAATGGCATTGCGTGCAGTGCTTCCTAATGGCGATGTGATACGTGCGGGAAAAAAGACGATAAAAGATGTTGCAGGATTTAATGTTGCGGGGATTTTGATAGCAAGCGAAGGGAATCTCGCTGTGATTACAGAGATTACGCTTAAGCTCATTGCAAAGCCTAAATTTTCGCGCTCGGCAATGGGGGTGTTTCCAAGTATAGAATCCGCGATGAATGCAGTCTATAAGACAATGGCAAGTGGAATCACACCTGTGGCAATGGAGTTTTTAGATAATTTGAGTATTCGTGCAGTAGAAGAGCGTTTTCACAAAGGCTTACCCATAGATGCCGGAGCAATCCTTATCACACAAGTTGATGGTGATTTGCAAGAGCAGCTAGATTTTCAGCTTGAGGTTATATCGGCGAGATTCAAAGAAAATGGTTGTGTTGATTTTAGAATCGCAAAAGATGATGCAGAGGCACAGAATCTATGGTTTGCAAGACGCAATGTCAGCCAGAGTATTACTATTTATGGCAAGAAAAAGCTTAATGAAGACATTACCGTCCCGCGTTCCGCGCTTCCAGAGCTACTTAGCTCCATAGCAGAGCTCAATAAAAAATATCATTTTAAGATTCCTTGCTTTGGGCATACAGGCGATGGAAATGTACATGTGAATGTAATGGTGCCAGATCCAAATAATAAAGAGGAATTGCAAAAAGGCTATGAGTGCATAGAGGAGATTTTCAAAATCGCCATTGCTTTGGAGGGGACATTGAGTGGAGAGCACGGCATAGGGCTTTCTAAAGCTCCTTTTATGCGCCTAGCTTTTAGTGAGGCAGAAATGGATTTGTTTGCGCGCATTAAGAAGGCTTTTGATCCAAATAATATCCTCAATCCGGGCAAAATGGGGCTTGTTATGGGAGATAAAGCATAAGATTCTATAAATGAGCTTTGCTTTCATAAATTAAAGTAGAATGTGTATCTTCAAAAAATGCCTTGGGGAAGAGATATGCACCCTTAAAAGCGGGAAAGTCAATATATTCATAGGCTACATCAAGCGGAATAAAAGGCGAAAGAATTTCTTTGAGCAAGGTGGTGCAATAGAGTGCATTTGCATCTGTGTTTAGCACAAAGGGTTTGCCAAGCCATAGGCTTGAGTGTAAGATGATTTGCTCTTGTGTAGTAGGATTTAAAGGAAAACGTTTGATTGCAATATCTCGTGCGTGAAAAAGAAATTCATCAAAGGAGCTTAGAATCACTTGATTGGGCTTAAAAGGATTATCATCGGGCGTAGCGTGCAAAATCATAATAGGCTTATTGCTCACAACTAAACCAATGTGTGTGTAGCGATGATGGCTTAATTTTTGAATAACGATGCTCTCTATGCCTATACCCTCGCGCAGGATAATATCACCTATTTCAAGTGGAGGGAGGGAATGCAAGTCTTTGTGAGAGAGTGTGGGGGGTTGGGAAGCGGTAGGATAGAGCATTATAGCACCTACTATAATGCTCATAATGGCACAAAAAGCGCCAATATATAATACCCTAAAGCCTAATTTTCCATTTACCATCATCATTAACTAGTCTTACATTTTCAACTTTGTGATTACCATTTTTAAAATGCACACGCAGTTCGATATGTGCACTTTTTTCTTTTATTTCTTCGGATACGACTTCAATATTCTTTAAACCACCGGCTTCTTGTGCAGTTTCTTTGGCTCTTTGTGCGGCGGCTTTGAGTTTACCTTCAGCCAATTCTTTTCCTCCGATTTCTTCTTTTTTAGGGATATACACATATTTAATGAGTTTATCACCATTGCCCTTATATGCATCTTCCATAAAAGATACCGCCACATCTTTAGGCGAGCTTCCACAACCAACAAAAAATACTCCAAGCGTTATGCCCATAATCAAAGTCACGAATTTCTTTAGCATTTTTGCTCCTTTAAGTTTAAAATTAAAAATGCCTATTTTAACCAAACTTACATAAAAACTCGCATATAGAGCATATAAAATTAATTCTTTTTGAGTTTTAAAAAAGCGTAAAAAATACAAAACATAGCCTAAAAGCGCAGAAATTGCATTGTGTGTTTGTGTTATATGTTAAACAAATTTTAGGTATGATTGAGCCTTTTTGATACGCAAAACAAAGGGGTATGTATGAAGAAGCTAACAGGGGCGCAAATGATTATTAAAGCCTTGCACTTAGAAGGCGTAAAGGTCGTATTTGGATATCCCGGAGGTGCGGTTTTATATATTTATGATGAGATTTATAAACAGCAGTATTTTAATCATATTCTCGCGCGACACGAGCAGGGCGCAGTACACGCAGCTGATGGCTATGCGCGAAGTAGTGGCGAAGTGGGTGTGGCAATTATCACTTCTGGTCCGGGCTTTACAAATGCCATTACAGGCATAGCTACGGCTTATACAGATTCTATTCCGCTTGTGGTTATTAGCGGACAAGTGCCTATTACACAAATTGGCACAGATTCTTTCCAAGAAATTGATGCAGTGGGTATTTCTCGTCCTTGCACGAAGCATAATTTTTTGGTGCGCAATATTGAGGAGCTTCCTCGAATCCTAAAAGAGGCGTTTTATATTGCACGCAGTGGGAGGCAAGGTCCGGTGCTTGTAGATATTCCAAAAGATGTTACGGCAACACTCGGTCTTTTTGATTATCCGGATTCTATTGCATTGCAAAGTTATAAGCCTACGATTAAGGGCAATCCACGTCAAATTAAAAAACTTTGTGCCGCTATCAAAGAAGCAAAGAAGCCACTTTTATATATCGGTGGAGGAGCGATACTCTCTAATGCAGCAAAAGAGATTAAAGAACTCTCTCATTACACAGGGATTCCTTGCGTAGAGACTTTATTAGGGCTTGGTGTCTTAGCCTATGATGATGAAAATTTGCTTGGAATGCTTGGAATGCACGGGACTTATGCAGCAAATATGGCGGTGAGTGAATGTGATTTGCTCGTATGTTTAGGTGCGCGTTTTGATGATAGGGTAACAGGCAAATTGAGCGCTTTTGCAAAACACGCGAAGATTGCGCATATTGATATAGATCCAAGCTCTATTGGTAAAATTATCAGTGTGGATTATCCTATTGTGGGGGATTTAAAGAATGTCTTAGGTGATATGATACAAGAGCTTAATGGCTATGAGAGAGCGCATATCGCGCAGTGGAGAGAGCATTTGCGCTCATTGCAACAACAGCACCCATTAAGCTATGAGGATAGTGAGGTTTCTATTAAGCCCCAATGGGTTATTGAGCAGCTTGGTAAGCGTTTGGGCGAAAAGGCGATTATTACCACAGATGTAGGACAGCATCAAATGTGGGCAGCGCAATTTTATCCTTTTAGCTTTCCGCGTCAGTTTTTAAGCAGTGGCGGACTAGGCACAATGGGATATGGACTACCTGCTGCACTTGGGGCAAAACTTGCGTGTGAGGATAAGGTGATTGTTAATATCACAGGCGATGGCTCGATTTTAATGAATATTCAAGAGCTAATGACTTGCGTTGCTTATGAGATTGCTGTGGTTAATGTGATTTTAAATAATAATTATTTAGGAATGGTAAGGCAGTGGCAGCATCTTTTTTATGATAATCGTTTTTCGCATACAGATTTAAGTTTGCAGCCAGATTTTGTAAAGCTTATAGAATCTTTTGGGGGTGTGGGCTTTAGAGTGGAGCGCAAAGATGAGTTTGAAGGTGCGTTAGAACAAGCCCTAGAGGCTAAAAAGGTATCATTTATTGAAGTTATCATTGATAGACACGAAAATGTTTTGCCTATGGTGCCAATGGGTGGGGCGATTTATGAGATGATACTCCCGCATAAAAAGCGTAAATAATGCCAAAAGGAAGTGAAATGGAAGCAAAGAATAAAGAACTTAAAAAAAGTATTTGTGTGAATGTGATTAATGAGCATAGTGTGCTTGCAAGAATCTCTGGGCTTTTTTCTGCGCGAGGCTATAATATAGAATCTCTTACCACCGCGCCTATTCCTAATAGCAATCTCTCGCGTATAACCATTGTTACGCAAGGCTCCGAAGTAGTTATTGAGCAGATTATTAAGCAGTTGCATAAGCTTATTCCTGTGGTGAGTGTGGTTTCAAATGATGATTTGCTTGAAAAAGAAGCAGTATTAGTAAAGATTCCATTAAGTGAGCGTTTGGCAGATATAGAAGTGCTTTGTAAAGCATATAATGGCAAGATTGTCAATGCAAATGAAAAATACATTATTGTGATTGCTACTGACAAACCAGCCGCGATTAATCAATTTATTGCTGCTATAAAAACCTTTAATCCAAAGGAAATTGTTCGAAGTGGCGTGATAGCAATGGAAAAATAAGGAGTATATATGGCTATAAGATTAGGTGTAAATATTGATCATATTGCAACTTTGCGTGAAGCGAGAGCTATTAATGAGCCAGATCCGCTTGAGGCAGTCTTTGTGGCAAAAAATGCAGGGGCAAACCAAATTACCTTGCATTTACGCGAAGATAGGCGACATATTCACGATAATGATGTCAAACGTATTATCCAAGCAAGTCCATTACCTATTAATATTGAATCTGCTCTTGATGAAAAGATTGTAGATTCTCTATGTGCCTTAAAGCCCCAACGCATTACACTTGTGCCTGAAAAACGTGAGGAAATTACAACTGAAGGGGGACTTGATATAGAAACTCATTATGATAGCATTCGCGCTACACTCAAAGCCTTTGAATCTGTGGGTATTGCGAGCGCGCTTTTTATCGACCCTAAAAAAGAATCTATCTTCCTTGCACGAGAGCTTGGGGCTGATGCAGTTGAGCTTCACACAGGCAGGTATGCAAATCTTTATCTAATGGCTAATAGCAATCTCTCTCGCACGCAGCATAGTATTAAAGCAATGGATTTACCCACACAAGAGCTTTTGGAGCAGATTCAAGAAAGTCTTGAAAGTCTCGCTCAATGTGCTCTTTTGGCAACTTCTAGCACAGATGCGCGCCCACTCAAATGTTTTGCAGGACACGGCTTAAATTATCAAAATGTGCAAGCAGTGGCGGCTATTCCTCATATTAGTGAGCTTAATATCGGGCATAGCATTATTGCAAGGGCAGTGTTTGTGGGCTTAGAGCGAGCCATTATACAAATGAAAGAGGCGATGTGCCAAAGATAGCTATCAGCATTGGCGATGTTAATGGTATAGGGCTTGAAATTGCCTTGAAGGCGCATAAGCATATCACACAATGGTGTGAGCCGCTGTATTGTGTGCATAGGGAGGTTGTAGAATCTGCAAGCGCGCTTTTAGGCTATCCTCTCCCTTTAGATATGCAGTGTGTGGGGGATTTTGAGTATGAATTAGAAAATCTTATAATGCCTAGTTGTGTGAGTGCGCAAAGTGGTGCATATAGTTATCAAAGTTTTATGCAAGGAGTGAGGCTTGCTCAAAGTGGGCAATGTGTAGCTTTAGTAACACTGCCTATACATAAAAAAGCGTGGCAAAAAGCAGGGATTACATTTGTGGGACATACTGATGCCCTTTCATCATATTTTGGACGCCAAAGCATAATGATGCTAGGCTGCCCTTCACTTTTTGTCGCGCTTTTTACTGATCATATCGCTTTAAGCGAGGTAAGTAAGCTTGTGAATAAAGAGCGCATAGAGGATTTCTTATTGCGTTTTGCCAAGGCTATTGCTTTAGATGAGCCTTGCTGTGTGCTAGGGCTTAATCCACATTGTGGTGATGAGGGTGTTATGGGGAATGAGGATAGTGATATTACTTTGGCGGTGCAAGAAGCAAATAAACAACTACAAAAGGATTTATTTTTTGGTGCATATCCGCCAGATAGCGCATTTTCACCGCTTAATCGCAAAAAATTTAGATATGTTGTGAGTATGTATCACGATGTGGGATTAGCTCCCCTTAAAGCACTTTATTTTGAAGAGAGTATTAATATAAGCCTTGATTTGCCTATTTTGCGCACTTCTGTGGATCACGGCGTGGCGTATGATAAAGCTTATAAAAAGGGAAGTCATATAAGTTTGCAAAGCTATTTCAATGCTATTACTTATGCCCTCTCAAAAGCTTAAACACGCACTAGAGCAAGCTTTTAAGGATAGAATCTTATAATAAGATATTTATTTTACACAAAGGCTAAAAATGAAATGTATTTTAATGCGTTTATTACTTGTATGCGCCCTAAACTCTGTATGTTTTAGCTCTGCATATGCCATAAAGGAAGATCAATTCGAGCAATTTGGCGATGTGTTTCGTTATTTGCCTATTTATACGATGATTGTATCTGTGGCATTTGAGGATTATGAGGGTGTGGGGCAGCTATTGCTTGGGAGCTTAAGCACACAGCTTGTTACAGAGGGCATAAAAGCTAGTCTTGATAGTTTCTCAAGTCATAAATATCCTATCAAATGGGCAAAACGCCCGTGTTGCGATATATATAAAGGTATGCCAAGTGGGCATAGTGCGGGTGCATTTAGCGCGGCAGGATATGTATATTATCGCTATGGTATAAAAAGTGCTGTGCCTGTTGGGATCCTTGCTATACTCACAGCAGCTTCAAGAGTTGAGGCACAAAAGCATTCTCTCTTACAAGTGAGTGTGGGTGCAGCTATTGCTTGGGGTTTTGCGTGGCTTTTTACCAAAGAGTATCAGCCTAAAAATACGCTTGTGTTGCCAAATATTGAGCGTGATATACAGGGAAATACGCTTGTAAGCCTTTATATAACACATAGGTTCTAAAAGGAGCTTGATATGGATATTCGTCAATTATATGTGGATTTTTTTAGCAAAAAAGGGCATAAGGTTTATGATTCTATGCCACTTGTGCCAGATGATGCGAGTTTGCTTTTTACAAATGCGGGTATGGTGCAATTTAAGGATATTTTCACAGGCAAGATTCCTGCTCCCACTCCTCCTCGTGCTACAAGCTCGCAGCTTTGTATTCGCGCAGGTGGAAAGCATAATGATTTAGAAAATGTCGGTTATACAGCGCGGCATCACACACTTTTTGAAATGCTTGGGAATTTTAGCTTTGGCGATTATTTTAAAAAAGATGTGATAGCGTATGCGTGGGAGTTTGTTACACAGGTATTAGGCTTTGATAAAAGTGTGCTTTATGTAACAATCCACGAGAGCGATGATGAAGCCTATGAGCTATGGTGTGAGCATATTGCGAGTGAGCGCATTAAAAGAATGGGCGATAAGGATAATTTTTGGCAAATGGGTGATAGCGGACCCTGCGGACCTTGTAGTGAAATTTATGTAGATCAGGGTGAAAAATATTTTCATAGCACAGAGGATTATTTTGGCGGTGAGGGGGATAGATTCTTAGAAATATGGAATCTTGTTTTTATGCAATTTGAGCAAAAAGATGGTGTGCGCACTCCACTACCTAAGCCGAGCATTGATACAGGTATGGGATTAGAGCGCGTAATAGCACTCAAAGAAGGCAAGATTAATAATTTTGATACAAGCCTTTTTGCGCCTTTAATGCAATGTATTCAAAGACTTACAGGCAAGACATATTTTGGCGATGATGAAATCTTTGAGAGAAATGATTTACAAGAAGCACAAGTACTTGAGATTAAAAAGATTCAAGCTTCTTTTCGCGTGATAGCTGACCATGCGCGGAGTGTAGCATTTCTCCTTGCGCAAGGAGTAAATTTTGATAAAGAGGGGCGTGGGTATGTATTGCGTAGAATCTTGCGCCGAGCAGTGCGACACGGCTATTTATTAGGACTAAAACAGCCCTTTTTATATGAAGTTGTGAGCGCAGTATGTGAATGTATGGGGCAAACCTATGGTTATTTGCAAGAGCGTAAAAGTGCCATAATGGAGCAATGCAAGGCAGAAGAGGCGAGATTTTTTGAAACCATAGAATTAGGAATGAGCTTATTTAGCACGGAGTTAGAGCATTTGCAAAGCGCGGCACAAGGACAAAAGGCACATTTTAGCGGTGAAGTAGCGTTTAAACTCTATGATACTTATGGATTCCCGCTTGATCTTACCCAAGATATGTTGCGAGAAAATGGCATAGAGGTGGATATGGAGGCTTTTGAGCAATGTATGAATGAGCAAAAATCCCGCTCTAAGGCGAGTTGGAAAGGAAGCGGAGATGCCTTGAAAGAGGGTGATTTTAAGGCATTACTGAATGAATTTGGCGAAAATGAATTTGTTGGCTATGAAAGCACACAAGAGCTTTGCACGATACAAGCCTTGCTTGATAGTGAGTTGAGGAGAGTAGAGAGTTTGCAGCCAAGTGAGCAGGGCTGGGTAATGCTTGATAAAACGCCCTTTTATCCTGAATCTGGAGGACCTGTGGGGGATAGAGGCGAGCTATACTCTCCCCATAAGCTTACAGAAACAAGCCCCGCGCAAAAATGTGCCAATGTGCTTGATACGCAAAAATTTTTTGGCTTAAATCTCTCGCAAGTAGAGGCTTTAGGCTCTTTGCAGGTGGGGCAAAAAGTGATGGCAATGGTAGATAGTGCGCGTTTTGAGATTATTAAACATCACTCGGCTACGCATTTGCTCCATTTAGCCCTCACGCAGGTTCTAGGTAGCCATATCGCTCAAGCAGGAAGCCTTGTGCAGCCTCATCGTCTGCGCTTTGACTTCTCTCACCCAAAGGCTCTTACAAATGAGGAGCTTACGCAGATTGAACAGCTCGTGAATGCTCAAATTTTACAAGCCAATAGCCAAAAATGTGAAAATATGGGCATAAAAGAAGCAAAAGCTATGGGTGCAAAGGCACTTTTTGGCGAAAAATATGGAGAGAGGGTGCGTGTGGTGAGCTTTGGGGATTCTATTGAGCTTTGTGGTGGGATTCACGTGCGAAATACTGCCGAAATTGGGAGTTTTTATATCACTAAAGAATCAAGCGTGAGTAGCGGTGTGCGCAGAATCGAAGCTGTATGTGGCGCAGCCGCATATCAGTATGGTAAGAATGCCTTGCTTGAGCTCAATCAGGCAAGAGAGACACTCAAAACTCAAGATGTATTGCAGGGCATAGAAAAGATAAAGCATCAGCTCCTTGAGTTTAAAGAAAAAGTGCAAAAAGCAAAGCAAAGCGTGAAAAGCCTTGATTTTGAGGAGATAAATGGCATAAGGCTTATTGTGCTTAAGCTTGAGGCTGTGAGCGCAGATGAGGCAAAAGAGATGATTGATAGGGCAAAAAATGAAAATGAGTGTGTGGCGATACTGCTACTTACAGAATCTAATGGCAAGGTGGCTTTGAGCGCAGGGGTGAAAAACGCGCCCATAAAGGCAGGAGAGTGGGTCAAGCAAGTAGCTCTTAAGCTAGGCGGAAATGGTGGAGGTAGGGCAGATTTTGCCACTGCTGGAGGCAAAGATATACAAGCAATCCCCCAAGCCTTAAAATTTGCAAGAGAAATGGCTATAAAGGAGCTAAGCGCGTAGCCAATCTCTTAAATTTTTATTGGTGAGTGATTCCAACTCTTATCTATAATTTATTTTTTATTTTTTCTTTCTCCCCTTGACAGATACTAGGTATCAGGTTTTATAATTACATATCTATTTTGGAGGAGAAATATGCAAAAAGTTTCTAAGCTTTCTCATAGCTCTAAGCGCAGAGCATTTCTTAAAACCTCTGCAAAACTCACTACAATGGCGTCTCTTGCATCTCTTGGAGCTTTTACTTTAAGTGCTTGCAATGATGCAGATTCAGGAGATAATTTACAAGATAAGATAAGCGAGAACAAAAACTTAAATAACTACGCAAAGGGAGGAACAATGGAATTTGTAACATTAAATAATGGGGTTAAAATGCCCATTTTAGGCTATGGAGTCTTTCAAGTAGAACCAAAAGAGACACAAAGATGTGTTGAAGATGCCATAGAAGTAGGATATAGAAGCATTGATACAGCTCAAGCTTATTTTAACGAAGCAGAAGTGGGTGCGGCAATAAAGAATGCTATGAGTGGTGGCATAAAACGTGAGGAGCTTTTTATCACAACAAAGCTTTGGATTAATAATTACAAGGAAGAAAAAGCGCTCAAAGCGTGTGAGGAATCTCTGCGTAAGCTCGGGCTTGATTATGTGGATTTGATGCTTTTACATCAGCCCTTTAATGATACTTATGGAGCGTGGAGAGCCTTGAGTAAATTCTACAAAGAGGGTAGATTCAAAGCTATTGGGGTAAGCAATTTTTATCCGGATAGAATCGTTGATTTTTGTCTTAATAACGAAATCAAACCTGCACTCAATCAAATCGAGTGCAATCCCTTTTTCGCGCAATTTGAGGCACAAAAGATTCTAGAGGAATATAATGTCGCTATGGAATCTTGGGCGCCTTTTGGTGAGGGAAAGAATGATATGTTTTCTAATCCAACCTTAAGTGCGATTGGCAAAAAATACAATAAAAGCATTGCACAAGTGATTTTAAGGTGGCAGATTCAAAGAAATATCATCGCTATTCCAAAAACCATACGCAAAGAGCGAATGATTGAGAATTTTAATGTCTTTGACTTTGCTTTGAGCGATGAGGATATGCAAAAAATTGCTTCACTTGATAATAAGCAAAGCCTCTTTTTAAATCATCAAGACCCGCAAACTGCGAAGTTTTTGATAGAGGTGCATAGAGATAAATTCTAAGATAAAATTCAGCCTTAATTTGCACCTGCAAAGTTTTTGGCTGAATTTAAAATTTTTTTACAAAAAACTTGCAAAAAAAAAAAAACGATTGGATATAATAACAAAATCAATATATCATCAAAAGGAGAAAAAATGCAAGATTCACAAAGAAGAGAGTTTATTAAAGATTCAGCTAAAGTTGTCGGGGGCTTAGCCGCTCTAACACTAGGGGCAGACACCCTCTTTGCCGCTCAAAATGAGGCAAATAGCGCAAAAATCGTGTTTAAAGAGGGTGAGAGAATCCCCGCCAAAGGCTATGCGGCTTTTAGCAAGGATTGGAAATTTAAGCCCTATTCTTTTACAAGACACCCTTTGGGAGAAAACGATGTGCTTATCGCCATTAGATATGCTGGAATCTGCCATAGTGATTTACACACAGTCAAAGGAGACCACGGCAAGGCAAATTATCCTATGGTGCCCGGACACGAAATTGCAGGTGAGGTTGTCGCTGTGGGCAAAAAGGTGAGTAAGTTTAAGGTTGGAGATTATGCGGGGGTTGGCTGTATGGTAAATTCCTGCGGAGAGTGCGAGGCGTGTAAGCAAAGCAAGGAGCAGTATTGCACGAATGCCAAAACCGTTTTTACCTACAACAGCAAAGATGTGTTTCATAATGATGAAATTACCTATGGAGGATATTCTAATAATATCGTGGTGAGTGAAAAATTTGCGATTAAAGTGCCAAAAAATGCCGAGTTTGAGAAAGTCGCCCCTTTGCTTTGCGCAGGAATTACGACTTATTCGCCTATTAGATTTAGCAAAGTCAAAAAAGGCGATAAAGTCGCTGTGGCAGGGGTTGGCGGCTTAGGGCATATGGCGTTGCAATATATGGTGGCTTTGGGCGCGGAGGTTACTTGCTTTGATATTGTGCCAAGCAAGAAAGAGGCGTGTTTAAAATTTGGGGCAAAGGCATTTGTTGATGTAAAAAGCGAGGAATTTAAAAAGATTGCAAACCGCTTTGATTTTATTATTTCAACAATTCCTTATAAATATGATATTAATGACTATGTAAGAATGCTCAAACTTGGCGGAGAAATGGCAATCGTGGGCTTACCTGCACCTAAAGATTTTCCTAACTTTGATGTGAATGCTTTTGTTTGGCAGTTTAGAGATAAAAAAATCTATGCTTCACTGATTGGGGGTATTAAAGAAACCCAAGAAATGCTTGATTATTCTGTGAAAAATAAAATCTATCCAAAAGTAGAGATAATCCCTATACAAAAGCTCGATGAGGCGTATCAAAAGGTGGCTAAGGGCGAGGCGGATTTTCGCTTTGTCATTGATATGAAAAGCCTTAGCTAAGGCTTTTATTTTATGGCTTAGATTCTAGTTTTGGACTAGAATTTAGAGATTTTGCCTTGTCAAATAAGGAAATAAAATTCTTTTATATATTTTTTGCATAAATCTAAAGGAATTCAAATGCTAAATAAAATTTTAGTTTCGTTTCTTATTTGCTTAGGGCTTTGTCTAAGTTTCATAGAGGCTAAG
>NZ_JAFLSB010000083.1 GCF_022511165.1 Helicobacter sp. | reverse complement strand
GACCGGGTCGGACGCACCTCCGGTGCACCAGTTGTTCTGCCAAGGGCATAGCTGGGTAGCTGTGTGCGGTTTTGATAAACGCTGAAGGCATCTAAGCGTGAAACATGCTTCAAGATCAGATATCCTCCTGACTTGATCAGGTAAGGTCACTTGCAGACTACAAGTTTGATAGGTCAGAGGTGTAAGCGCAGTAATGCGTTGAGCTGACTGATACTAATAGACCGAGTGCTTGAACTTCTTGTTCAAATTGATTTGAGTTTCGCTTATTCCATTTCCTCCTTTTCCTTTATTCGATTTCCTTTGGGTTCAAGTAAGCGGGGTAACGCACCTTTAGCTCAGCTGGTAGAGCAACTGACTCTTAATCAGTGGGTCCGGGGTTCGAGTCCCCGAAGGTGCACCAAAGAGTTGGTGTTAATATCGCACAGGGTCCACCTGTACCCATTCCGAACACAGAAGTTAAGCTGTGCGGAGCCGAAAATACTTGCATGGAAGCGTGCCGGGAAGATAGGACAATGCCAACATAAATCTTTGGATTAAAAAAATATATATTAAAAAAGTTGGTGTTAATATCGCACAGGGTCCACCTGTACCCA
>NZ_JAFLSB010000082.1 GCF_022511165.1 Helicobacter sp. | reverse complement strand
TAATTGAGCCTAGAAAATGCTCTTTGTTGTTTTCAAAACTCATTTTTAAATCTTCAAAAAGTTGTTCCCATTCATTTTGCCCCCAAACATAAGCTCTTTGAAAAAATGGAATTTCAATTAAAGATTCCTGCTCTATAAAACCAAAATTATTTTCTGTTGCTTTCATTGACTTTTTTCCTTGAATGATAAATTAAAGACTTTATTCTATTAAAATATCAGTTAAATTTTTCTAAACTCAAACCAAATTTTACCATTTTACTTATTTACTTAAACCCCCTTGACTTAGAGCTACTCTAATGCTGTATAATTTCTTTATCACTTGAGCAAATAAAAAAATGGTTTTACCAAAATACGCAATTTCAAGGAGAAATAATGCAAACGATTATTTTAAACAATGGCGTAAAAATGCCAATTTTAGGATTTGGTATGCTTAATATGCCAGATTTAAAAGAATGTCAAAGAGTTGTAGAGGAGGCTTTAGAGGTTGGATACCGCCTTTTTGATACTTCGCAAATTTATGGCAATGAGGAAGCTTTGGGAGCGGATATAAAAGCTAGTGGGATTAAAAGAGAGGAGCTTTTTATCACCACGAAAATTTTTAAGCAAAATTCTCTTAAACAAGGAAAGAATCAAT
>NZ_JAFLSB010000081.1 GCF_022511165.1 Helicobacter sp. | reverse complement strand
GGCAAAGAATTAGAGGATATAGCAGATTCTGCAAATGAAGTAAGTGGGGGCGATGAAGTAAGTGAAAGTGCAGATGAGGGAGAATTCACAGAAAATTTAGACGCAGATGCTGCTTTAGATCTCCCAGATGATATAAGCGATAATGGCGAAACTGCATTAGATGAAGCAAATGAAGAAAATGCAGATGCCGAATCTGCTCAATCAAATGAGGAAATACCAGATTTAGAGGGAGATGTAGATTTAGGTGGAGAGCTTAGTGAAACTGATGCAGCAATAGAGAGTGCAGAATCCGCGCCAAGTGAAGATTTAGCAGATTCTGCAAATGAAGTAAGTGAAGTAGCGCAAACAGAGGGTGAGGAGTTGGAGCTTTCTGCAGATGAGGCAGAAAATACAGACAATGAACTAGATGTCGAACTTGATTTTACTGCTTTAGATGAGTTAGGCAAAAATGAGGATTCTCAACAAGCTCAAGAATCCGATGAGGTTTCAGCAGACGAAAACACAGATAAAGCTAAAAATGAGGGTGAGGATATTCCTAAGGATTTGGGAGATATAGCAGATGAAGAAGTAGGAGAAGTAGCTCAAACAGAGGGCAAAGAATTAGAGGATATAGCAGATTCTGCAAATGAAGTAAGTGGGGGCGATGAAGTAAGTGAAAGTGCAGATGA
>NZ_JAFLSB010000080.1 GCF_022511165.1 Helicobacter sp. | reverse complement strand
TATCTTAAGGCAAGTTATAAAGATATGAAAACTTTATCAAGTAGGGACTATATGAGCCTACATCTTGGAGTGAGTGTAAATTTTTGATGTATTGTATCTTAATTTGTGGGCTTTCAATAAGCGGCTTTAAAAAAGTCTTGCTGCCAAAAAATGCGCATTAAGCTCACATACTCGCAGTATCTCCTCAAGACTTGCTTTATTTTTGCTCAATATATAAAAAGTCTTATCATCTAGGATATGATAACTCCATATCGCATTCATTCTTTGTGTGGCATCTAACTCATTGATTTGCTCACAAAAGTCAAGCGCACACTTTCGTTTTTGCTTGACATTGTCATTGTTTATATCTTTATTCGCTTTTGTCTCAATCATATAGATTCTGTCTTTGCATTGGCAGAGAAAATCTGCAAAATAAGTAGCTATATTGCCATCTGTGCGTATATATTGCAATCCCGCAAAATGATGGGCGTTAGGTTCGATTTTGATGATTTTATCCACACTTGCTTCTTTATCGCAAAATAGCATAAAATCTTTTTCAAATATTCCTTTATTACTAGGATAGGCTGTTTTTTCATAAATACTTTTGGTGAGATGAAGTGCATATTTTTCACGCATTTTGAGGGTAGAAACTTGTGAAAAATACTCTTTTTTGATTTCTGCAGATGTAATATCAGTGTGGTTTTGCGCCTCACATATAAATTCATTGATTTGCCTTAAAATATGCTCTGTGATACCAAGCCTATGAAACATCAAAATACGCCAATTTCCATTTTCTAGCGGATTAAAGCTTTGTTGAAATAAATCTTGTCGTATAAAGCGGTCTATCACGCGCACAAGGCTTGCTGTATCTACTTGCATTAATGGATAGCTTTTTGCGCCCTTTGTGTGTTTTGTCGTGTTTGCAACTTGAGCGATTTTAAGCAAAAATTCATTATAGTTTTGTGCGTTAAATATATGAGCGCTCACTTTGTATTCACCAAATTTTGTGCCAATAGTCAGCTCTTGAGAAACAAAACTTTCATCTTGGTAGTTTTTTAACTGCTCCTTGAGATGAGCTAAATTGACATTCAAGCCTTTAAAAGTATAGTGCATAGAATCTAGAGGTTTAAGGAATTCTTCTTTGGGGGTGATGATTTTAGGAATATACATATCATATCGTTGATACCCTTCTTT
>NZ_JAFLSB010000008.1 GCF_022511165.1 Helicobacter sp. | reverse complement strand
CTCCATTTTATGGCAAAATCAGAATCCCTTAAACATATTCAAGCACTCACTGCACAGGTGGCGGAGGATTGTAGCCTAGAATATGATGAGGCACAAAAATATGTCCTTGCTTTTAAAAAACAATATGTGCGCACTATGATTTTACAAACACATAAAAGGGCTGATGGTAGGGGGCTTAGGGAAGTGCGCCCTATTAGTATAGAAACAAATATTTTGCCCTTTGTGCACGGGAGTGTGCTTTTTACGCGTGGGCAAACCCAAGCTCTTGTGAGCGCGACTATTGGTGCAGAGAATGATGCGCAAAGTTATGAAATGCTTGGGAGTAAAGTTGCGCTAAAGAAACATTTTTTGTTTCATTATAATTTTCCACCTTTTAGTGTGGGTGAAGCTGGAATCATCGGCTCTGTAGGACGCAGGGAGTTAGGACACGGCAATTTAGCAAGAAATGCCTTGCATTCAAGCATCAAAGAGAGTGAGAAAAGTATTCGTTTGGTATCAGAGATTCTAGAATCAAATGGTTCAAGCTCAATGGCAAGTGTATGCGGGGGGAGTTTGGCTCTGTGCGCTTGTGGGATTAGAGTGGATTCTTTGATTGCTGGGGTGGCTATGGGGCTTGTAACAGAGGGTGAGAAATATGCCATACTTACAGATATTAGTGGGCTAGAAGATCACGATGGCGATATGGATTTTAAGGTTGCTGGTGGGTATCAGGGCATAAGTGCTATGCAAATGGATATTAAGCTTGGGGGTATCACGCAAGAGATTCTAAAAGAAGCCTTATTTCAGGCTAAAGATGCTCGTGCGCATATTTTAGAAATTATGGAATCTGCAAGGGCGCAAATTGTGCTAAATGAGGCACTCTTGCCAAAGAGTGAGAGTTTTATGATTCCCCCAAATAAGATTGTCGAGGTGATTGGTACAGGGGGGAGAGTAATAAAGGATATTATCGAACGATTTGAAGTGAGTATTGATTTAGCAAGAGAGAGCGGAATGGTAAGCATTAATGCAGATAATATAGAGAATCTGCGCAAGGCAAAAGCTTTTATTATGGATATTGTAGGCGGGAGCGAGAAGATAGATTGGGAGAGTTATGCAGTGGGTGAGCGATTTGTGGGAAAAATTAAAAAAATCGCTGATTTTGGAGTGTTTGTGCAGTTACCTCGCGGCGGTGATGGGCTTTTGCACATAAGTAAGATAATGCCAAAAGAAAGGCAGCAACAACTAAGTGATGTCTTGCAGGGTATCAGTGAATTAGAGTGTGAGATTCTCTCGCAAAATAAAAATAAGGTGGAGTTGGGGCTTACTAAAAGTATTATTTAATTTTTGTTTTATCAAAGCTTAGGCATAATGCAACTTCCAAAGCATTAAGTAGGGGAATGAATCCGAACGGGCTTTGAGATTATAAACGAGGTGCAAGATGAAATTCTTATTTCTTTTGTGTGTAGGAATGCTAGGACTTGCTTTTGGTGCAGAAGTAAGTGGTGTAGATATGATTCAGTCATATTCAGTCGCAGGTGCTGTTATTGGTTTGGGTATTGCTGCACTTGGTGGGGCTATCGGTATGGGACACGCTGCTGCTGCGACAATTTCAGGAACAGCGCGTAATCCCGGTATTAGCGGTAAGCTACTTGGAACAATGTTTATTGCTCTTGCTTTGATTGAAGCACAAGTAATTTATACATTGGTTTTGGCACTTATCGCATTGTATGCAAATCCTTTCCTTTCCTAATTAAATAATTCTCCCTTATCAAGGGAGAATGCGCTGGTGGTGGAATTGGTAGACACACCATCTTGAGGGGGTGGCGGGGCGACCCGTGCGAGTTCAAGTCTCGCTCAGCGCACCATACTTTCTTATATAGAATCTAAGCAAAATCGCGAATATTCTTAAAAACGCCGGAGTGGTGAAACTGGTAGACGCGCTAGACTCAAAATCTAGTAGGGGCAACCCTGTGTCGGTTCAAGTCCGACCTTCGGCACCATCTACCTACATTTGATAAAATCGCATATTTTTTTAAAGATAAAAATTAAGGATATATTTGTGGAAACCTATGGATTTGCCAATTCGGCATTAAGCCTTGTTACACCTCTTTTTGTTGTATTTATGGTAGTCCTCACAAGACGTGTGGTACTCTCGCTCTTTTTGGGCATTTGTCTTAGTGGGGTGATGCTCTATGGGCTAGATACACAAGCCCTAAGCTTTGTTTTTCAATCCATAGTAAGCGTATTTTATGATGATGGCGTGAATAGGGATAGTATTTATATTTTTGCATTTTTGATTATACTTGGTGTGATTACCCAACTCATTTTGTATAGCGGTGCAATTGGAGCATTTGTCAAATGGGCAAGAGTGCGCATTCATTCTGCCAAAGGCTCGGAGCTCGTGGCATTTATAGCAGGATTGGTAATTTTTATTGATGATTATTTTAATGCCTTGACAGTTGGGCAAATTGCACGTCCGCTCAATGATAGCTATCGCTCAAGTCGTGAGCGTTTAGCATATATCATTGATTCTACCTCTGCACCTATTTGTATTCTCGTGCCGCTTTCAAGTTGGGGTGCGTATAATATTGGACTTTTGTCAAAGCAAAACATTGATGAGCCTCTTATGGTGCTTTTGCAGAGTGTGCCAAATAATTTTTATGCCTTTTTTGCGCTTATTGCTGTTGTTTTGACGATTTTTTGGCGTATAAATCTGCCTGTTATGCGTCATAATGTAAATGTTGGTTTAAAGTCCCCACAAGCGCAAATAACTTCTAACTCCGCACCAAAACACGCTATACTCTTTTTGCTTGTGCCTATTATTGCTTTAGTGATAGGTATTTGTTTTATGATTTTTTATAGTGGATATGAGGCGAGTGGGGAGAGTGATTTTATCGCGATGCTCACTCATACTGATACGCCTTTTGCGCTCTTTTGCGGAGGACTATTTGCGCTTATCATTACTTTGTTCCTTACCTTTAGGGTTATAGAATCTAAAACCTATCCTACTATTTTTTGGTATGGCGCAAAGAGTATGTTTGGGGCGATTTTGATTTTGAGTCTTGCGTGGGCGATTGGACCTGTGATTAAGGAGCATATTCAAACAGGTGTGTATCTTGCAAATGTGGCAAAAGATACCATAAGTGCAGAATACTTGGTTTTTATGCCTGTTTTTTTGTTTTTAATCTCGGCATTTATTGCTTTTTGCACTGGCACAAGCTGGGGAACATTTGCGATTATGTTGCCTATTGGTATGGAGATTACATTGCAAAGCGGAGGGGGAGAATCTAGCGTATTTTTGGCGTTATCGGCGATTCTCTCTGGCGCAGTGTATGGGGATCATACTTCGCCTATCTCGGATACAACTATTCTTTCTGCTATTGGGGCTGGTTGTTCGGTGCAAAGCCACTTTATTACACAATTCCCCTACACAGCACTCACAGCAATATGCGCAGCAGTAAGTTTTGTGATGGTTTCTTATACTCAAAGCACCCTTTTGGCTTTTATCATAGGTTTATTGTTGCTTGTGGGTATTTTTTATGTATTAAAGTCTCGCTATGGAGGGGATTTAGAGGTAGATTCTTTTCATTAGAATCTTTCCTCATTTATCTTTAACCCTCTTTTTATTTGTCTCATTTTGCATCTGCTTTTATTAAAGGCGCAGATTTTGCTTATCGCGCAAATTCAACTGCTCTTATCTCGCGTATGACGCTCACTTTGATTTCGCCCGGATATTGCAAAGTAGATTCTATTTCTTTGGCAATATCTCGTGCAAGGACAATGCTTTGTTTATCATTTACAAGCTCCGCACGCGCAATCACTCGCACCTCTCGTCCTGCATTCACTGCATAGGCTTGTTTTACGCCGATTTTATCCATAGCAATGCGTTCAACATCTTGCATTCTTTTTAAGAAATTCTCTAACGCCTCTCTTCTTGCACCCGGACGCGCAGCAGAGAGCGCATCAGCAGCGCATACTGCGGCACATTCTATACTTTGAATCTCCTCATAGCCGTGATGTGCCTTAATAGCATTAATGACAACAGGATTTTCTTGGTAACGCGTGCAGACTTCTGCACCTAAATCCACGTGGCTACCACCTAATTCTTGCGTGAGAGCTTTGCCAATATCGTGTAAGATTCCTGCTCGTCTTGCAAGTTTTTCATCACCGCCTAGCTCACTTGTAATCAGTGCGGCAAGTTTTGCTACCTCAATAGAATGCCCAAGTGCATTTTGCCCAAATGATGCACGATAACGCATTTTTCCAAGCAAAAACTTAAGCTCGGGGTGCATATACCCAAGCTGCATATCAAGCACAATATCTTCGCCATCTTGCTGTATTTGTTCGTCCATTTCATTTTTTACGCGCTCATACATTTCCTCAATGCGTGCAGGCTGAATCCGTCCATCTTCCATAAGTCTTTCGATTGTTTTTGTGGCAATAGCGCGGCGGTAGAGATTAAAACTACTCAAAACAATGCTACCGGGCGTATCATCAATAATCACATCTACGCCACTAATAGATTCTAGTGTTTTGATATTGCGCCCTTCTTTGCCTATAATCCTCCCTTTCATTTCATCACTAGGCAGATGTATAACATTTACTAATCGTTCATTAGCAAATTCTCCTGCATAACGCGTTGTGGCTTGAGCAAGAATATAATTTGCCTTTTTCTTTGCTTCTTGTTGCGCTTCCCTCTCATATTGGCGGATAAGCTGTGCTTTTTCCTCATAAAGCTCTTCTTCAAGATGAGAAAGCAAGATGCTTGTTGCTTCTTCTTTGCTCATTTGAGTATAATCTGAAAGAATCTCAATCATTTCTTTTTTGCTTTGTATATTTTCATCTTTAAGCTTATTGAGTTCAGATTGTGAGCGCAAAACTTTAACTTTCAGCTCACCTACTTCTTGCATTTCTTTATCAAGCTGTGCTTTTTGCGCATCAAGTTGCTCGATTTTTGATTGCTCTTCTTTTTTAAGTGTGGCAATTTTGCCCTCATATTCTTTAGCGAGATTAGCGCATTCTTGCTCATAATGTTGCTTTAAATGTATTTCCTCTTCTTTCATTAAAAGCTTATGATCTTGAAGAAGCTTTTTTGCCTCAAATTCAATCGCTTTTGCTTTTGCCTTTGCTTGTTCAAGAATGATTTGAGAGTGAGAATGAAATACCCTTTTAGTGATGAGATATACGCTCACCCCGACCAATAAAGTAAAGATTATACTTCCTATTACATACCATATTTCCATTGTGCTTCCTTATGCACAAAGCTGATGGCGTATAAAAATAATCTCCCTGCACATCATAATCTTGTGTAATCACATCTGGCGCGTAGTTTGGACTTCGTGCCACAAAAAGAATCTGAACATTATCTTTGAGAGTGGACATAAAGCGATCATACATACCTCTCCCAAAACCTATTCGTCTAAAATGTTTATCAATACCCAAAACAGGGATAATCACGGCATCAACTTTGATTAAATTAAAACTAGATTTATTTGACTCATAAATACCAAATACATTTTTATGTAATGGCAAACGTAATGGTATCATTTTAAAACTAAATTCTTGTATAAAAGGTATAAAAATACGATGTTTTTTTTTGCGTAAAGCAGAGATAAGGGGCATAATATCCACTTCATTGCCAAAAGGCATATATACAAGCACATTTTTGCATTTTTTTTGCTCTAAAAAAGTGAGTAAAGCCTTATTTAACTTTTTATGTGCAAATGGGTTATGGGTTTTGCAATACTCTAGTTTTGTCTTTGCATAAAATCTAAAATCTTGTTTGGTAATTGTCAATCCTTTTTTAGGTATAATCATACCCAAACATAGCATAAATGGAGAAATTTAATGAAAGCGATGCGCTCTTTTGGTATATATTTGGGTTTTGCAAAGTTTTTCATAGCCACTATGGCTTTGTGCGTTCTTTTTCAAGCTTGTAGTGATGATGGAGAGAAGGATAAAGATGTTTTTGGTTTTGAGGGTGGTAGTAAGGATAAAATTTTAACAATTGAAGTTATAAATACCCAAAATGAATCATTGCGCTTTAAAACAAACCAAGACCAAAGCATTTTTAAAAGCTCGGCGCAAAAACCAACCTTGCTCTTTTTTCTCTCCAAAAGCTGCCAAGAATGTCAAGATGAACTCTTGCATATCCTTGATTTGCATAATCGATACCAAGAGTTCATCTCCATTATTGCTATTAGTCCAAAAGATGAACTTACTTCTTTGCAACAAGAAATTGACAAGGTTAATCCACGTTTCAAGCTCTATGCTCCCACAGACAATAAAAATCTGCTCCATTTCCTTGATAAAGATGACAAGCATAGCTATATTTCTCTCTATGATAAGCAGGGTGAAAAGGTGATAGACTATGTAGGGCTTGTACCAGAAGAAATGGTGGAGCTTGATATACGTTATCAGATTCAAGATCAGCTTGATGCGAAAGCACAATATGAGATGCAAGAGCTTCCCCAAGAAACATTGCAATCAGGTGAGCAGGGCTTAGTCCAATCCACAGAAGCGCAAGAAACACAAGTAGAACCACAAGAATCGCAATGATTGCCACTTTAGCTAAAACTTTACAAAAAACTACGCAAAATATCACTGCTCTCCTTGGCTCAAAAAAAGATAAATATACTAAAGAGCAGATTGAGGAGATTCTCATAGAATGTGATGTGGATTATGATCTTGTAGAATCTATCCTTGCCCATCTCCCTGCCTATGTCTCCTATGAGGCATTGCAAAAAGAGCTTTTATCACGCCTTGAGATAAATCCCACAAGCTCCGCAGATGCGGCAGATTCTACTCCATCTCTAAGCACAAAATTTGCAGGAGTAAAGCCACTTGTAACGCTTATTGTAGGCGTAAATGGTGCGGGAAAAACAACAAGCATTGCTAAACTTGCTAAACGCGCACAAGAAAAAGGCAAAAAAGTGATGTTAGCCGCAGGAGATACTTTTCGAGCTGCAGCGATTGATCAAATTAAGCTTTGGGGAGAGCGACTTTCTATTCCTGTGATTAGCACACAGCATATGCACGATCCAAGCGCCGTAGCTTTTGATAGCATTAATGCTGCTAAAGCGCGAGGCATTGATGAGCTTTATATTGATACTGCGGGGAGATTGCACAATCATACAAACTTAAATAATGAACTTGCAAAAATTGTGCGCGTGAGCCAAAAGGCATTAGGCGATGCGCCTTTGCGTAGTTATCTTGTGCTTGATGGCACACAAGGGAGTTCCTCAATTAACCAAGCTCGTGCATTCTCGCAGATTCTGCATTTTGATGGCATTATTGTTACAAAACTTGATGGCACAAGCAAGGGCGGGGCAATTTTTAGCATAGTAAGTGAGCTAAAGATTCCTATTTGTTATATTGGTGTGGGCGAGAAGGCAGAAGATTTAAGTGAATTTGATGCCAAAGATTATGTAAAAGTGATGCTTGAGGGCATTTTTGAGGGATAACTTTGGCAAAAAAACATACAATTTTTGAATGTCAATTCTGCGGGTGGCAGAGTGCAAAATGGCTTGGAAAATGTAGCAGTTGTGGGAGTTGGGACGCTTTAGTTGAGCTTAAAGAACATCAAATTGAGGCAAAAAAACATCATACAGCCTCTCCAAGTAAGGCTACTCCTATTACGCAGGTGCATTTTGAGGATATTGTGCATTTTAGCTCCTATGAAGAAGAGTTTGATATTGTTTTAGGCGGAGGCATCGTGCCGGGTGGGCTATATCTTATCGGGGGTAGCCCGGGCGTGGGTAAATCCACACTTTTGCTTAAAATTGTCGGTAATCTTGCTGCAAAAGCGCATAAAAAGATTCTGTATGTAAGTGGTGAGGAGAGTGCAGGGCAAATTAAGATGCGTGCCTCTCGACTTAATGCGATGAGTGATGAGCTTTTTTTGCTCAATGAAATTGATTTAAACCTCATTATTAATGCCCTCAATGAGCAGCCTTATAGCCTATGTGTGATAGATTCTATACAAACCATTTATTCCCCCGAGCTTAGCTCTGCTCCGGGTTCAATCTCACAGGTGCGGGAGGTAACATTTGCACTAATGCGTTTAGCCAAAGAGCGCAATATCAGCATTTTTATCATTGGGCATATTACAAAAGATGGTGCGATAGCAGGACCTCGAATCTTAGAGCATATGGTGGATTGCGTGTTGTATTTTGAAGGTGATCCAAGTAGGGAGCTTAGAATGTTAAGAGGATTCAAGAATCGCTTTGGAAGCACAAGTGAGATAGGGATTTTTGAGATGAAAGAAAATGGCTTAAGAAGTGCTAAAAATGCTTCAAAGCTTTTTTTTACGCAAAAGAGTGCGCAAGCAGGGAGTGCGATTGCTGTTATCCTTGAGGGAAGTCGCGCCCTTGTGATTGAAATACAAGCTTTAGTGAGTGAATCTACCTATCCTAAACGCTCTTGCAATGGCTTTGATAGTAATCGTCTCAATATGCTTTTAGCCCTCTTAGAGCGTAAGCTTGAATTACCTTTGGGGCGATATGATGTGTTTGTGAATGTTGCAGGTGGTATTAGAATCAGTGAGCCAAGTGCGGATTTGGCAGTTATAGCAAGTATTATCTCAAGCTTTCGTAATCGCCCACTTAATGCCAAAACTGCCTTTGTGGGGGAGGTTTCACTTGTGGGTGATATACGCGAAGTAAGCAATATTGATGCGCGTTTAAAAGAGCTTGAGAGCTATGGATTTGAAAAGGTAATACTTGCTAAAAAGCCAAGTAGTGCTTCTGCTCATATCAAATGTTTTGAAGCAAATGAGGTGAGTAAAATTTTGGATTGGATGTAGGTAAATTGTAGGTAAATTGCACTCTTTTACTGATAATGCCGATTTATGAATGTATCCTTAAATCTTATACAAAGGATTTTGATGTTTCATATATCGCTTCAATCTATGCTTGTTCCTTTTACACGAAAGCCTTGCTCTCGTGTATCTCCTTTGGCTACTTTGTTTATGTGGCGGTATAATATGCCACATATCTTATTTTTTGGTGTTCTTGTGTTGTGTATGGCTTCTTGTGCAAAAACTCCTCAAGTCTCGCAACAAGAAGTAAGTGTAGAGGTGCAAATTACAAGTGAGATAGAAGAAGGTGCAAGGAGTGTGAAAGATGATTTTGCCTCTCTTAATGCTACTGCAAGGGAGGGGTATTACTATCAAGTAGCCGCATATAGGGGCGAAATGTCTCAAAATATTCTTGCACAAATTGAAAAATATCCTTATATTGTTTATGTGAGTGAGCAAGATTCTAAACCGCTTTATCGTTATCTCATCGGCGTGTATGATAAAAGAGCATCTATGAATGTAGATAGAGTGGCGATAGAGGCTCTCACAAAAAGGACGCATATACAAAAGCACATCAAGCCTCTTGTGCGCTATGTGAATAAAAATAACGAACTTGTAGAAGTGCGAAAAAATGGTTCATTGGGAGCAGTTGTGGCACAAGCGAGTGAGGTGAGATTAGGAGAGCTTGCGCAGGCATTTCAAAAAGAATCAATAAAAGAAAGCGAAGTATCAGGCGAATTAGCAAATGGCACACAGGAGCAAACCCAAGGAGATGAGGGTTTGGCAGATACACAAGCAACAGATACGCAAACAATGGCAAATGCAGAGAATGAGGATTTATCTCCTCAAGCACAAAATGCTCAAGAGCAAGATACACAAAATGTGGTGATTGTTTTTGTGCAAGAAGAAAGCTTTGATAGGGAGAAATGCGCACAATTTTGTGCAGCGCAAAATAGTCAATATTATTGGATAAAGGAAAAAAGGAGAACTCAAGGCAGGAGGGATAATTTTATCTCCCTCCCACCGAGTAAGTAATGGCGTAATACGAGTATAAGAAAAATAGAGATAAATATCAAAATAGCAAATGTAAAATAGGGTTTGAGGCGAATAGAATAAGAATCTCTTTAAGATATGGTAAAAATAAAAGAGTTCTTAATGTATTTTAAAAGATTTTGAGCATATAGTGTTTTTGCATAGGTTTATGAGGTAATTTTGGGATTAAGCAAAAATGCAAAGACCTAAATCTACCAACTTTTTTATACTTTACCAAGATAGCCTTTTTGGAATTTGAGCAAGACTTTTTGAAATATAAAAAGTTTAAGAGAGAATCTTAACCCCAATGGGGGGCTTTAAGTTTAATGCTTTGGGGTTAAGTATAGTTTTAGTCTTTTACACCACAATCAAAAACATCAGCGTGCATTCTGTGTGAAAGCAATTTTGAGCTTATGGCATCTTGTGGTGCGCCATTTGTGCAATCAACAATACGAACGCCATCTTTAAATTTGGCGCGACATTTGATTTCTTCTTTTGTAATTTTTAGCATAATGCGTTTGCCTGCTGCAACTGTTTCACCTGCAGTGTTTCTTAAATCATTGCTCGCACCCTCTCTTAATGTCTCCCTTATGGCTCCTTGTGTGCCTTCTGTGCTGTCTTTGCCCTCAACCTCGCCTAGAATCTTACAATTATAAGGCGTAGATTTTGCAATCGTAATGCCTTTACCTTGAGATTCTAGGGCTTTTGGCTTGTATGCTGGTAATTCTGGCACAGGCTCTCCGCAACCAAAAATAAAGAGCGATACGCCTAATGCTAAGCCAAATGGTTAAGCTTTTTCATTTTTTGTCTTTTTGATTAGGGTTGAGTTGTTTTCCTCTATTACCTTGACTCTTTGCATATTGCGGATTGACGCCCTTGTTTCCCTTATTGGCATTTTGCATATTTGCCCGATTGTCCTTTGGACGGATTTTATCTTGAGCCATTTTGCCTCCTTAAAAATAAAAAAATACTCTATCATAATAGAGTGAAAAAGAATCATAAAACAAGTATCCTTAAAAATCTATAATAATAGAGTTTTAAGGTAGAATCGTGTCTTATCATTTTAGTCAAGAAGAAATAGATTGCTTTCGTAAGCAAATTGCTCAAAATGTGGCAAGAGTAAGAAAACAAAAAGGTTACTCGCAACTAGAGCTTAGCCTAGAGATAGGCTATAAATCTGTCTCTTTAGTCGCTGGAGCAGAATCAGGATATAAAAATATCCATTTCAACTTAGAACATCTCTATAAAATCGCTAAAGTTTTAGGAGTGGATATACGAGAGTTTTTTCAATTTTAAAACCTTCCTCACTTTTTTGTAAGCAATAAAAACCACAAACTTCTTTATCTAAAGTTTTTACTTTTTTTAAGTTTAGATTCTTTTTTAAGAGGGAGGGCTTAAAAATGAAGTTGGTTTGATGATATACACGCTGGGCAATGTATGCCTTGCCCCTTATATATTCCTCACAAGATTTTTACTCGCCCCCAACGATATTTCTAGGGTAAAAACTATATTTTATTGCAATAAGAATATATCTTATTGATAAAAGATTCTAGAATCTCCTATAAAAACAGCCCCATTAGATTCTGCAGATTCTAAGTCTTTTGATAAGGCTTAGGTGGGCGCATAGCATTGAGTAGCGAGAGGAGAGCTACACCTACATCGCCAAATACGGCAAGCCACATATTGGCAATCCCCATAACACCTAAAATGATGAGCACAAGCTTACTTCCTAATGCAAAAATGATGTTTTGCCAAGTGAGTGCGCGCGTGTGAAAAGCAATACGAAAAGCCGATACAAGCCCGTGCAATGTGTGATGTTGTAAAATAATATCTGCACTTTCCTTGCTAATATCATTGCCATTTTCTCCTGTATTGATGCTTATACCTACATCAGCGCGTCTTAGCACGATAGAATCATTAATGCCATCGCCCACAAATACACTCTTCCCTGCCCATTGTGCCATAAGTTCAGTGAGTTTATGCTCTTTGTCCGCAGGGAGGAGCTGCCCATACGCATATTTTATGCCGAGCTCTTGCGCCACATTATCTACACTTTTTTGATTATCGCCACTAAGGATTGCAAAATGCTCTATACCATAGGCTTTAAGCATTTGTAAATCATCTTTTATGCCATTTTTAAGCCTATCGCCAATGAGGATATGCCCTGCATACACATTATTATGGGCGATGTAGATAAGAGTATGCACACTCTCTATTGGCTCAAAAGCAATATGTTTTTCTTGCAAAAGCGCGGCATTGCCGACAAGAATCTCCCCTCTATCGCATACAAGAGATATGCCCTTGCCACTTTTTTCTTCATAAGATTCTATATGGGTTGTAATATTTGTATGATTTTTAATGCAAGTGGCTATGGGGTGATTTGAGTTTTGTTCAGCAATACTTGCAAGTTCAAGGAGTTCTTGCTCTGTGTAGTTTTGTTGTGGGTAAATATGCAGGATTTCAAAGCTTCCGTGTGTAAGTGTGCCGGTTTTATCAAAAATAATATTTTTAACCTTACAGAGTGTTTCAAGGTAAATAGAGCCTTTGCATAGCACTCCTTCTTTACTTGCGCGTCCAATACCCACAAAATACCCTAAAGGCACGGCAAGCACAAGGGCACAAGGGCAGCTTACCATCATCACTACAAGGGCGCGATAAATCCATTCGTGCCATTCTCCATTAAAGAGCGGAGGGATAATCGCCACACTTAAAGAAATGATAAAAATAATGGGGGTATAAACACGAGCAAAAGAGGTAATGAGCTTTTGTGTTTTTGCTTTGTTTTCGCTTGCTTCTTGTGTGAGTTTAGCGATTTGAGCGATATGAGAATCCTCAAAAGGCTTCTCTACGCGCACTTCAAGGAGATTGCTTGTGTTGATTCCTCCAGCTATAATCAAATCCCCCTCTTTAACGCCCATAGGCACATTTTCGCCATTGATTGAGCGCATATCGATGTAACTTTTACCTTTGAGTATGAGGCTATCGGTAGGAATCTTCTCACCTGCTTTAATAATGAGTATATCGCCTACCTGCAAAGATTTGGGGTGCAAGTCAATAAGCGTATCATTTGCCTTTTTATGCGCAATTTCAGGAAGCACTTGCAACAATGCGCTTATAGAATTTTGCGATTTCTGCACAGCAAGAGATTCTAAGAATCCGCCTACGCGAAAAAAGAGTATTACTGCTACGGCTTCACTTACCTCACCAATGCACCACGCAGCGATTGTCGCACAAAGCATTAATGTGTTTTCATCAAAAAAAGTTTTATTTTTGCAATTATCCCAAAAGGCGCAAAATATGGGCTTTCCTGCCAAAAGATATATGAGAGCAAGCAAGACAAAAACCCCTTCTTTGACAAAAGGAAGTTCAGTCATAGAGGGGTAATAAAGCAAGAGCATACATAGCCCAAAAAGAGCAATAAGAATGCCTATAAAAAATATTTCGCCATAGGGGGATTGTTGCGTGTTTTGTTCATTATGTGAATCTTGATGAACAAGTGCATTTTCGTTTTGGCAGCAGCAATTTGGTTTATCGTGCGTGGGATTCATTATCTAAAACCTTTGAAGTAAAATGTAATTATTATGATGAGGATTGTAGTAAAAAAGAGTAAATAATACATATAGGGGGTATATGTATTATTGATATATATTTAAATCTATGTTTTTCAAATTTGATTCAAGTATAAGCTGTATGCGCGTTAATACATCAATACAAATATCAATTTCTTGCTGTGTGCATTGTGTAAGGATGAGCTTTTGGGTTTGCTTAATTCTTTCTTTGATATATGAAACAGCTTTTTTGCCATTTGTAGTAAGAGAAAGGGAGAGGGTGCGCTGATTATGCAATGAATCTTTAAGGCAAAATCCTTTTTTGACAAGGGAATTGACTTCACGCGAAATGGTGGTTTTGTTTTTATCTAATCTCTTGGCAATATCACTAATGCAAGTATGTGGATATTCTGATACGATAAAAAGAATGATGCCCTGCTCAAAACTTAAATCATAGGTTTTGAGATCATTAATAAAAAAAGATTGCAAATATCGCGTGGTTTTTCCAATATGATGTCCAATAAAATGTTGCATTTCCATAATAAAATAAACCTTTGGGGTGTTAATTCTAATAGCTATTTATTATAACAAAATTTGATATAATTTGCACTTAGGCATAGTAGGTGGCTGCTTTTGTGCAACAAAAGAGGAAAGTCCGAGCTACAAAGACAGGATTCCATTTAACCAATGGCTAGGGTAACCTAAGGGAAAGTGCAACAGAAAATAACCGCTTTTGTGGATTCACAAAAGTAAGGGTGAAAAGGTGGGGTAAGAGCCTACCGATTTTGCAGCAATGCACAATGTCTATGCAAACCCAATCCGTAGCAAGAAGAGTATGGTTAAAGTCTTATATTTGAACTCTTCGCTTGAGGTATGTTGTGAAACATATCCTAGATAAATAGCCACCCACGACAGAACTCGGCTTATCGCTATGCCTTTACTCGCACCATCTTACTTTTTAGATTGAAAAATTAAGGGAATAAACAAAAATCACAGAAATATTGCTTTTTGAAATGATATACTTCATAAGTTGAGTGGAATAAAAGGTGCTTGAAAGTAATAAATGCCAATATGATGAGGTTTAAGTATGCAAGATATGTTATCTACATTTCAAAAACACATAGGTGTGCACTTTGAAACACCTAGAGAATCTTATACCGCAGTTGCTATTCATAAGTTTGGAGAGGATATTAAGGGTGCAAATGAATTTATTGGTGCATTGCAAAGTGCTTCCTCTGCTCTCAAAAAGATTCTTAAAATTGCTCAAAATACTTCTGTGCAAGATATACAAAATATTAAAGCAAGTATGCAAGAAATCATAGAAAATGCCTCATTTATGGGGGTTGGGCTTTTTGATACGCGTTTAGATACAAGCTTAAATGGTATCACTTATACTTTGAGTGTTGAAAGTCCCCTATCGCTTTGTGTTTTAAAAAGTGCAGAATCTCTTGATGCAGAATCTTCTTTTGTAGAAGTGGATATGAGCGCAGTTGTAGCCTATGTAGAGGAAAAAATGCAAGAAATTAGCCAAATGCTTATGACATTAAGTGATGCCCTCACAGAACCAAATCCAGTAGAATTTGATCCTGCACAATTTGCACAAATGCTCAAGGGCAGATAATGCTGCGCTTTGCCCCATCTCCCACAGGTGATATGCACATCGGTAATTTAAGAGCAGCTATTTTTAATTATATTATTGCCAAGCAAGGTGGGCAAAAGTTTCTTGTGCGCATTGAAGATACAGATACAGCGCGGAATATAGAAGGCAAAGACAAGGAGATTTTAAATCTCCTCAATCTTTTTGGGCTTTTGTGGGATAATCTTGTATATCAAAGTGATAATTTTGACAAACACCGCCAACTTGCGCAATATTTGATTGAAAAAGACTTAGCCTTTTATTGCTACTGCTCTAAAGATTTTTTAGATGCAAAGCGCGCCGAAGCAAAAGAGCAAAAAAAGCCTTTTCGATACGACCCGCAATGGGCAGAGCTTGAAAAACAAAGCAATCCGCGTCCAGTAGTGCGCATTAGGGGTGCGCAGAGTGCGATTAGTTTTGATGATGCAATCAAGGGCAGAGTAAGCTTTGAGCCATATGAAATTGATAGCTTTGTAATTTTAAAAGAAGATGGAATCCCAACCTATAACTTTGCGTGTGCAGTTGATGATATGCTTTATGATGTGAGCTTTATCGTGCGGGGAGAAGATCATGTGAGCAATACCCCCAAGCAGATTCTTATTCATCGTGCATTGGGTTATGATAAGGTGCTAGGATATGCGCATTTGCCTATTATACTTGGCGAGAGTGGGAGTAAGATGAGTAAGCGCGATAGTGCTTCATCAGTGGCGTGGTTACTTGAGGAGGGGTTTTTGCCTCAAGCGATTATAAATTATCTTGTTTCAATGGGGAATCACACGCCAAAGGAAGTTTTCAAGCTCAATGAGTGCTATGAGTGGTTTGATATTAAGCATATTGCTAAATCGCCTGTAAAATTTGATATGAAGCGATTAAGATTCTTAAACAGGGAGCATTTTAAAATGCTTAATGAACAAGAGTTTGCACTTTTGCTTGATAGCAAAGATGCTTCCATTGGGGCTTTAGCAAAGCTACATTTGCAAGAAGCAAGCACTTTAAATGAGATACGAGAGAAGATTAATCGTATTTTTGCACCAAAATGTATCACGCAAAAAGATAATGAGCAGAGCTATGAGAGTGAGTGCAAGATTCTTTACACACATTTGCGTGAAATGATAGAATCTCATAGCGAGGATTTAAAGGATTATGAGAGTTTAAAAAAGGCGCTTTTACAAAAAAGTGCCTTAAAGGGAAAAAATTTTTTTAAACCTCTAAGAATCTTGCTTACAGGGGCAACTCACGGCTTAGAGCTAAGCGAACTTTATCCCTATTTGCGTTTTTTCTTACGCGATATTGTTACTTTAGATTCACAAGATTATTCTAAGCTTTCAATAACAGAATAAAATAAAGGGGAAAAGGGATATGGTTATAAGCACCTTTTTATATGCTGTGGCAAGCATATTGAGTATGCTTATTAATGTGTATATATGGGTAATTGTTATTGCTGCGCTTATAAGCTGGGTGCGTCCTGACCCCTATAATCCTATTGTGCAGGTTTTAAATCGCCTAACTTTACCTCTGTATGCAAAGCTTCGTCAATTTATGCCAACAACAATAAGCGGCATTGATTTTTCGCCTTTGATTATTGCGGTGATATTGAAATTTATTGATTTATTTCTCGTGCAGATTCTTATGCAATACGCACAAAGTTTAAGTGTTTAGGGGCAATATATGAGGCGAATATGTATCTTATGGCTATTTATTTTAAGTGCAAATTATGCGCATAGCACCATCACACTTGATTTTTTAGAATCTAAACCCAAAGGTTTAGCAAGAGATTTTTATATTTGGCAATTTTTGAGCGATGAAAAGACTTCCTTGCAAGATGCGCTCAAAGCCTATAATCTTATTTATCGAAAGACTGCCAAACTCAATGCCCTCATAAGCGCAAAAGGTAAAGTGAGTGAATTGCCACGTAATTTGTATTGCCAACGTTTAAGTTTTGAAAAGCTAAAAACACAAGATATTGCGTGTATTAAGGCTGGGTTAAATCTTGCAAATGTCCCTTCTATGCCTCAAAAAAATAAAGATTTTTTGCTGAAAAAATTTCAAAATGATCCTGAATTTAGAAAACGCATTGAGATTCTAAGCCACCCACAGATACTCACCGCGATGCTCAAAAGTGATGCAAATACTTTTTCAAGCATTTATCGCGCATTGAGAGCGAGTCAGCGCATACAGATTCTTAATCAAACTATTAAGCCCCAAAACCTCAAAAAACTTGCCGATGAAAATAACCAAAATTTCAATACGATGCTTCAAGCAATCATCGTAACCCACGATGGGAGTTATGATAAGTTTAAGCAATCTCTTGTAGGCGCGGATATTGTAGGCGCGGATTCTTATACGCTTTTTATGCTTGGTTTGAATGAGATTTTGCATAATCAGCCAAAGGCGGCATTGAAATATTTTGAAAATGCCTATACAAAGGCAAATACATCTATGCAGAAAAATCGCACTTTACTATGGAGGTATTTTCTAAGTCAAGATCAAAAAGTGCTTGAAGAACTCTCCCAAAGTAAAAATGTGGATATATATACAATCTATGCTAATCAAAAGCTTAATGTAAAGCCAAGCTATGAAGTCGTAACAGATTTAGGCAAACTCTCAAATCAAAAGCCAAATTTTGATATTAAAGACCCTTTTCAATGGCAGATTCTTAAAGAGAGTTTAGCACAAGTCAAAAGTGAAAAAGATTTAAAAGCATTAAGCAAACATTTTGAATATGAGGAGACAAGTGCGCATTTAGCCTATGTGCTTACACAAATGAATAAATTTAAAATTAATTATTTTATCACGCCTTTTAGCGATAAAATAAAATGGAAAAATGATAGCGAGAAAGCCTTTACTTACGCTATTGCCAAGCAGGAAAGCACCCTTTTGCCCGCACTTGTTTCGACTTCGTATGCGCTCGGTATGATGCAGATAATGCCCTTTAATGTAGCTCCTTTTGCTAAAAGCCTAAAGCGAGATAATATTACCCTAGAAGATATGTTTGATCCTATCACTGCGCTTGAATTTGGGACATTTTATCTCAATGATTTGGGCAGAGAGTTTAAGCATACACTTTTTGTTTCTTATGCTTATAATGGTGGACCGGGATTCTTGCGCCGCACACTTAAGACAAAAAAGTTTTTTGTAAAAAAGCGTGATTATGAGCCGTGGCTTTCTATGGAGCTTATTCCTTATAGAGAATCTCGTGATTATGGTTTGAGAGTTTTAGCAAATTATATTGTTTATCAAGAAAGTTTTGGGAATCATATCAATTTAGAAGAGTATTTGAAAAAAACGCTTGTAAATTGAAGGAGATTCTATGATACATAAATGTCTGTTCCCAGCGGCAGGATATGGCACACGATTTTTACCAGCGACAAAGGCTATGCCTAAAGAAATGCTCCCCATACTCACAAAGCCCCTTATACAATATGGCGTGGAAGAGGCTTTAGAGGCGGGGTGTTGTGATATTGGCATTATCACAGGGCGAGGGAAACGAAGCATTGAAGATCATTTTGATATAAATTATGAATTAGAGCATCAAATTTCAGGGACAGATAAAGAGGAGCTTTTAAGCAGTATCCGCAAACTCACAAAATCTTGCATTTTCTCTTACACAAGACAAAATGAGATGAGGGGCTTAGGGCACGCGATTCTCACAGGCAAAACACTTGTTGGCAATAATGAAGCTTTTGCAGTAATTTTGGCTGATGACTTATGTACAAATAGTAAGGGCAAAGGGGTGCTTAGTCAAATGGTCACACTCTATGAGAAGTATCACTGCTCAATTGTTGCTATTGAGGAAGTGGAGCGAAGTGAGGTTGATAAATATGGTATCATACAGGGCGAAGAGATAGAATCTGATGTATATCGAGTGAGTGATATGATAGAAAAACCAAGTATTGATAGCGCCCCAAGCAATCTTGCTATCATCGGGCGCTATATTCTTACTCCTGATATTTTTGATATTTTGCGTATCACAAAGCCGGGTAAGAAAGGCGAGATACAAATTACAGATGCGCTTTTAGAACAAGCAAAAAAGAAAGGTGTTTTAGCCTATAAATTTCAAGGCAAACGTTATGATTGTGGGAGCCTTGATGGCTATGTGAAAGCAACTATTGATTTTTATGGGCAATTGAAATCCAATGTTTAATCTTAGTTTTTATGTTATTTGCTGGTTATTGTTTTTTTTGCTGTGTTTGCCTATTATTTTTGCTGGGCTTTTTGCAGTTGCTCTTGATGAAGAGGGGACGGGAGTTGCTGTGAATCATCTACAAAGAATTTCAAATGATTTGAATACATTTGCCAATGATAAGGCTAAGCTTAAAGCTTTGCTTGAGGATTTTAAGAATAGCTATAAAAGTTGCCCAAAGGATGAAGAGGATTATAATTTGTGGCTTGATGTGATTTCGCGCTTTGCCACAAATATGAATCTTATGGAGGTTGATGAGGTGGTGGATTTCCAAGATAAGCTTGAAAGTGCAAACCCCGATAGTAAGGCAAGTATCAAAGAAGTCATAGGGAAAGCCTTGCAAAAAAGAGAAAGCAAATAAAAGGATAGATATGGATTATTTACAAATAAGCAAAA
The DNA here is from genome assembly GCF_022511165.1 of Helicobacter sp. GTDB lineage: Bacteria > Campylobacterota > Campylobacteria > Campylobacterales > Helicobacteraceae > Helicobacter_C. Next base: position 28,041 of record NZ_JAFLSB010000008.1, on the reverse strand, counting down.
GCCCCTCACTCAAAGGGAGTATTAACATTTCTGGAGCGAAAAATTCAGCACTCCCCATACTTGCTGCCACATTATTGAGTAAAAATGAAGTAAGAATCAGTAATCTCCCCGATGTTGCCGATGTAAAGACACTTGCAAAGCTTTTGGAGCATTTAGGTGTAAATATTGCGTGGCACGATAGTAATACACTTACTTGTCAAGCCGAGCATATCGTGCATACAAAAGCTATTTATGATATTGTGCGTAAAATGCGTGCTTCTATTCTCGTATTAGGACCACTTCTTGCACGTTTTGGTTATTGTGAGGTGAGTTTGCCCGGAGGCTGTGCTATTGGTGCGCGTCCTGTGGATTTGCACATTAAAGCAATGCAGAATCTTGGCGCAAGTATTCGTATTGAGGGTGGATATATCATCGCAGAGGCAAAGAATGGCTTGCAGGGAGCAGATATTTTCTTTGATAAAATCACCGTTACAGGTAGTGAAAATGTGATTATGGCTGCAGCCTTAGCGCACGGCACAACACGCATTATTAATGCAGCCAAAGAGCCAGAAGTCGTGCAACTTTGTGAAATTTTATCTGCAAGTGGCGTGAAAATTGAGGGTATTGGAAGCAATGAGCTTAGTATTTATGGCACAGGCGGAGAGCTACTTCATTTTGCTCCTATTGAAGTAATCCCCGATAGAATCGAAGCAGGGACTTATCTCTGTGCGGGGGCGATTACAAATTCTTCCATTACATTAAATAAAGTGCGAAATACGCATTTTGCAGCCGTTACTGATAAGCTAGAGGAGATTGGCTTTAGCTTCAAAAAAGAGGCAGATTCTATCACTTTGCTTCCTGCAAAAACTTTGAAGCCTTTTGAGATTATTACCACAGAATATCCCGGATTCCCCACTGATATGCAAGCGCAATTTATGGCATTAGCAACACAATGTCAAGGCACAAGCGTGATTGAAGAGCGACTTTTTGAAAATCGTTTTATGCATGTAAGCGAACTCACGCGACTTGGTGCAGATATTTCACTCAAAGGTAATCACGCGACTATTAATGGAATAACACCTCTGCACGGGGCTGATGTGATGTCTTCTGATTTGCGTGCAAGCTCTGCGTTGATTGTAGCAGCCCTTGTGAGTGAGGGGAAGACGAATATCCATAGAATCTACCACCTCGATAGGGGTTATGAACAAATTGAGCATAAATTACAACAGCTTGGTGTGCATATTGTGCGTTTAAAAAGTTAGTGATTCTAAAAAGGAGCAGAGTATGAGGGGAATGCGATATATATTTTATTTGCTGCCTTTGCTTGTGGGTGCGCAGCAAACAGATAAAATAGAATATGATCTTAGAATCTCTTACACAGGCGAGAAGAGTGCGCCAACAACGATTAAAACGCAGTATTGCAAAGGCACGACTATTAAGTGTGGTAAGCAAGTAAAAATCTCTTACAAAGGCGTGTTGCTTTTTAGTGCATTCTATAAAAATGGTGAGTATGATGGCAAAGTGCTTTCTTATTATCCTGATGGAGCATTGCAAGAAACTCGTACTTATATTGAAGGCAAAGAGCAGGGCAAACGTGTGCTTTATTATAATAATGGTAAGATTCAGAGTGAGCAAGAATATGTCCTTAATAAGCGCGAGGGTGAGGGTAAGAAGTATTATGAAAATGGTGCATTACAGGCGCAATTTACCTACAAAGATGATAAGCTTGATGGACTAAGAGAGGAGTTTAATAAACAGGGTGTTTTAATTTATGAGACACTTTATAAAGAGGGCAAGAAGCAAATGATGAAGCATTATGATGCACAGGGTGTATTGCTTGAAGAGAAAAATTGTCGTTGGAATGCTTGTTATTAGCACAAGGAGGGGAAAGTGAAAGAGCAAAGCATAAGATGGATACAAATCATTATAGGAGGGGCGTTATTATGTTGTTTATGCGCCTGTGTAGAGCAAGAGCCAATACCCTCTACATCGCAATTACCTATGGATACAAATGATACGAAGTCAAAAGAAAATGCTAAAACTAGTCCTAGCACAAAGGATAAAACAGGAACGAATACTACTGCAAATATTAATACACGCCCAATACCTCAAGCAGAGATGTCAAATAGGCAAAATACACTTGAAACAATAAGTGGGGAGCAAAGCACAGAAAAAGTAGAAGATAATGGACGTACTTATCGGGCAGTTATTACCTATAAGCCCGGCACAAAGATTAAGCACGGCAAAGAAACGCTTTATTACCTTGAGGGCGGTGTAGCACAGGTGGCATTTTATGTTGATAATAAAAGAGAGGGGCTATATCAAATTTTTTCCCAAAAAGGTGTGCTGGTTTATGAGGCATATTATAGGGCAGGGCGTTTAAATGGCTTGTGTAGGATTTTTGATGCAGGGAATGGAAAGCTAAGGAGCGAAATGAATTTTGTTAATGATGTGCTAGAGGGAGAGATGAAAATCTATGATACATCGGGTGCATTATGGTATATCCTTGAGTATAAAAATGGTAAAAAAGATGGTATTGCCAAAGAATTTGATGAGAAAGGCAGAGCTATACGCGAGGTGCCATATCGCAATGATGAGGAAATAAGGTAAAAATAACATATAAATTTTTAAGGTTTTAATAAAAAATGTTTCGCATATAAAATAATGAATAAGTTATAGTTTTATTGCATTGAAGATTATATAAAACCTTACCTTTAAAATAAAGGTAAGGTATGTTTTTGCAGAAGTAAAAGGATAATGGGATTTTAAAATATGCAGTTGTAAAGAGCTTACATTGTTAGACTAGAATTATATTAACCATTGATTTTTACATAAGAGAAGTTAGATATTGCAAAAGAGAGATTTTATAATTTGTATTGGTTAGAATCTTTACACAAAGATTCTAACCAATGTATAAGGTATTAATATGAGAAAATTACCGAATCCATTTTTTCTTCACCAAAAATAGGTGCGAGTGTCTTTTCATACGCTTTTTTCATAAAGCCCTCACGAGTGAGTGTATCAATCTCATCATCTAGCCAAGTCTTAAGTTCAGTGTTTCCTTTTTTTACCGCAGGAGCGATTACATCTTCATCGCCTAAGACAGGGATTCCTACACCAAAGCCTTCATTTTCCATAGCCCACGCAAGAACGAGCGTATTATCGTGTGCGAGTGCATCGCCTCTTTTGTCTTTGAGTGCAAGAAATGCTTCAGTATTTTGCTCATATTTAAGTAATTCAATGTCTGGGTAATTTTTGCTAAAATACATATCCGCAGTCGTGCCTTTATTCACAATAAGTTTTTTGCCTTTTAACTCATCAACGCTTGTAATCTCTCCATTAGGAGATACCACACCAAGGGCTACTTTCATATAAGGCTTTGCAAAATCCACTGCTTCTTCACGCTCTGGTGTTTTTGTGAAATTTGCCATAATAATATCAACTTTGTTTGAGCGTAAAAATTCCACACGAGAGGCAGCTTCTGTCAATATAAACTTCACTTTGTTTTCATCACCGAGCAAATCTTGTGTGATGCGCTTTGCAATAAACACATCAAAGCCATCATTATCGCCTTTTTCATTCACAAAGCCAAAAGGAGGTTTGTCGCTAAAAACACCAATGCGCACAACCCCTTTTTGCTTGATTTGTTCTATCGCACTTTGTGTTTTTTCTGTTTCTTGCTGTGTGCTTTCTTCTCTATCGCCACACGCATTCAAGCCTATCATAAAAATTATGCTTACAAATGCCAAAAACCATTTTTTCATTTTTGCTCCTTTAGAATCTTTATAGAATTAAGTAAAGGTTATGCCACAAAAAAGTTAATGTATATTGGCACATTTTATGGACTATTGTCCAAAAGCTCCATAACTGACAAGTTTTTGATAACGTTTATTGAGGTAATTATCATCTTGTGAAATCTCCTCAATGGCTTTGAGGAAGTAAGATTCAATCACTTTTGCAGCATTTTCTTTATCTCTATGTGCGCCAATGAGTGGCTCATCAATAACATCATCAATAAGCCCACATTTTTTAAGCTCAAGGGGAGTGATTTTGAGTGCTTTTGTGGCAGATTCTATCTTTGCAGGGTCATTCCATAAAATTGCCGCACAGCCTTCAGGTGAAATAACGCTAAACACAGAATATTGCATCATAGCAAGCTTATCTGCTACGGCAATGGCTAAAGCCCCTCCACTTCCTCCCTCGCCAATGACAATCGCAACCGTTGGAGTTTTGAGTTTGGCAAATTCTTGCAAGTTTCTAGCAATAGCCTCACTTTGTCCGCGCTCCTCCGCGCCTAAGCCCGGATATGCACCCTGTGTATCTACAAGCATAAGGATAGGAATATGGAACTTTTCAGCAAGTTTTGCTGCACGTAAAGCCTTGCGATAGCCCTCCGGGCTTGGCATACCGAAGTTTCGCACAAGTTTATTTTTAGTCCCTCGCCCTTTTTCTTCGCCAATAACCATAGCAGTTTGCTCACCGATTTTACCTAAAAAACATACAATGGCTTTGTCATCTTTAAAATGTCTATCACCACTTATTTCATAAGCATCTTTACAAATAAGCTCAATATAATCCATTGCATAAGGGCGGTCAGGGTGGCGCGCAAGCTGTAGCTTTTGGTAATCGCTGATGTTAGCATAAACATTGCGCACTTCTTTTTCAAGCTCTTTTTCAAGAATAAGCTTTGCGTCATTATCCCCACGCATCAGGGCAGATTCTATATCATCTTGGAGGTTTTTAATTTTTTGCTCAAAATCAAGATAGGTAGCCATTCTCTTTTAGATCCTGCCAAATATTACCACGCCATTTGTGCCACCAAAACCAAAAGAGTTACTCATCACTGCATTAATCTTAGCTTCACGCGCAACATTGGGAATATAGTCAAGATCGCATTCAGGATCGGGATATTCTTGATTGATAGTAGGGGGAAGCACACCATTTTGCATTGCCATAAGAGAAATGACTGCTTCAAGCGCACCTGCCGCACCAAGACAATGCCCGATTTGCCCTTTGGTAGAGCTAACAGGCGGAACATTATCCTTACCACCAAATGCAGTTTTAAGAGCCATTGTTTCATATAAATCATTATAGGCTGTGCTTGTGCCGTGTGCATTGACATAATCTATACGAGTATTTGCCATTTTGAGTGCGGCTTTCATTGCACGCAACGCTCCTTCTCCTTGTGGAGCGGGGGTAGTAATATGATTTGCATCTCCGCTTTCACCAAAACCAATCACTTCCCCATAGATTTTTGCCCCACGTTTTTTGGCACTCTCATACTCTTCAAGTACCAATGCCCCTGCGCCTTCACCCATAACAAAGCCATTGCGCTCTTTATCAAAAGGGCGAGAAGCTTTGAGTGGCTCATCATTTCTATCGCTCAAGGCTTTCATAGCGGCAAAACCGCCAATTCCCACAGGGCAGATAGCAGATTCTGAACCAACTACAAGCATCACATCTGCGCCATTGAGCATAATGGTTTTTGCTGCTTCGCTAATAGCGTGAGTCCCAGCAGCACAAGCAGTAACACTTGCTAAGTTTGGTCCTTTGAGTGCGTATTGTATAGAGATAAAACCTCCAAGCATATTTACTAATGCTGAAGGAATAAAAAATGGATTAATGCGTCTAGGTCCTTTTTGCTCACAAACAATAGAGTTTAGTTCAATATTATTTAATCCGCCAATACCAGCACCAGAGCTTACGCCAAATCTATCACCAAGCGCACTCTCAACTCTTTCTTCTTGAAGCAAACCGCTTTCATTCATTGCCTCTTGGGCTGCTTTTAATCCAAGCTGTATGAAACGACCAGCTTTTTTTACTTCGCGTGGATCGAGGACATCTTCAGGGTTGAAATTTGTAATTTCACCAGCAATTTTGACAGGAAAATTTTCTGCATCAAAGCAAGAAATGTGTTTAATGCCACATTTGCCCTCAACAATTGCTTTAAAAGATTCTTCTTTGTTTAAACCTAAGGCATTGACCATTCCCAAACCAGTTACTACCACTCGACGCATTAACATTCCTTCATAATTTTATGAGAGTATAACGAAGAATCTACTCTGCGCTAAAGCTCAAAAGCAGATTCTGACATCTGTGTTATTTAGTTGCTTTTTCAATATAAGCAACAACATCATTCACTGTTTTGATTTTTTCTGCATCTTCATCAGGAATTTCGATTGAGAATTTTTCCTCTAATGCCATAACAAGCTCCACAACATCAAGTGAATCTGCATTTAAGTCTTCGATAAAGCGAGATTCTGGCTTTACTTCATTCGCATCAACACTCAACTGCTCTACGACTACTGCTTTTACATCTTCAAATGTTTTACTCATTGTATGCTCCTTGTTTTAAACTTAAAATCCCACATTGTAGCAAATTTTTGTTAAATAACAAACGCTTTGCTACATATATAGCCCACCATTAACCTTAAGCACCTCGCCTGTAATATAGCTTGAGTGTTCTGAAAGCAAGAATGCTACCGCTTCTGCTACATCGCTTGCTTCCCCAAAACGCGCAAGAGGAATGTTTTTCATATAGCTTTCTACCACTTCGGGTTTGAGTTCATCAGTCATATCACTTTTAATGAATCCGGGTGTAATGCAGTTAAAGCGGACATTGCGTGGTGCGCCCTCATAAGCAAAAGATTTACTCATTGCAATCATTCCACCTTTACTTGCTGCATAGTTTGTTTGTCCCATATTACCACGTTCGCCAACGATTGAGGCGATATTTACGACACTTCCAAAACGTTGCTTACTCATCACTTTGAGTGCTTCTCTGCAGCCAATAAAGCAGGATTTGAGATTGGCTTCAATCACATTTTCAAAATCCGCTACTCCCATACGCAAGGCAAGCTTATCATTTGTGATGCCCGCATTATTGACTAAATAACTCAAAGCGCCATCACTTTCTGTAATTGCTTTTATGGCGTTTACAAATTCCTCCTCCACACTTGCATCAAATTTCATCACTGCCGCTTTGCCTCCATTTGATACTATTTCTTTTTGCAGTGCATCGGCAATTTCTGGTTTTGAACGATAATTTATCCACACTTTTAGCCCATATCCTGCTAATGTCCTAGCAATCTGCGCCCCAATGCCCTTGCTCGCGCCTGTAATAAGCACATTGTTTCCTTGAAATTTCATACACTCTCCTTGTGTTTTTATGCAATCTTAGCTTATTTTAGTAACTTAACTATTCTATGCTAAAGCTCACGCTGTCTATGCTGCCATCTTCGCCTACGATTGTGAGATGATATTCTCCTCGCGCAAGGAATGTTTTAAAATATGATTGTGTGGAGGTATGGATAAGCTCTTTGTTAAGATACCACGAAATGGTTTGATTTTTAAGATTGCTCACATCAATAATGAGCTCTTTTTGTCCATCAAAATCCTTTGCTTGTAAGATTTTAAGCCCTTGTGTAGGATAGAGAATCTGCACGCTTTTTTTATGCTTTTGGATATGTTTTTCTATCTTTACATCTTGAATCTTATAATATGCAAGCACATTGAGTGGGAGTTTAAGTATGATTTGGGGTATAGATTCAAGAAAATGGCTATCATAAGAATCTACCTCCTTCCCTTCATACATAAAGGCTTTATGATAAAAAGGCGAGTGGCGCAGAGGCTTTGCATCGCTAGGGTAGAGAATGCTTTTCATTAAATCTTTATCCCCAAGTAAATTTTTATATTCATCGCTTAATGTATAGCCACTCAATCTATCCACCTCAATATAGCTTAGCTCCTCTGCAGGAAGTGCAAAGTTAATGTGATTATCAGGCAGGAGCGAAAGTATCTCAAAAAGGAGTGTTCCTGCAGTTTTTACCCCCATAATATTAGGATTTGGTTTGCCATCAAAATTTCCTACCCACACAACAATAGTGTATTTAGGACTAGTCCCCGCTGCCCACGCATCTTTTCTCCCATAGCTTGTGCCACTCTTCCACGAAAATACCATTTTGTCTTTATAAAAATCCAAGATCCCCTCACGTTCTAATTCTTTTAATGTTTGTAAAGTCAAATAAGCACTACCTTTTGTGAGGTATTGCTGTGTGGGCTTTGGGGGTTTATTTGCTAAAAATGAGAGGTCGCCAAATGCACCATAATTGCCTAGTCCGCGATAAAGTCTTGCGATTTGAAGCATACTTACTTCTTTTGAGCCAAGGATAAAAGATAAGCCATAGCGATAGGGATTGCTTGGCTTGAGATGCGCCATATCTTGGAGTTTAAAGAAGAATTTTTCATATCCATATATTTGTAAAAGTTTGACAAAAGGTACATTGAGCGACTTTTGTAGGGCGTATTGAGCTTGGGTTAATCCCTGATAGTTTTTTTGGGCATTTTGTGGGTTAAAATTAGCAAAAAAGAGTGGCACATCAATGAGAAGACTTTGAGGGGCGATTAAACCCTCATCAATACTTAGGGCGTATAAAAAAGGCTTAAGCAATGAGCCGGGTGAGCGCAAAGCGCGCACGCCATCGATTTGTCCATAATTTTGTATATCTAAAAAATCTTGCGAGCCTACATAGCCTAAAATTTCCCCGCTTTGTGTATCTACTAAAAGGGCGGCAAGGTTTAAGATACCTTGTGGATAAAGCTTTTTGTGATATTGTTTTATGGTGGATTCTAGGCGCATTTGTAGATTTTTATCAATCGTGGTGATGATATTGTTTTCTTGTTGGCTAGAAGCAAGGCGCACACTTAAATGCGGAGCAATATTATGATAGCTTATTTTTGCTTGAGGCAGAGGTTCTTTAAGTGCAAGGGCAAGGATTGTTTCATCAAAATAGCCTTTTTTGTGCAGTTTTATTAATAGAGCATCACGTTTGTTTTGGAGAATCTGTGTGTTTTTGTGGAGATTAAGAAGTCCGGGGGCATTAGGCAGCACAGCAAGGAGGGCAGATTCTGCCCAAGTGAGTGAGCGGGAATCTTTTCCAAAATATAAAAGTGAAGCTGAATGATAGCCCACAATATTGCCGCCATAAGGGGCATTATTAAGATACATACTTAAAATTTCATCTTTGCTATATGCGCATTCAAGGGCAAATGTTTGAAATAGCTCATTGATTTTATTTGAAAGTGTGCGTGGGGCATTTGTATAGAGCTTTACAACTTGCATACTAATGGTGCTTCCACCCATACGCTTGGGCGAGGTAAGATTATTTTTTGCACTCCGCAAAAGCGCAAATATATCAATGCCAAAATGTTTTTCAAAATGCTTATCTTCATAAGTAAGCACGGCAAGACGAAGTTTGGTTGAGGGGCTATGTGGGGACTTAAGATGCCATTGTTCTTGTTTATTTAAAAATACGCTCAAAAGTGCGCCATTTCTATCAAACACACTTTTACTATAAGCAGATTCAAAAAGATCTTCTTTGGGCTTAAGTGTGTGATAAAAGCTTATAAGCACTCCTAAGCCATAAAGACAGAAAAATACAACTCCTCCCACACATAGAATGAGTGGCATTTTGAGTGAGTGGAAGATTCTATTCCTTTTCACGAGAGGTTACCACAATGGGTAGAGATTGGGTATTAGCAAGGAAACTATGATCATACATTGCTTCTGCCGTGGCAGGTGGCAAGAGATAGCTACCCGGAGTAATGGCATTAATCTTTACAAACATTGATATATCATTGCCTTGATAGTCCATAAACCACATTATTTTATCATCTTTTATATCAGTATAGGAAATGCCCTTTTGCGAGATAAATGCAGGAAGCTCACTTTCATTTAATCTCGTATTTTCTATCTCCCAACCGCTTGGAAGATTCTGCGTGATAGCGACATTATCTACACTTACGCGCTCACTTGCATTACTCAATGTGAGTTTGAGATAAAATGTGCTTGAAGAGGGCAAAGAACTCACATCAATAGGGTTATTGTTTTCATCAACAAAACTTCGACTAAGGGCAATTTTTTGCGCTTTTGGCTGAATATCTTTTTCAAGTAAAATGCCGTCCCATACCTGATTTACATAGAGTGGAAAAGCATTATTTGAGCTGATTTTGCCTTTAGGCGCACTAAAGGGTATTTTGATAAAATCTGCATTCTCCTCGCTCTCAAGCTTCTTATCATTAAAGCTCACATTAAGGGCATTGCCACTCTCATTTGTATTTGCAGGGGCAGTTTGGGCAAGAGCTAAGAGTGAGTAGCCAAGTGTTTGAGTAGAATACCACTCACTGCTTTCAAGTTTTTGGACAATCTCAAAAAAAAGCTCTTTATGAGGCAAGCCATAAATATCTTTATAGGCTTGTAAAATCATCGCATCATCGCGTAAACTTGAGCCATAACTTTGGGAGTAAGAATCTCTATCGCGACTACTTTTGGTAGGGAGATTCTTTGTAATATTTTCTGCCATAGATGAAAGCCCTGCGAGTTTGTATGCTGCGCCTAAAATCCATTTATCGCTCACTGCAAGGGCATTAAAGCGATGTTCATATATATCATTGAGTAAGCCTATTTGTGGCTCACCTGCAAGCGAGAGGAGATAGAGAGAATACACGATAGTAGGGAGATTTGCATCTTGTTTGACATAATGCTTTTGGTAATTGAGCCATTTTTTGAGCATACTTTCTGGCACATAATACCCCTGTGCTTTAGCAAGAAGGAGAAAATGCCCTGCATACGCACTTCCCCATCTATCCGCAGAAGGTTGTCCCTGCCAATAGGCAAATCCGCCATCATTAGTTTGGAATCCCCCTATACGCGCAATTCCTGCGTTGATATTGCGCACGATTGTGGGTTTGTCAATAAAGTTAGCCTTACTGAGCTTTGTGATAAAAAGCTGGGGCATTACACTTGAGGTTGTCTGCTCAATACAGCCATAGGGATAGCGGATAAGCCACTTAATACGCCCATCAATGCTCATAATAGGGCTTTTACTCACAATCACATAGCCATTTTCTGAACCTTGAATAAAATCTTTTGGGTTTTCGAGTGTAAGTTGGGATTTTGGCTCAAGCATCATTTTTTTACTCATAGTTGTATAAGGATTATAGGGCAAAACATCAATTTCTGTTTTTTCCTGCATACTGAAACCTTTACTTGAGAGGCTTATATCGATAAAATCCTGCCCAATACGATCTTCACTCACTTTTGCATCAATATAGACACTTTGTGGTTTTTTATCATCAAATTGCAAGGTAATATTGTTTTGACTTAGTGTAATCTTATCGCCACTTTTAAGCTTCAAAGTCGCCCTACCTACCTTTTCTTGTGTGGGTAAAACTTCAATGGCTAAGCTAAAGGTATCGCCAATTTTGAGACTTCGAGGAATCGTAGGGAGCATCACAACCGGTGCGCTCACTTGCATATCTTGCGAAGCTCCACCATAGGATTTTTCATTCACAGCTACTGCCATTATCCTCACACTCCCCATATACGAGGGCATTGTGTAGGTAAATTTTGCCTCGCCTTGCTCATCGCTCATTGTAGATTCATAAAAGGTTACAGGTTTAAATCTTTGAGCTTGATTTAAATCCTTGCGTTGTGAGTTTGCTAACATCTCATCGCCACCGACTTTAAGAATCTGCGCAATCTTGCCTATATTGCGCCCAATAATCATATCGTAGTTGTCAAAGCTTGAGAGTGAAAGTGCAAGTTTTTGGTAGAAAAATTTCCACGGATTTGGTGAGACAAAATTTGTCAAATCAAGCAAACCTTCATCGACAATAGCAAGAGTATAGGCGACTTTTTTATGTTCTTTATTGGAGAGATTGATAGTAAATTCTGTATTGGGGCGGATTGATTTTGGCGCATTAATCTCAAGTGTGAGTTGTGAATCTTTATCTTCTACCATTAGCGGTATTACACCATAAAGCCGTTGTGAGCGGTCATTATCAAGCGTGTGGTAATTTTGCAAAAGATGCACACTCACATACACATTAGGGGCATAGGAGGCTTTGAGCGGGAGAGTGAATTGCGTTTGAGTTTCTTTTGTATCTACCCAAAAGCGTTCAAGCACTTTATTTTCTCCAATAACACTTACAAGCGCCTTAGAATCTTTGGTGCTTTCAAAGCTAATTTGGGCTTTCTCGCTGCTTAAGTAATGTGTTTTATCAGCTTGAATCTTAAGCTGCGTGAGCTTTGGTGCTAAAGTTGGCTCTCCATATTCACTTGCATAGAGTGAAATAGCACTTTTTGTGTGGTTTTGCTCATCTTCTACTTCTATAAAAAGCTCTCCACTTTGATTGGGTTTAAAGCTTAATGTAACAGGCTCAAGCTTTGAAGTAAGTGTGCCTTCTTTTAGAATCTTCGTATATTTGCTGCTTTTTATAGAACGCACGAATTCATCATAATTGCTATAATCCCACCACCACGAGTAGCTTGAATGGTAGATTCTATAAGTGAGTTTGCGATTTGCAATAGGTTTATGCGTATCATTTGAAAGCACGATGATAGGCAAATGAATATCTGAATCCGCACTCACATAGCGAGTTTGCGGTGCTTTAATACCCACAAAACTATCATAAAGCACAATATCCATAGCCTTTGCATTCTGCACAGATCTTCCGCCGCTCTCAATCACCCAAGTGCGCAAAATCGCACGAAGATTTTTCCCTAGACTTTCCACATCATTAGTATCAAAATGTAAATGCGCCACGCCTTGCTCATTGAGCTTTCCCTCTTGTGAATCATTGACACGATATTGAAGTGATAGGGGCGAAGTGAAAGTATAATCACTATATGAGGGTGCATAAAAATTTACTTCTTTTATTTGCAAATCTGCTTTAAAGTTTAAGTTGCTTGCTGGCGCGCCAAAAAGATATGTTGAAGAAAGCTTGAATGAAAGACTATCATCGTTGTTTGCTAACTCTTGCGCATTAAGATGTTCAGGAGATTCTATTTCTACTTTTATGCGATTTGGCACAACATTTTCTACGGGAATATTATGCCAAAATGTGCTACCTCCAATTTTAACTTGAAGATTATAAATGCCGCTAGGAGCGTTCTTTTCTGTATGAAATGTATAAGAAAATAGCCCAAAAGACTGCTCTTTAAGAGATATATTTTCTACCACGCTTTTGCCCTGTGGAGAGGTGATACTCACAAGTATAGGGTGGGTTATGGGCTTAGAATCTGCTCTTGCAATGATATTGATATGCGCACTCTCACCCGGACGATATACGCCTCTATCAGTATAAATATAAGCTCTTGTATTGCCCTGTATTTGCTCTCCTGCTACATCATAGCCCTCTACGCTTAAAGGCGCATTAAGTCGCAAAATCGTATGATCATTATCTTTACTCGCATCAAGATACATAATCGAAGAGGCATTATGCAATATCCCCACACCCTCTGAATCTGTATTAATGCTTTCTATGGTTTGATTCTTGGAATTTATAGCATCGATTTTCACAGAGGAGAGTGGCTTGTTATTAGTCATATCAAGCGCCATTACGCTTAGTTCATTATTACCAATTTGTTGGGCGATGAGGGCAATATTTGAAAAAATCAAATGTTTTTGAATCTTTGCTTGATTAAAAAACTGCTCTTTGCGCCACGCGGAGGTATCTTCTGGAAATTCATAGACAATATCATTTTCATCAAAGCCAAGTTCAATAATAAAAATGCCTTTTTTGTCCTTGAGCGGGGATAAATCTATCTCGCTTTGAATCCATTCATTTTGTTTCATTTCAAGCGCAAAATCTTGTGCTATCACTACATCGCCTAAGCGTTCAAAATCCGCATAAATACCACGATTTCTGTTTTCATAGTCATCATCATAGTAGTCATAATCATAAGGCTTATCTTTGTATTGAGTTTGCCCGATGAGATTTTGTTTATACAAATAGGCTGTGATGTTATTTGGATAAATTTTGCTGACTTTGAGTTTTACATTTTTGAGATTAATACTTTTAAAGGCGATTTTATGCTGTGCATCACTTGGGAGAAAAATACCCTGTTGCGAGAATGCAAGGGCTGGGGGGATTTGATGGAAGATTACAGAATCTTCTTTGGGCGTTTGCATACGCGATTTATCAATGCCCATTAAGCCTTCTTTGATGCGTACTTGGTAGTTTTGTGAGAGGTTAAAAGGTGCGTCAATGCGCACGATATTACCGCTTTGAGAGAATTTTGCCTCTATATCCGGGCTAATGCTAATAAAGTTTTCTAAATGTGGATTGGGGGCGAGATTCATAGAAAAATGCACTTGGATATAAGGTGTCTCTGCACTTATTGCATTTATTTGTGTAACTTCTAAATTTCCCGCACTTTGCACATATCGTATCTCTTCATCTTTTTGCAACCCAAAATATGAAGCCTTGAGTGTTAAAATATAGGTTTTATCCTCCTGTATAGGCAAAACATCACTTAAAAGCACCAAAGATGTATCTAAACCACTCTCTAAGCTAAAGCCAACATCTGCCCCCTTGTCATCTTTAAGGGTGATAGCTTTAGATGTATCTTTTTTGTCTTGGGCTTGCATAGCAAACAAATCGCTTATGTTAATACCTTGTGAAAATGCAATTTGTATAGAGAATCTCAAGCTTTTATCATCAATGTATGAGGGAGTAAAAGATGAAAAATTTACTTCTGTGTAGGCTGTTTGCAAGGGAAGCGAGAGAGAATCTTCAATGAGCGTTTTTTCGAGTTTTGCGAGATTAATGGCGAGGGTGTATTTTGTATGGGGCTTTAAAAGCGGGAGATAATTTGGAGCAATAAGCAGCTCATAGGGGGATTGATAAGCATAAGAGGCATCAATGCCCTTGCCATCAAGCTTTATAATATTATCACTTGCTTTTACTTCATAGATTGCGCCAGATTCTGTATCTTCTACAATGGGGGTGTTAAAGGTAATGAGGATAGAATCTTGGTTTGTAGAGATATTCTCGGTATAGGAGCTGACTTTTCCATTATCCGAACACGCACTCATAAAATATATCAAAAATGCACTTATAATATAGAGATAAAATTTTAAGCTAAGCTCTTTCACTCATCTTTCCTTATGTTATTTTCGCAGTATAATCCTGCGCATTATATCAAAAAACATTACATCAAGGTTGCTCAATATCCCTAAAATGTGGCGCACAATCAAAATTTATGGCACTTTTAAAATGATATTTTTGCCCTTTAAAGCAAAACTCAAGCTTATGGGCATTGAGGCATAAATAGGGTGCGCCAAAGTATTGCTCATATGCTGCTAGATGTTCGTTTTTAAGATAGGCTCGGCTATAAGATTTTGCTACCCCATAGAGCGGGTCTCCTAAGATTCTATGTCCTATATGCGCACAATGCACACGAATTTGATGTGTTCTGCCACTTAGAGGTATAGCATAAATAAGCGTAGAATCTGTGGGGGCGTGATATGAAAGAGGGCGCACAAGAGTGCGACTTTTTTTACCATTTTTACTCACAATACTTTTGATACATAAATCTCCACCTTTGTGCTTTTGTGTGGCTATTGGCTCATTGATGAGTATCTCTTGTGTAAGTTCTCCTGCCACAATCGCTTTGTAACTTTTGTGAATCTGCCCTTGCTGCATTAATAGCTTGAGCTCCCTCTGGCTTGTGGGATTAATCGCGCCTATAATTAAGCCACTTGTTTGCTTATCAAGGCGATGAATGATGCTTGCATTATTGCCAAAGCGCGATTTGAGCGCGTCATTAAGCGAGTAGTGGAAATATCTGCCCTTAGGGTGGCTAAGGAGATTATGAGGCTTATCATATATGCAAAAATCTGTGTTGTAATAGAGAGGTTCTAGCGCAATATCACAGGCTTCAAATTCATTAAGCTCCACCTTGCCACAAATGATTTCATTTTTAGCCACAATGCGCCCTTGTTGCGTAAGATATGCCTTATCTATGGCTCTTTGAGCTTCCTTAATACTATATCCTTTTTGTCGCATAAGGAATAAAAATGCTGCTATGGGTTGGGTAATCTCATACTCGCGCGTAACAAAGGGCATTTGTATCCTTATATATGATGTTTTAGATTGTAGATTCTAGCAGATAAATTGCATAGGAGAGATTTAATATAGCCCCACTTCTTGTGCTAAATATATGTTAATTTTGCTTGTAGATTTTTAGATTTTATCTTTTATTTTTTGCAGATGGACAAAGGGAGCTTAAATTTAAAGGGGGATTTTAGAATCTCCTCAACTTACTTAATTGATTTTATTTGATTCTTATTTTGATATAAGTTTAAAGTTTAATGTGAAGTTACAATATATAAGTTTATTTTTATTCTTTTTTTTATCAAGGAGGAGGGGCTTAAATGAAGTCGGCTAGGTGATATACACCTCGTTCCCTAAACGCCTTTAAGATTGTGCTTTGCACACTATTGATTCTAAATGCAATAAAGATATACTTTATTGCTAAGAAATAGTGAGATTATTAAGAGATTCTTAGAATCTTAGGGTAGATTTTATTTTTTGGGGTTTTGAGATTATGAATCTTAAGCTTACTCTAGGCGTGATTATATTTTTTCCCAAGTTGTGCCAAAAGGAGTATCCATAATTTCAATGCCCTCTTGCTTTAAAGCATCGCGTATGCTATCAGCTAAGGCATAATCTTTTGTTTTTTTTGCTTCTTGTCGTTTTTGGAGCTGTTCTTCTATATATGCTTTTTTCTCTGCGCTCAATCCAAGCTGAAAATACTCTTGCGCATTCTTGCTTCCAAGTCCAAGCAAAAACTCTATGCACAAAAGATTTGCACCAATACTTTGTTTTTGGGTTTTATCTTTGGGGTATTTATCGAGGATTTCATTGCTACGAGAGAGCATATCCTCGATAATACTTAGAGCCTTTGAAATATTATAATCATCACTTAGTGCCTCAAGTAAGGGTTGTAAAAAATCCTTTTGTGCATTTTTGGCAAGATGTTGGAGTGAGGCGCTATCGTGCAAGGATTCTATGCTTTGTGTAGGAATATGCGGAGGGAGGGTATCTTGCACACGTTTTTTGAGGCGATAGATTTTATCAAGTCGCTTTTTGCTCTGCAATAAATCCTCTTCATTAAAATTAAGAGTCAAGCGATAATGCACGCCAAGGAGATAATTGCGCAATATCTCGCCATCATAACTTGTGAGTGCATCTTTGATAAAAAAGCTATTGCCAAGTGATTTACTCATTTTTTCACCATTGATATTCACAAAGCCATTATGAAGCCAATATTTAGCGAGTTCGCGTCCTGTGGCACAGCGTGTTTGTGAGGCTTCATTTTCGTGATGAGGGAAAAGCAAATCCGCACCGCCGGCGTGAATATCAATGGCATACGCCTCGTTTTGATAGGCTAAATGCTTTTCAATCATTGCCGAGCATTCAATATGCCAGCCGGGACGACCCTTGCCAAATGGACTATCATAAGCAATATCATTCTCCCCTTTATAGCCCTTCCATAGTGCAAAATCATTATGCTCAAGCTTGTCTTGTGCATTTTCTATGCGGCTTTGTGCGTTTATATCTTCAGCTCGATGCGAGAGTGAGCCATAATGAGCATCTTTGCTAATGCTTAAATACACATCATTATTTTCACCCTTATACGCATACTCTTTGTGGAGCAAGGATTCTATCATTTCGCACATTTGAGGGAGATGTTCTGTGGCTTTTGGCTCAATATCTGCACGTAATACCCCAAGAGAATCCATATCTTTTAAATATGAATCCATATAGCGCGAGGTAAGCTCACTAACGCTTATGTGGCTATCAAGGGATTTTTTAATAATCTTATCATCAATATCTGTAAAGTTTTTTACAAAAATCACCTTGAATCCTAAAAAAACAAATAAGCGCCGCCATAAATCAAACACAATTGAGCTTCGTGCGTGTCCCAAATGCGCATCATCATAGACGGTGGGACCGCATACATAAAGCCGAATCTCGCCTTCTTTTATGGGGGTAAAAGGGAGCTTTTGTTTTTTTACGCTATCAAAAAGGGTTATCATAGAATATTCCTTACAAAAAGATGAAAAGCATCAACAAAAGCCCTAATGTAGGGCTTGAGATACCATAGGAGTAGCAATTCTATGCAGCAAATTACCACAAGAAGCCCCCACGCTTTTTTGTAGGCTATTATACCTAAGAATCGCTTGAAGCCAAAGATTCTAATTGTGAGTATAAAAAGCACAAAACCGCTTAGACTCCCTGATAGGGCTAATCCCATTGCGCCAAAGGGGTGCATCAATATAAGTGAAAATGCAATGCCACAGAGTAATGAAATAGCCGAGATTTTAGCAGCCTTGCCTTGCATTTGATAAGAGTAAAGCCAGAGTGAGAAGATTCTACTTAAGCCAAAAGGCACTAAACCAATCATATATGCGCTAAAAACTCCTGCGACAATGCGCGTATTTTCTTCATTAAATTGCCCCCATTGATAAAGGAGGCTAATGATTTCTTGGCTAAGGAAGATTCCACCACATACGCACATACAAAGCACGATAAAAAGAAACCAAAAGGATTTTTTAAGTGCCTTAAATGCTTGGAGTGTTTGCTGATTTTTAAGAGCCTTTGCTACAAGTGGAAAGAGCGCGGTTGAAATAGCTATGGCAAAAATGGCAAGGGGGAATTGAAAGATTCTATTTGCATAATAAAGGGCGCTAATGCTTCCTGTGGCAAGAAACGAAGCCAAAAGTGTGTCGATAAAGGCTGCAAGTTGCGCGGTGGAGCTTCCTAGCATTGCAGGAAAAAATTGCTTAAAAAATGTTTGAATATCTGCTTTGGCTTGAGCTATGCGCTTTGTGATTTTATTATTTGGATTTTTTGTGCGTATCCATTGCCACAGCTCTATTGCACCGATATAAAGAAGTTTAAAAAATCTTAAGCGATAGAGCGGATAAAAGTGCAAGAGAATTTGAGCAATTCCACCGCATATCACGCCATAGCTAAGCATATAGACAACTTGCATAGAATCTTTATCGTGAGCAAGAAATAAAGCAGCAATCATTGCGATATTTAAAAGCGCGGTGTTGTAAGCATTAACCCAAAAGCAGTTTTTGTATTGCAAAAGTGAAGACAGAAAAGTTACAATAAACACAAGCTCTAAATACCAAAAATTAATTGCTACAATAGGCTTAGCAAGATTAATTGTTGCTTCATCAAAACCAAAAGCAAGGAGTTTGGTAAAAAAACCATTAAAACACATCACAAGGAGTGAGAGGCAGAGAATAAAAAAAGCAAAAATAAAAAAAGTAACAAGCGCAAATATGCCTTTTTTGCGACTACGAATAAAGTTAGGCAAAAAACTTTGTGTAAAAGCTCCTTCACCAAATACGCGCCGAAAAAGATTAGGAAGCTTAAAGGCAGCAAAAAAAATATCGCTATATACACTTGCTCCTAAGATTTTTGCTGTGCATAAATCACGTATCAAACCAGCAACGCGCGAAAGTAAGATGCCGCTACTGTTTGTTAAAAATGCCTTTTTTATCAAATTTTACCTTTACTTTATATTATTAAGTATAAAAGTGCTATTATAGCAATAAACAAATTAAGAACGATGAGGTTTTATGCAACTCTTTGAGCCTATTTCTATAAAATCCTGCATTGATGTGAATGTTGAGATTAAAAAAATATGTGATTTGTATGCTCTTGAAGAAGGAATGGTGAGCTTTGATATATTGCATATTAGCACTTTGTATCGTGGAGAAACAAAGAAAGATTTTAGCATTCTCCCACCAGAGGAATATCCAAGTATTTTAGGTGATGAGACACGATACAATCAAAATGATTTTGATATTAAACAAGTGTATGATATTAAGTTACGTGGGCTTAAAGAGGGTGATTTAGCCCCCTTTGTGAAATTGCATTTAGATGATGAATACTATGAGATTCGCCTTGAGCTTAAAGAGGGCTTAGAGGTGCGCGAAGATGATGAATTTTTCACACAGCTTTATGAGCAAATTACGCGAGAAAAAGCAAAGAAAAATATCATTGTGCGGCTTTTTGGTGCGGATATACAGCAGGAGATTCAAGCCCTTAAGGATTTATTTGCCTCTCTTTCTATTAAGGGTAAAGTAGAGGCTACGCGATATGTGATGATTGCAAAGGCGGGAGGATTTGTCCCTAGTATGAGCGGGGCATTTAGATTCACCCTTAAAGAAGAATGGAATAAATCACATAGTAAGCCAGTAGAGTTTGCCTCTTATGCAGCAAAAGCCGGAGATTTGGTGGGCTTGGCCTCTAAGCCTCAAGCAGGAGTGAGCGGACGCAATTTAAAGGGCGAGTATATCCACGCAAAAAAGCAAGATAACATAAATTTAGAAATGAAAATGGGCTACAAGGAAGGTGAGTTTAGGAGTGAAGAAAAAGAAGGTGTTATAGAGTATTATGCCGCACAAGATGGCTATGTATCGGTAGGAGAGGGTGAGTTAAAGATTTTGACTGATTTTCATCTAGCTGAAGTTAGTTTGCGCACAGGTGGCTCATTACTTGGAGGGGATAAAAAAGGCTTTGTGGTGGAAGTTGCTTGTGTTGATCCTAGTCAAGATGCTATAGGTGCGGGTATTGTGCTTGAAGCAGAGGATATTAAGATTTATGGGAGTATTGCAGAAAATGCAAGTGTAGTAGGAGATAAGGTGGAGATTAATGGACAAACACATCTCAGCGCAACCATAAAAGGCAAGGAAGTAAAGATTGATATACATAAAGGTGCTGCAAAGGCAGAGAAGATTCATATCTCTCGGCTTGAGGTAGGGAGCATAGATGCCGAGGAGGTTACTATCGAGCAAGCCAATGGAGGAAGTATAAGGGCAAAGGATATTAACATTGATAATTTGCATTCAAATACTAAGCTTACCCTCTCTCATTGCGCGCATATCAAAAGTATGAATGGTGGGGAAAATCACTTTCTTATTTCTTCTCACGCTTCTTTAAAAGCACAAGAAGAAATAGAGTATGTCAATGAGAGTATTGAACATAATTTTGAAATGATGAATACACTTCTTGCGGTGTTAAATAAAGATTTGGCACTTGTGCATAAAACAAAGCCTGTGGTCAATAAAATCAAGCTCATTATGGAAGAAAATAAGAGAAACAATAAACCAAATGAACGCAATATCACTGATAGTGTGGCTCAATATGTGATTTTGCTTCATCGCACAAAATATCTTAAAGATCGCCTTGTAGCCTTAAAACAAGAAAGTAAGGACTTAAACAAGCGACTTGAAATCCTTAATGAACAAGCCAAGGAGGCAAGTATTGTTGTTGATACACCTTGGCAGGGGGATAATGAAGTTATATATGAAAGTTTTTTCCCTCAATCAAAGGATACTATCGTTGTGCATAATGGCGAAAAAGTAGAGATTCATATTGATAAAGAACAATGCAAAATACAAAAGGTAGAGCGTCAATGAGCGCCCCAATGAATCTTATCGTAGGCTTAAGAGGCATTGTATGCAAACTAGAGCCGATGTTTGTAGAGATTGATGTGGGAGGGGTAGTCTATGGGGTGCAAATGTCTCTTAATGCAACTTCTGCATTAAGAGCACAAATAGAGACACAATCACAAAAAGAAGTAAGAATCATCTGCACGCATATCATTCGTGAAGATGCGCATTTGCTTTTTGGCTTTATTGATGATATGGAGAGGCAGACTTTTGAGAGATTGATTAAGATTAATGGCGTAGGTCCTAAGGTTGCCCTTGCTATTCTCTCAACCTATACGCCCACATATTTTGCTACGATTATTGCAAATAAAGATATTGATGCGCTCAAAAAAGTTCCGGGCATTGGTCCAAAAGGTGCAGGAAAGATTATGGTTGATGTGGCAGGATTCTTTGCGGAGTTATTGCAAAATCAAAGCGTTGCTCCGCAAAATCATCTTTTATATGAGGCTTCTTTGGCATTGCGCTCACTCGGCTTTAAAGAAAATGATATAAGTAGAGCGCTTAAGGGTGTAGAGGCTACAAATGTATCTGAAATGCTTAAAGAGGCACTTAAAAAATTAGCTTAATTAAATTAAATTAAATAGATAAAGGAGAGTTATGTTACAAACATTTCGAGCTAAAGTACTTTTTACATTGTTGATATTTATCATTATTGGTTTTGGCATACTTTATGGCATTATCGCTTCAGGTTTTCAGGGTATGGCAGCAAAAGAGAGCAAGAAAAATGCACAAATGCTTGGGGATTCGGTTTTTCAAACCGTGCGTATGAGTATGAATATGGGAACAAGAGAGATGATTGATGCGGGATTGAATGAAGCAGCTAAGATTCCAGGTGTGCTTACCCTTAAGATTCATAAAAGTCAAAGCGTGATTGATCTCTTTGGTATGAATGATAAAGTGAGTGATGAAAAGGAGATTGTGGAGGTTTTTGAGGATAAACAAGCTCGCTTGAAAGAAAATTATGATGGTAATGAGCATAGCGTGGTATTTCTTAAGCCTCTTGTTGCTAATGAAACTTGTTTGACTTGCCATCAATATGGAGCAGTGGAAGATGGCGATGTGCTTGGTGTGCTTGAGCTTAAAATCTCAACTGAAGGTTTTTATGAGCAAATTAGTAATAATGAAGATTCTCTTTTGCTTACTATGTTTGTAGCAGGTGTGTTGGCATTGTTTGGGCTTTATGTGTTTTTTGAAAAAGAACTCGTCAAGCCGCTTAATAGTTTGCGTGATATGGCAAAAGATCTTACAGAAGGAGGGAGCGGGGATCTTACGAAACGTATTGCTATTAAACGCAATGATGAAGTGGGTATTACTTCAGGTTATGTTAATAAGTTTATTCAAACTATACAAGAGACGATTTCAGTAAGCAAACGCGTGAGCGAGGAAAATATGCAAGCTTGCGGTGGATTGCTTGATGTATCAAATACATTATCAAAAAATTCTGATGAGCAATTTGAGCTTGTCGATAAAGTCAATGCTTTAGCCTATAAAGTCAGTGAGAATCTTGATAATGCCGAGCAGATTGCTAATGCTACTAAAAATGAAATTGAGCAAACTGAAACAACCCTTGATGAATTTGTGAGTAATCTCCAAAATTCTGTCGAACTCATCTCATCTTCTGCACAAAATCAGCAGGAGATTTTAGATCGTGTAGAAGAGCTGATAGGACACGCTGAACAAATTAAATCAGTGCTTTCTATTATTAGTGATATTGCCGATCAGACTAATCTCTTAGCCTTGAATGCTGCCATTGAAGCTGCACGTGCAGGAGAGCACGGGCGAGGCTTTGCGGTGGTGGCTGATGAAGTGCGAAAACTCGCTGAACGCACCCAAAAATCACTCAATGAGATTGCTGCAAATGTGAATCTTGTAACACAAAGCATTGATGATATGGGGACAAGTATTAAGGATACAGCAGAAAATATGATAGAAATTACAGGTAAAACTACACCGCTTATTGATGAAGTTCATAATACACACGATAAGCTTGCATCGACAAAGCAAAATGCGATACATCTCAAAGATATTAGCACCTCTATTGCCCATAGCACGAAAGAATTAGCAGAGATGATGCAAGAGATTGCTAAATCTTCAGAGACAACTCAAAGCGTAGGGCATAATATACAAAAGATTGCTAATGATATGTCAGCTAAGGCAAAAGAGCTTGATGATGCAATTAGTAAATTTAGAACCTAAATGAGAATCTACCGCACGCATTTTGAGGGTGATTTATTAGCAGTAGCTCCCTTTCTTGCGTGGGTAGAATCTCACATTCCTAAGGCACAAAATCTTGATGAGATAGGACTTGCATTATGTGAATGTGTGCATAATATCATTGAGCATCATATACAACGCATAAGTAAAAAAGAGTTTTATATAAAGCCCTCTGTGTATAAGCCTTTACCTCAATCTCACACTTCGCACTTTGCATCGCTTCCAACATCATCACGTACGCATTCTACAAGGAGAAACAATACCTCGTATTTATTGCGTAAATCATATATTGCTTGTATGTTAGTGATAAAACCCACACAGATTCTTATGACTTTTACCTTTCCTTTTAAGCCTTGCTATAAAATGCATAAAACTCCTATGATGAGAGTTTTAGGTGGAAGAGGGGAGCGCATTATTAAATTTTGTCTAGCACAAACGCGCATAAGAGTGTATTATGGGCTATCAAAAGGCATAGTAACATTATATATGCCTTTATTAAGAAAAGAAACTCATTGAATGCTACACATTTTTGTTATAATAGTTTATTGAAAGGAATAAAATGGCACTAAGTGTTCAAAACATTAATGATTTGCAGATGATATGTAGCACAGGGAAGCTTAAAACCTATGATGCATTTTTGACTTTTAAAATTGAGCTAGAAAATCTTCTTCCGCAGTTTTTGGCTGAACACCATCTCCTTCGAATCTTTTTCACTAAAGCCTATCCTATTAATTCTTATGTGTTGGGCTATTTATTTAAATTACGCGATGTAGACAAGATAAGCATAGAAATTGTCGTTGATGATTTGAGATTATTTATGTTTTTTGAAGAAATTGATTTAATTGATGAATTTAAAATCAAAATTATGGAGGTATAGTTGGAGCAATATAGCATATGGAATAGAATCTATGACTATATCAATCCTATCGCATTTGAGGCTTTTGGTATCAATGTACATTGGTATGGCATTATGTATGTGGGTGCTATGCTTATTGCTCTTGCTATTGCAAAGTGCTTTGTGAAATATAATAATGCGCGTTTTCCTGTGAGCCAAGAGCAGCTTGATAGTTTTTTTATTTGGGTTGAAATAGGTGTGATTCTAGGGGGGCGCATTGGCTACATACTTGTATATTCCCCGCAGAGATGGGAGTATCTTTTGCAGCCTTGGCAGATGTTTAATCCCTACTACAATGGCACATTCGTGGGCATTAGTGGCTTTAGCTATCACGGAGCAGTGCTTGGCTTTCTCATTGGGGCATTTTTATTTTGCCATTTTAAGAAGCAGCCTTTTTGGACTTTTATGGATCTCTCCGCGGTTTCTATCCCCTTGGGTTATGTATTTGGGCGTTTGGGTAATTTTTTTAATCACGAGCTTTATGGACGTATCGTGGAGGATAATAGCTTTGGGAGAAGTGTGGGCATACTCGTTAATGGAGAATTGCGCTATCCTAGTCAGCTTTTTGAGGCTTTGGGCGAGGGAGTGCTTGTTTTTATTGCCCTGCTTTGTGTGCTTAAATGGAGCAAAAAGCCCGGTATGTTGATTGTAGCTTATGGTGCATTATATGCTTTTGCAAGATTTATGTGCGAGTATTTTAGAGAGGCAGATGCGCAGATGGGATATTTTGCTCTTGGTTTGTCAATGGGGCAGATTCTAAGTCTTGTGATGTTTGGGATAAGTGTCGTGCTTTGGTTTATTGTGATAAGGCAAAAGCCTATTTTATCGCCTATTGCTTTAGAAAAAACTCATAAAAAATCAAATAAAAAATGAACCTCTTTAGGATATATAGATATTGCTATGGTAGTATGTGCAGTGATTTATGAAGTTACTCAGCAATGCTTAAAGAGCGGAAGGAGAAGGAATGCTTGAAAAAAAAATGAATCTTAATGAGCTAAAGGCAAAAAAAGGGGTGGAGAAAATTACAGCTATCACGGCTTATGATGCGCTTATGGCGCATATTTTTGATGGTGAAGTCGATGTGATTTTAGTGGGCGATAGTTTGAATATGAGCTTTGGCGGACAAAATGATACACTCACTCTTAAAACCAAAGAAATGATTTATCACACAAAAGCAGTATGTAGGGGCGTGAAGCATTCTTTTGTCATTGCGGATATGCCATTTGGGAGTTATATTACTATCAAAGAAGCCCTTAAAAATGCGCGAAGATTCTATAAGCACACAAGTGCAGATGCTCTCAAGCTTGAAGTAGGAATGGACAAACTTCCCCTAATCAAGGCACTATGTGATGAGGGCTTTGCTATTATGGCACATATTGGTTTGAAACCACAATTTATGCGCTTTGATGGGGGATTCAAGGTTAAAGGCAAAGAGAGCGCACAGCAGAAAGAGCTTATAGAAACTGCCCTTGCTATGCAAGAAGCCGGAGCATTTGGAATCCTCATAGAAGGTGTGAGTAAAGAATGTGGCAGTGCTATTACAAAAGCTGTGCAAGTGCCTACTATTGGCATTGGCGCGGGGGTAGAGTGTGATGGACAGATTCTTGTATGGAGTGATGCCTTTGGCTTTTTTGATACTTTTAAGCCTAAATTTGTGCGCCGTTATTGCAATGGAAAGGCAATGCTTAAAGAAGCCATACGAAATTATGCTAATGATGTAAAAACTTGTGCATTTCCAAGCAGCCAAGAGAGTTATTAATGGAAAAAATTTCATTGCAAAAATCACAGGCTCAAAGTGCAGAAATTAATCGTATTGTTGAGGTAGAAAAGATTAATTTTGAAATCACTCAAGAATCTTCCTTGCGCCCAAGCGTATGGGAAGAATACATCGGGCAAGAAAAAATTAAAAAAAATCTTCAAATCGCCATTGAGGCAAGTAAAAAACGTGGAGAATGTCTTGACCATATTCTTTTTTTTGGACCCCCTGGGCTTGGCAAGACGACATTAAGCTATATTATTGCCAATCAAATGGGGAGTAATATCAAAGTGAGTGCAGCGCCTATGATAGAAAAAGCGGGGGATTTGGCGGCGATTTTAACAAATTTGAGCGAGGGGGATATTTTATTTATTGATGAGATTCATCGTCTAAGCCCTGCAATTGAGGAGATTCTTTATCCTGCAATGGAGGATTTTCGCCTTGATATTATCATTGGTTCTGGTCCTGCTGCACAGACAATAAAGCTTGATATTGCGCCTTTTACACTTATTGGAGCGACAACTCGTGCGGGTATGCTCTCAAATCCTTTGCGTGATAGATTTGGTATGAGCTTTCGTTTGCAATTTTATGAAGCAGATGAGCTTGCGCGTATCGTATCTATTGCGGCAAGAAAACTTAATAAGAATCTCGCCCAAAGCGGGGCAGATGAGATTGCACGTCGTTCAAGAGGCACGCCACGTATAGCCCTGCGACTATTACGCAGAGTGAGGGATTTTGCAGATGTAGGCATATATGCTAAAGAAAGCGAAATAAGCCTTAAATGTGTGCAATATGCACTCAATGAGCTAGGCGTGAATGAGCTTGGTTTTGATGAGCTTGATTTGCGCTACTTAAATATTTTAGCACAGGCTCAAGGCAAACCCATAGGGCTTAATACAATTGCAGCGGCTATGAGCGAAGATGAAGCGACAATTGAAGATGTGATTGAACCTTATTTATTAGTGAATGCCTACTTGGAGCGCACAGCAAAAGGGCGTATAGCGACACCCAAAACCTATGAATTATTGCAGATTCCACATATTACGCAAAAAACACTTTTTTAACTTTATAAAGCTTTAATAATGATTTAAATATTTTATTATTGTGTATATTTTTGGGTTTTTTAAATAATTTAATGAAAAAAGAATCGAGGCTTATAAAAAATTTAAGAAAAAATCACATAGAATATAAGCCTATTTCAAAAATACAAAGGAGAAGGAATGTTAAAGAGTAAGTTGTTTTGCTCACTTTCTGTTGCATTTGCATTAAGCGTAGGTGCGTGGGCAAGTGAGGGTGTGCATTGGGATTACAGCGAGGATAAAGGTCCTAAACATTGGGGAGATCTTGATAAGCAGTTTGCGCTATGCAAAGTAGGTAAGGCACAAACACCTATTGATATTATCACTTCTAAAGCAAAGAAAACAAAGCAAGATGTGGCTTTTGCATATGCAAATAACACAAAAGATATTGTCAATAATGGGCATACGATTCAAGTGAATGTAGATGGTGGTGCTTCAAGCATAACTTTTAATGGTGTCGTGTATGAGCTAGTGCAATTTCACTTTCATACCCCATCTGAAAATCAAATTGATGGCGTGAAATTCCCACTTGAAGCGCATTTTGTGCATAAAAATGATAAGGGAAATTTACTTGTTGTTGGTGTGCTTTTTAATGAAGGAGCAGAAAACAAGGCATTTGAAAAAGTTTTCAAAAACCTCCCTCAAGCTGCTGGCAAATCTAAAAAGCTTGAAAAAGTTAATATAAGTGCTTTATTGCCTGAATCTAAAGCATATTATGAGTTTATGGGAAGTTTAACAACTCCCCCTTGTAGCGAAAATGTGCAATGGGTAGTGCTAAAAACTCAGCTTGAGGCT
>NZ_JAFLSB010000079.1 GCF_022511165.1 Helicobacter sp. | reverse complement strand
GTGATTGTGGGGACTTTTACGGGATATTATGAAATATCCGCGCAATTACAAGAAATGGGTGTAGCTAAAGAAAAAATTGATGTGAGTTATATTGAGCTAAGCGTGAGAGCGAGGATAGCGTTTTTGGAAGATTTTGCAAAGCTATGGGGGAATCTACAAGGAGCAGTGGCAGAGCTAGGCGTGTATAGGGGGGATTTTGCAAGATATATCAATGCCGCTTTTGCTCACAGAAAGTTGTATTTATTTGATACTTTTGAGGGCTTTGCAAAAACTGATGTAAGCAGAGATTCTACAATGGCGCAGAATCTAGGAGCAAAGCATTTTGCAAATACAAGTGTGGAGTTGGTGCTTTCAAAAATGCCAAATCCTACACAATGCGTGATTCAAAAGGGCTGGTTTCCTCAAAGTGCGTTGGGCTTAGAAAAAGAGCAGTTTTGCTTTGTGAATCTTGATGCAGATTTGTATGAGCCTATTTTAGCAGGGCTAGAGTTTTTTTATCCAAGAATGGTCAAAAATGGCGTGATACTCATACACGAGTATTTTTCAC
Source organism: Helicobacter sp. (assembly GCF_022511165.1). Lineage (GTDB taxonomy): Bacteria > Campylobacterota > Campylobacteria > Campylobacterales > Helicobacteraceae > Helicobacter_C. The sequence goes on along the minus strand of NZ_JAFLSB010000079.1, from coordinate 1,236 downwards.
AAGGCTATGTCGGCGTGAAAGAAGCAGTAGAGGCTTTTATAAAAGCCCACAAAGAGCCTATTTATAAAATGCCTATTGGCGATAGTTTGAGCATCGCACTTATCAAAACATCATAAAGGAGCATTATGCTTGATACACAAGAATTTGGCAAATTTTTAAGGAGTATGGGATTAAAAAATTTTGTAGGTGTGCCTTGCTCATACCTTGCACCGCTTATTAATGATGCAATCAATGAGCATTGCTTTATTATGGCAAATAATGAGGGTGATGCGGTAGCGATTGCAAGTGGGATAAGCATAGGAGCAGGGGCAAAAGATTCAGTATTTGGAGCAGTATTAATGCAAAATAGTGGCTTAAGCAATGCCTTAAGTCCTCTTACAAGCCTCAATCATACCTTTAGTATTCCTATTTTGGGCTTTGTTTCGTTGCGTGGGGAGCGAGATTGTAATGGAAAAAATACTGATGAGCCTCAACACGAGCTTTTAGGTGTTATCACCGATAAGCTTTTGCACACTTGCGAAATTACCTATATGTTTTTAGAATCTTCTATGCAAGAGGCACAAGCGCAAGTAAGAGAGGCTTTGAAGATTCTAAACAGCAATAAAAGTGTATTTTTTATCGTGCGTGATAAGACTTTTAATCAAGTAGCATTAACGCACAATCCGCTTGAAATGGAAGATTGCAAAGATTTTAAAGACTTTAAAGAGCTTCATTACATAGAGCAATATCACAAGGGTAAAGATACAAAACCCTCCAGAGAAGAGGCTTTGCGCGTTATATCTACCCTCTCTTTGAAGGCAGGAGCTATTGTTTTGGCAACCACAGGCAAATGCGGACGCGAACTTTATGAAATAGGTGATTATGCTAATCAGCTTTATATGGTTGGTTCAATGGGCTGTGTGAGCTCTCTAGGATTAGGTATTGCGCTTTCTAGCTCACACAAGGTGATTGCTATTGATGGGGATTCTGCTTTGCTAATGAGGTTAGGGGCATTAAGCACAAATGCTTATTATGCGAGAAATAGGGATAATTTTTGTCATATTTTGCTCGATAATCAAAGCCACGATAGCACAGGAGGACAATTTAATCTTTCTCCTTGTGTTGATTTTGCTCAAATTGCAGCTTATTGTGGATATGCCTTTGTCTATAGAGCAACTAGCTTAGAGGATTTAAAGCAATATATAGAATCTTTTTTAGATTCTACGCAAAAGGGGGCGTATTTTATTTATGTAGATA
>NZ_JAFLSB010000078.1 GCF_022511165.1 Helicobacter sp. | reverse complement strand
AGTTTGTAAGAAATGTAGGCATTTTTCACTTTCTTAATCCCAAACAATCCTTTAATATCCTTTTCAAAATTCTCTTGATAAATCATATAGAATTCTATTTTCTTGCCCTCTAAGATTGTATAATAAAGAAAATACCAAATCCCAAAACTTCTTATGCTAGGTCGTCCTTTCGTCCCACCGTCGCGATAAATAGACAAAGTATTTTTAATTCCTCCTTCACTTTGACTTCCTCCAATCTTTTTAATCTCGCCATCAACAACAATTAAATACACTCTAGCGACATTTTCAGTAAGAATTTTTTGAGGCAGAGCATTGCCATTTTCATCTTTTAAATCTTTAAGATAGTTAAAATTAAGCCTTGTGCTTCCCTCCACATACTCTACATCAGCAATTTTAAAGGCAGTTTTTACTTCACTTATTTTCATCTCTACTCCTTTATAATTAACAATTCGTGGCTTTGCTTAATATTATCCCTATTGCCTTGTAGTCCATTATTACGATTGAGGCGATTTTTGCCTACTCTTGTTTCGCCTTGCCCCATTGTGTATTGCCATTTGGGTTCTAAGATTCTAAAATCTTTATATGTTTCCCTTACAAACTCACAATCATTATAGCTTAAGATAAATTTCCCTTTGTGATTTTTTAAATATTTACTTAAAAGTTTATGATTAAAGCCATTATGATGAATAGGGAAATTTCGCATAGGATAGATTCCCTTAAACATTTGAGAATCCCCCTCTAAAAAATACGGTGGGTCGCAGTAAAAAAAATCATTAGGGTAGCTTTCAAAAACCTGCTCAAAACTCGCACATTCCACACTTATATTTTGCAACTTGCAATCTTGCCCTATATCTTTTAATTTCTCTAAAGTTTTTTTGTAGCGAGTTTTATCTTCATAAATTTTACTCATCCAGCCTAAAAAGCCGGGTCCATAGCTTAAATTAAAATTAAAATAATAATCGCGTGCAAGCGTGAGGGAATCGAGCTTGATTTGAGCAGTATTTTGCGAATCTTTATGCCTCTCATTCCAATAGGCTTTAAGTTCCTCTTTTATCTCTGTATAGGTTTCTTTTGTAGGTTCAAGTTTCAATAAAGCTTCATAAAGTCCATTAGAATCTGCAATCAAAATTTGCCAAAAATTCACCAAAATATCAAAGACATCAAAAGCCTTCACTTCTAATCCAAGTTCTAAAGCACTTGCGATTTCAACACTTCCTCCGCCCATAAAGGGGCTAACAAGTCGCTTTATATCATTTGGGAAGTGTTCTATTATCAAGCCAACAGCTAGAGATTTGCCTCCTCCATAACGCAAAGGACTTTTGGTATAGCGTTTATAGGAGAGAGATTTGCCTTTGAGAGAATCCAAAAAGAGAATTTTTTTGTCAGTAAGAGAATTATTTTGGTAAAAAAGATTTTGCCAGTCTTCGTAGGAAGTTAAGGCAACTCTAGCTTCCATATCTCACAGCTCGCTTTTCAGCACTGCGCCATTAGCAGCGTTACTCACAAGCAAGGCATATCGCTTGAGCCATTTGCTTTGAATCTCCTTTTTAAGAGGTTTCCATTTTTTGGCTCTCTCCTCCAAAATCTTAGAATCCACACACAATTCCAAGCTCCCCTTGCTCACTGAAATAGCAATTTTATCGCCATCTTCAATAAGTGCAATCAATCCCCCTTCCGCAGCTTCTGGGCTAATATGCCCGATACACGCCCCACGCGTTGCCCCACTAAAGCGTCCATCGGTAATTAGTGCTACGCTATTACCTAGCCCCATTCCCATAATCAAACTTGTGGGGCTTAGCATTTCTTGCATTCCCGGTCCCCCCTTAGGTCCCTCATAGCGGATAACCACTACATTTCCTGCTTTGACTTTGCCCCCGGCAATGCCCT
>NZ_JAFLSB010000077.1 GCF_022511165.1 Helicobacter sp. | reverse complement strand
CCCCCATATAGCAACAATAAAAAGATAATATAAAGTCGCAGGTAATGAAGTGTAGGCGTATCGCCCCCTCTTTAAAATCTTTGAAACCTCTAAAATCTTTAAAATCTTTAAAGCCTCCAAAACCTCCAAAATCTCTCAAAATAAAACCTTAATTCAAAGCCCAAAAAAAGCGCATAAACAAGTTATAGGCTTATTTTTATAGCCATACACCGCGATATTGAATCTTTTTCATTTTTATAATCATTAAGCTTTTTTATTATGGCTTTCATCTTAGCATACTCTATCCCAAACAAACTCGCCAAGCACTCCTCAAAATCCCTACAATCTTTGTATTTTTTAAAAATCTTATAATCTTTTGCAAAATCCTCATATCTTGGCAAAATCATATAGCACAAAGCTTCTTGCACCTTATGCCTACTCTGTAAAATCTTTTTAAAAGCCTCTATGATATACGCATACTCTTCGCCCATATTTGTTCTTTCAAGCCATTTCTTTTAAAAATTCTTGTGCTTTTTCAACGCCCCTGCCATAGGCTAAAATGTCTATCTTATCTTTTGGGAAATCCACCCCACCCGTTACTTCCATAAAAGTATCATCGATGAGAATCTCTAGCAAATGCTTAAGCGCCAAAGAGGAGTAATACACCTTTTCATTTTTACCCTTGAGGCGTTTGTAATGCAAATCCCCTACGCGCTTTTTTGATTCTGTAATAACCCTTGTTAAGCCTTTCAATAACTTTTTGATTTTTTGTTTTTCTTGGATTCTTTGACTTTCTTTAAATTGATTAAAGTAATCCTGCTCCATAATCAAAACACTCCAATACAAGCTGTGCATTTCAAAAATATCATCACATAATGCAGCATACTTTTGACTTGAAATATGCTTCATATTCGAGTGCTTTTGGGCTTGTATTGGCTTACAAGATGAGCTTAAATAATCAGCGCTAAGGGAAGTATGAGAAATCATCAAAGCCAAAGCACAAGCGACAGAGCCTTTAAAGATTGTATTGAGTTCCATTTTGCACCTAAAAATAAAATTACAAATACAATTCTAGCTTGTTTTTCTTAAGCTATCTTTAGCGCACCTCACGCATAAAGATACCCCCTACAATGCTTTGAGTGGGCTTAAACCCCCTTTGCACACTATGAATGTTTGGCAATTATTAAAATGATGAATGCCATAGTATGTTTTTTTATTATTTTAAGGGAAGAATGAAGCGCAAAAAGTGCGCTTTTTGATAAACTAATCCTTTTTTTTTTTTTAACTTACTTTTTTATGATATACCTTATCCCCTCCCTATAATGTAGCATTTTACTCACTTTTATCACTTCTTATTTACTTTTTATTGACAAATGGCATTTTTTTTGTAATAGTTATAGTTCAAGGCTACTAAAGACTATGAGGCAATGCCTAAATAGCCTTAGTGATGGCTTAATTTCTTCTCTTTTTGGAGGTTTTTATGAAAAAAGTTCTTGTAAGCAGTGCATTATCGGCACTTTTAGTATTGCCAGCGGCGGCTTTAGAAATCTATAATGACGATGGCAAAAGCGTTGAACTCTATGGCTCAATCCGCGGTTATGTAGGTATGGGTGAAAACGCTCATAAAGGTGAAGCAGGCGGACCTGCTAACTTCCTCTTTGGGGTGCAAGGTAACTCACACGTTGGCTTTAATGTAAGCGTGGATAAGTTTAAAGCAAAAGTAGAATTTGGTGCAAAAGAAGACCTCGTAACTGGCACTTCAGCAAATGGCTATAATGAACTTCCACTTCGCTTCTTCTGGGGCTCTTATGATACAGGTGCAGGGACTATCCTTATCGGTAAGGCAAATACCCCTACCACAGATATTTTCTCAACAGGTGTGTTAAATACCGATACAGCCTTTAATGGCTTTGGTGGGCTTAGCACAAGCACAAGAAGACTTCAAGCTCAATACAATGTAGCTGGACTTAGCCTTGCGCTCATCTCTGACTATATGGCTGAAAATGTAGGGGTAATATCTCCTTTAACTGCAGATAGCTCTATGCCTCGTATCGCTCTAAGCTATACGATTAATGGCGACAAAGCTCCACTTTTCCAAATCGCTGGGACATACAG
>NZ_JAFLSB010000076.1:1991-2282 GCF_022511165.1 Helicobacter sp. | reverse complement strand
TATGAAAAAGTAAGGGAAATACTATTTTTGAGCAAAATAGACAAAGCAAAGGAAAAAATAGCTATACTTAAATTTTGGCTAGGAATTGCGGTAGCAACTTTTTTGGCTATCATTGGCTGGAGTGTTACAAATTATTCAAAAATAGAAGTATGGCTCTTGATATTGGGCTTTTTTGCTATGATTATTTTAGGAATAGCGATAGTATTCTTATCAAGACTCATCAATAAAAAAATCGATGAATTGGAGGATTTATAATGCTCGTTCATATTATTGTGGCTTGTATGGCTCTTG
>NZ_JAFLSB010000076.1:0-1968 GCF_022511165.1 Helicobacter sp. | reverse complement strand
ATCAATAATCCTAGTAATTTTTACCCATAATTAAGTCGCTAGATTCTTTATGTGATTTTGTTGTGTTTTACCATAGCGCCTTAGTTTTGTATCAGCTGCATAAACTCTGCTCTTGTGCGGGGGTCTTTTTTGAAAAGTCCGCGTAGGGCGGAAGTGATAATAGGCGATTGGGGCTGCTGCCCTCTCATCTCAAGGCAGAGATGCCGCGCCTCACATACAACCATTGTGCCTTTGGGTTTGAGTTCATTATAAATTGCATCTGCAATCTGTGCGGTAAGATTCTCTTGAATCTGCAATCTGTGGGAAAAAACTTCAACTAATCGCGCCAAAGCACTAATGCCCACAAGCTTTTTATCAGGGATATAGCCGATAGAAATATGCCCAAAAAAGGGCAAGATATGGTGTTCGCACATTGAGTAAAAATGAAGCTTTTTGAGGATAATCATCTCATCGCATACATTATCTTCAAAAGTGCTTCTTAGCGCATCTTTGGGGCTTTTGGCATAGCCATCAAGAAGGGAGAGGAGGCTTTGGGCAAGGCGCGTTGATGTATGGGCTAAGCCCTCGCGCGTGGGATTTTCTCCTATGTGAGCGCAAAGGGATTGAAAAAAGGCGAGGGAGGTGGATTCCAAAGCTGTGCTTATGGAGGGGATTGAAATGGGGGAAGCGCTATCTTTTGAGGTGGCGGCGCTTTTTGTTACGCTAGATTTTGAAGCAAGGGTAGGCTTTGAGGCTGTATTTTTGGAGGGGGTTTTGATAGACTTTGAAGTATTCTTTTTTTGCATAGGGCGTCCTAAAAATGTTGATTAAGTAGGGTTTTTATGCGATTTTGTATGCTTGGGTGGGTGCTTAGAAACTCGCCCACGCCAAAGAGATAGGCATTGGCTCGTGTGGGATTTGGCTCGGTGTAGCGATTTTGCGCATAGTCTTGGCTGATTTTTTGCAAGGCGCGAATCATTGGCTCACTCCCTTTCATCAAATATGCCGCACCAGAATCCGCCATATACTCGCGACTACGACTAATAAAAAGGCTTAAAAAAAGCGTGAGAAAGGGGAGAATAAACTGCAAAAGAAGCAAAATACTTCGTGCAGCCCTTGCGCCTTGAGATTGCGAGGAGCTAAAATAAAAGGCAAAAATATTCACGCCCAAAAGCATAATATTGCTTAAAATGCCTACACACATCGTAAGGCGCACATCGCCGTGGCGGATATGGCTTAGCTCGTGTGCAACTACGGCTTTTAGCTCACTTTCATCAAGGCGTTCAAGCAGACTAGAAGTAACCGCAATCATTGAGTTTTTTTCATTCCACCCACTTGCAAAGGCATTCATATAGGGGGCTTCCATAATATAAAGTGCGGGTTCAAAGGGGCATTGCGCGCTTTTGAGGAGGTCTTGGAGGACTCCATAGAGGCGAGATTCCTTGCGGGAGAGGACGCGGGTAGGGTCTATGCGCTTATATTCATTGCCACTTAGCATAATGCGTGAGCTTTGAGCTATGCTAAAAAAAATGATAAGAGATGCGATGAGGGCAAGAGAGAGGGTAATAATGGGCGTCTCTTGTAAAGTAAGGAGTGCGTAGAATCCATACTCTAGGCTTGGGGCGTCAAGGCGGATAATATCCCCAAGAAGCCCAATAAGCGCAAAAATAGCTATATAGACGCATAAAACCGCGTAGGTTTTGTATCGATTATGCGCGATAATACGCTCAAAATGGGAAGTCATCTATGCTCCTTTGGTTGCTCTATTTTGCCCTTATATGAGTGATATTATGGCATATTTATGGCAGAGTTTTGCTAAAATCTCTACTGAATGTGTTTCTTTTTTATATAATATATTGAAATTTAAGGATATACCTTGATTGCTAAGAAATATTGAGGTTGCTAGGAGATTCTAAAAACTCCAAAAATAAAAATCTATTTTTAGATTCTAGATTCTAAGTTTAGTGTATTAGATTCTTTTTTCTATAA
>NZ_JAFLSB010000075.1 GCF_022511165.1 Helicobacter sp. | reverse complement strand
ACCCCTCAATCTATGGCAAAGGCTTTAAACGCTCTTACCAAAAAGCAAATCCTTATCTACAAAGAAAATGCTAATAAAACCGCTAAGATTTTAAATGCCACTAGAGAGGGAGAGAAGCTTTTAAATATTATTGAGAGGGTGTTGGATTGAAGATAGCGAGTGTTGTGGGTGCAAGACCACAATTTATAAAAGCAGGTGCGTTAAGCCGAGCTTTTGCACAAGATAAAACAATCCAAGAGATGATCATTCATACAGGGCAACATTATGATAGCAAGATGAGTGAAGTATTTTTTCAAGAGCTAGAAATCCCCAAACCCTCTTATAATCTTGGTATTGGTGGACTTTCTAGCGGAGCAATGACAGGGAGAATGATAGAAAAAATTGAAGAAGTCTTAAAGCAAGAAAAACCTGATTTTACCCTTGTCTATGGGGATACAGATTCCACTCTAGCAGGGGCTTTAGCGAGTGTGAAATTGCATATTCCCCTTATTCACATTGAGGCGGGTTTAAGGAGCTTTAATATGCAAATGCCCGAAGAAATCAATCGCATCTTAACAGATAGAATTGCTAAACTTTTATTTGCACCTACCAAAAAGGCGGTTGAAAACCTTAAAAAAGAGGGTTTTGAATCTTTTGATTGCAAAATTATAGAATGTGGCGATGTGATGTATGATGCGCTCTTGCATTATCAAAAAAAAGCAAAAAAAAATAATCTTAACTTGCCTCAAGATTTTATCCTCTGCACCCTTCATCGTGCTGAAAACACAGACTATCAAGAAAGATTAGAATCTATCCTCAAAGCCCTTGATAAAATCTCAAAACAAATGCTCGTTGTGCTTCCCTTGCACCCAAGAACCAAAAATATTTTAGAAAAAAGCAAGATTCAAACTAAATACATTCTTTTTATTGAGCCCTTGAGTTATTTGGAGATGATTTGGGTGCTAAAACAATGCACAATGGTAGCCACAGACAGCGGTGGATTGCAAAAAGAAGCTTATTTTTTCAAAAAACCTTGTATGGTTTTGCGTGATGAAACAGAATGGGGCGAATTAGTAGAGAGAGGCTATAACTGCCTTGTGGGTGCAAGAGAAGAGCAAATCTTTAAAGCCTTTGAGGTTTTTTCCAATATCAGCATAAAGTTTGATAACTCCCTCTATGGTGAGGGTAATGCAAGCTATAAAATACTACAAGCCATTAAAGAGGAGACACAAAGGTAATGAAAAAATTTGGACTTATTGGCGTAGGAGGCTATATCGCCCCTAGACACCTTAAAGCTATCAAAGCAAATAATGGCACACTTGTGTGTGCGCTTGATAAAAACGATTCTGTGGGGATTATGGATAGCTATTTTCCAGAGGCTGATTTTTTTACGGAATTTGAGCGGTTTGATAGGCATATAGATAAACTAAGACGCAAGGGACAAAAGCTTGATTTTATCTCTATTTGTTCGCCAAATTATCTGCACGATAGCCACATCCGCTTTGGTTTGAGAAGCCAAGTTGATGTGATTTGTGAGAAGCCTTTAGTTTTAAATCCGTGGAATATTGATGCTCTTGAGGCGATTCAAGAAGAAACGGGGAGAAAAGTTTATAATATTTTGCAACTTCGATTGCATAAGAGCATTATTGAGCTGAAAAATAAGATTCAATCTATCTTACAAAAAGAACCTAATAAAATTTTTGATGTGGATTTGACTTATATTACTTCGCGGGGCAAGTGGTATTTTATTTCTTGGAAAGGAGATATAACCAAAAGTGGTGGAGTAGCGACTAATATCGGGGTGCATTTTTTTGATATGCTTTCTTGGATTTTTGGAGATGTGAAAGAGAGCAAAGTGCATTTTTTAGATGAAAAAAGTGCAAGCGGTTTGCTTGAGCTTAGTAATGCAAGGGTGCGTTGGTTTTTATCAGTGGATTCTCATACGCTTCCCAAAGAGGCTTTGGAGCAAAATAAGCAGACTTTTAGGCTCATCAGTGTCAATGGTGAATCTGTGGAATTTAGCGATGGTTTTACTGATTTGCATACAGAAAGTTATAAGGCAATTTTAGAAAATAAGGGATTTGGACTAAAAGAGGCAAGAAAATCCATAGAGATTATACATCACATTCGTAACGCCCAAATCTTAGGATTAAAGGGTGATTATCACCCTTTATGCAAAAGTGTGTCATCTTAGGGCAAATCATCTTATATCAAAGGAATACAATGCAAAAGCATAATAATTTTTATCAACATATCAAAAAAATAGGTATCATCACCTATCAAGCTCCCCACCTCAAAACAGAGCAGGTGCTAGAGAGGCTTTTAGC
>NZ_JAFLSB010000074.1 GCF_022511165.1 Helicobacter sp. | reverse complement strand
TGGGCGGAGAGCATTTTTATCTTGATGAAATAAATATCAGCCTTGAGGAGATGAGTAAGCTGTATTTTGAAAGCTTTGAAAAGATAATTGAGCAGGATTTGTAGGGAGATTAATGAGCTTATCACATTTTAACTAGAATTTCAAAGCCCCAACAAGCAAAATCACTACAAATACTTTTAGTACATTACCCTAAAACTTTCACCAAAATACGCGCAAAAGCAAAAAATATGTAGGTTATATGCTCATCAAATCCTCAAACTAAAAACATTAAGTGTGCAAAAACTTAAAGAAAACTAAAAATAAAATTCAAACTGCAATTTTGTTTCTCCACAAAATAGATTCTCATTTAAGCAAAGTTTTATGGGGGGGGGGGGCATAATAATTGCCTAATTAAGTTAAAAAAGATGTTAGTTGAAATAAATGAGTAAAAAAACACTTGGTATTTATGGAGCTGGAGGACTTGGGAGAGAAGTGCTTGAATTCGCTCAAATTATTAATGATGCTGTAAAAGAGTGGGATAACTTTATCTTTATTGTTGATAAAGAAGCAAGTAATGGAGTAAATAAAGTTAATGGTATTAAAGTTTTTGATTATGAAGAAGCTAAAGCACAATAGGTAGTAGTCTTATTAAGGAGTAAATATGGCAACATCTATCATCAAAAATATGCGAATAGCTGGAATCTCTGTTGTTCTTGGCGAACACAAAAAGCATTTTAAAGATGAACCTTTATGGTGGAACAATGAAAAGCATTGCAAAAAACTACAAAGCACAATAGGTTTTGATATTACCTATGTAGCAAACAAAGATACAACTACACTAAATCTATGTGAGGCGGCAAGTCTCAATATAATAAAAGCATTAGGGATTGAAGTTTCAAGTATTAATGCGATTGTAAGCATCACACAAACACCTGATTATCCTATACCCGGTAATGCACATATTTTGCATAAAAATTTAGGGCTAAATAAAGAATGTATCGCGCTTGATATGGAATTTGCTTGTTCTGGCTATGTGTATGGGCTATTTGTAGCAGGTATGCTTGTCAATGCTGGAATCAAGCGGGTTTTATTGGTAGTTGGAGATACTCTAAGTAAATACGTCAATAAAAAAGATAAGACTACTGCACCCTTATTTTCAGACACAGGAAGCGCGACTATTATCGATTTTGATACAAATGCTACAGATTCATACTTTATCCTCAAATCAGATGGTAATGGTTGGGAACAAATATACAAAAAAGCTGGAGCTTGTAAGATGCCAAGTAGTGAATTTACGCGGATTGAATCTAGCGATGAAAATGGCAATATTAGAAGTGCAGAAAATCTCTATATGAATGGCATAGAAGTGTTCAACTTTACGCTTACTGAACAGCCTTCACTTCTTGAAGAAACGCTTGATTTTGCTCATCTCACAAAAAATGACATTGATTATTTTGTACTTCATCAAGCAAATACCTATATTGTAGAATCTATACTTAAAAAAGCAGGGATTCCATTTGAAAAAGCACCAAGGATATTTTCAAAATATGGCAATCAAAATGCTGTTTCGATTCCCACTACTATTTGCGAGGAATTGCGCGATAAATTGGATAAAAAGAAAAAAGTCTTAATGCAGGGTTTTGGCGGAGGACTATCGTGGGGGGCTTGTATAGCTGACCTTGAGAATGTGCTTTGCTTAAAACCCCAAATCTACAAAGGAGGATATGTTGATGAGTAGGACAGAATTTTTAGAACATTTGCAAGAGATTTTTCAAACAGATGAGAAGCTCTCTTTTGAGATGAGACTTGATGAAATACAGGAGTGGGATTCTCTCTCCAAAATGACTACCCTAGCGTTTTTGGATAGAGAATTTTCAGTTACTATGGCAATAAGTGAAATAAGCAACTTTCAAACAATCGAAGATATAGCAAAAAAGTGTGGCTTGTAATGATTGCCTTTTCAAAAGAACAAGTGTATATCGTAACAGGCGCAAGCTCTGGCATAGGTGAATCTAGTGCTATTTTGCTGAATTCGCTTGGAGCGAGTATCATCGCCATAGGACGCAATAAGGAGCGGTTAGAGCAAATGAAAGCTCAATGCAAATACCCTGAAAATGTCTTTTTGGAGCAAAAGGACTTGGCAGAGGATATAGAAAATCTGCCAAATTATATAAAAGACTTAAAGGAAAAATATGGAAAATTTTCTGGGCTTGTTTATTGCGCTGGTATAAGCGCAATATGCGCATTGAGGGGGACTACCTATCAATATGCAAAGGAGATTTTTGATATAAATTATTTTGCAGTGTTGATGAGCATAAAAGCTGTGAGTGATAAAAGAAACAACATTGGGAAAGGCACTTCTATTGTTTGTATCTCATCTGCTGATGCGCTTTTTGGCACAAAGGGGCAAAATGTCTATGCTGCGACAAAAGCCGCACTTTCGGCTTCTATAAAGGCTATTTCAAAGGAAATTGCCCCGCTTGGAATGCGCATAAACGCTCTCTTGCCCTCAATGATTTCTACACCTATGACAGAAAATCAAAACATCAAAGAGCTTGAATACAATCAAATCATACACGAGCTATCTTACCCATTTGGCTGGGGTGAGCCAAGTGATGTGGCAAATATGGTGTGCTATCTCCTCTCAAATAAGGCAAAGTTTATTTCAGGGCAAAATTATATTATAGACAGCGGGGGGGGGGGGTT
>NZ_JAFLSB010000073.1 GCF_022511165.1 Helicobacter sp. | reverse complement strand
GGGGGGGGGGGATATGATACACACTTTGCTAATCAAAATATAAAGGAGTGAAATAAATGAAATATAAGGCGTTGATTGTAGGTGTGGCTTTGAGCGCACAGATATGTATGGGCAATCCTGTGTTTGCTGAATTATTTGGCGATTATGTATTTTATGAAGGATTCCCTGCTGGCACTTACCCTGATAAAAATGGCAACCCTCTTAATTACCGAGGTCGACCTCAAGGGCTTGTCAAAATAAATGAGGGGAGTAAAGATGAGGCTACTCTCTATGAAGGGAACTATAATGATGGAAAAAAAGAGGGGCTTTTTACGCTAAAAAGCACGGTGTATGAAGGGGTTGTTTTCAAAGAGGAAAATTACAAAGACAATCAGCTTAATGGAGAGAAGAAAGTGTGGAATTTTATACCTAAAGCTAATGCTACTGCCAAAGAGTATCATATCCTTGTCTCAAAATCTCTCCATCAGGCAGATGCCAAGCCCACAGAGCGCAAAAAATCGGATTTAAAATTCTCTTCTTGGGATAAAGTGGGAGAGAAAAGCACAATTCTTCGTGGTCCTGGTTGCTCCTCTATAGAGTTATATAAAACCGACTTCACACAGGGCAATGAGCATAGTTACGGCATTGGTATTAGACATAAAGCGGCAGATAAGTGGGGTTTCTTGCCTAAAGATTATGATTGCTCTAATCAATATGGATTTTTTGAAACACTTTTGGAGGCATTTGACAAAGGAGAGTTTAAGCCATTTGCAAATAGCTCCGACTACCAAGCAGAACTCCCTGTTTTTGAGAAAGATAGATACCCAATGTGGAGTGGTAGTAGTGTAAAAGCTTTTGATGAAAAAATTATTGAAACCATCAATGGTGCAACTTACACCCTTCGTGTCGAGACCGAGAGTAGAAATTTTGGGGATGATAGGTTTCTTAAACTAAACTTCCAAAAAAATGGCACTAGCATTGACCCTCGCGTCTATGACCAAGAAGCATTTAATACTTTGCTTCACAAAATGTATGATAAAGAAATGGTGCAATTTATCACCGAAAATCTTGAAAAACTATAAACTAAGGAGGAAAATATGTCTTATCGTGTGCGTTCATATAAAATGAAAGTAGATAAGGGCTTTGCGCCTAACTACTCTGGCGGGATTCTAACGCTCGCTACTTGCAAGCCCTACATTAGAGAAACAGCAAAGGTAGGTGAATGGCTCGCAGGCTGGAGCTCTAAAGCCCTAGATAATTCACAAGTAGGGGCAGAAAAGCTTATCTATCTAGCGAGAATCTCCAAAACCCTTACCTTTGCAGAGTATTGGGAGGCATACCCTCAAAAACGTCCAGATAACGATAAAAATGGAGATAATATCTATAAGCCCCTTGTCCCCAACCCTCAAAGCCCCGATGACTTTGAAGTAGAGCAAAATGACCACCACGATAAGAAAAATAAAGACTGCATTGGCTGCTTTTGCCACCCAGATGCTCAAAGTAATGATGAGGAAGAGGAGTGGAGCGATAAAAAGCACGATTTAAAATCATTTAAGGTGCTAGTGTGCGAAGAATTTTACTACTTTGGGGACTTTGGCAAGGGAGAAAAGGCACTAGCAATCCCTGCAAATTTGCGCCCTAATGTCCCCAAAAACACTTCGCGCTATGGGCATATCACAGCAGACACACCTAACGCACAGGACTTTGTGGAGTATGTAAAATCCCACAAATCCCAATGCACACTTTCACACCTATAAGGAGTAAATAATGAAAAAAATAATCACAAGTTTAAGCATTAGCATAATGATTTTTGCATTAAGTGGTTGTGGGAATTCAGGCTTTAAATGCGATAGCACAGAGAGTAAGAATCTGCTTGAGCAATACATCAAAGAACAAGCCAATGTTGTATTTAAAGCTCCAGAGAAGCTAAAGGAGATTCCCCTTGCCTTTAACAATATTCAATTAATGGAAACATCAAAAGATGAGCGCAAGCTTACCTGTGCAGCAACCGCACAAGCAGGCTCTAGGACGCTAGACTTGCAATATTATTTAGAACTTATAAAAAATGCCGATGGGACAGAAATGATAGCACTAAGACGCGTACAGCCTAAATAGCCTCTGTGCTAGAAATCGCCAAGCAAAAACACACAATCTTTGCGAGAGTATCTCTTAGCTCAAAGATATTTGCGCTAAGAGATAAAAAAGCAGGACTTTGTGCTATCACCTCTAGCACCTAATGCACTGCCTTTGTCTCTAGCCAATGGGGTAGATGTGTCTTTTGTCTCAAAGCTAGGGAGTAAGCCCCCCCTTGCTCCTCCATAACAACCACTCGCTCTAAAATCTCATAGGAGTAGTTTATTTTGGATTTAGGGTGCAATAAAACACAATTAAACCACAAGCTCCATAAGTGCGATATTCTCATACATATTACAATATAAAAAAATTCCACTGCTTTTGCATAAGCCCATAATAGCAAACCCTACAAAGTAGAGATAAGGTAGAGAGAAAGAATGTATATCAGCCTAAAACACCAACCACAAACAACACAAATATAAAAATAAGCCAAAAATTAAGTAGCAATACAAGTAAGTATAAAAAGCCATATAAAGTAAGTCATAATAAAAATAAGTGTAAGCCAAGAAGTAAAAAGAAGTTTCCCTATCCCTGCATCGACCTACATTCCCACACTTGAAAAGTGCAGTATCATCAGCGAAGAGGAGCTTAACTGCTAGGTTCGGAATGGAGCTAGGTGTTGCCTCCTCTCTATAGACACAAGGAAAAGGGAAATAAAGATAAGTCTGCTTTTAAAGGATTCTTACTTTTGCTTAAAATCTCATAGCAATTTTTCTCTTTAAAAAAAGCATTTAAGCGCAAATTTGCTTATAAAATAAGCTTAAAAAACCTAAAGCCTTAAAGCAATATTTTTAAGCTAAAGCCTTAACCTTAAGCTTCCTCTTAAAAAAGCTAGACTTTAAGCTACTTACT
>NZ_JAFLSB010000072.1 GCF_022511165.1 Helicobacter sp. | reverse complement strand
TAAATTCAGTTTTCTCTTCTGCGCTACCGCCTGCTGCTGCGCTACCGCCTGCTGCACCTCCTGCTACAACCGTTGGTGCTGCACTTACACCAAATTTTTCTTCAAAAGCTTTCACAAGTTCTGAAAGCTCCAACACAGAGAGATTGCCGATGTATTCTAGTACTTCTTCTTTAGAGATTGCCATTTTATGCTCCTTATGTTATTTTTCTTCTTTTTGTTTTCTTAAATTATCAAGCCCCGTAACAAAGTATCGAGTTGGTGCTGTCCATACAGATAGCAACATACCAATAAGCTCTTCTTTGCTTGGTAGCTTAGAAACAGACACGATGTGTTTGGTATCAACCACTTTTCCATCAAACACGCCAAATTTTAGAGCAAAATGCTCATTGTGGGCATCTGCAAACTTACAAACAACTTTGGACAAAGCGATTTGATCATCTGCCCAAAGAAAAATATTTGTGTCCTTGAGCTCTAAATCAGGATAGCTTGCATTTTTGATGGCGATACTTGCGAGAGTGTTTTTAATCACTTGCACTTTAATATTTGCAGCCCTTGAAGCGCGTCTTAACGCTTCAATTTGACTTACTTGCAAACCTTTGTAATCGCATACAATAAAGGCTGAAGCCTGTTTAAATTCAGAACTCAAATGCTCAACAATTTGAATCTTCTCTTGCTTAGTCATCTCTCCTCCTTTCAGCCCAAAACCTCACCTAGGGTTATTTTTAAGCCTAAGCCCCTAAGCTCTTTGGTCTAAGATAAAAATAAATGCAATTATTTTGTATCCATAAGCTCTTGTGAATCAAGCTTAATCGCAGGACTCATTGTCAATGATAATGTGCTACTGCGAATATATTTACCCTTTGCAGAAGTAGGCTTAAGTTTATTGATAGCACGCACGAGCTCAAGCATATTATCTCGTATCTTGTCCTCGTGAAAAGAAGCTTTACCAATGGGTGCGTGGATAATGCCCTTTTTATCTACTCTAAAATTCACTTGCCCACTTTTAGCATTAGAAACAGCTTTAGCTATTTCCATTGTAACCGTGCCTGTCTTTGGATTTGGCATCAAGCCCTTTGGTCCTAAAATACGTCCTACCTTACCCACAAGAGCCATCATATCAGGGGTAGCAATAACCATATCAAAATTGATATTGCCATTTTTAATCTCTTCTGCTAAATCATCAGCCCCGACAACATCAGCTCCCGCATTTTTTGCCTCATCTGCTTTAATACCTTTTGCAAATACAGCTACACGCACTTTTTTACCTGTTCCGTGTGGCAGGACAACTGCACCTCGAATCATTTGATCAGCGTGTCTTGGATCAACCCCCAAGCGCAATGCTACCTCAACAGTTTCATCAAATTTTGCCGAAGCTAAGGCTTTAACTGCACTCACACCACTTTGCACATCATATATTTTTTGAGAATCTACCTTTGCTTGCAATGCTTGTAGTCTCTTTGCTATCTTTTTACCCATAAACAAACTCCATTTTTAATCTTGGATTTCAACGCCCATACTTCTTGCACTTCCTGCCACAATCAACTTTGCAGCCTCAATATCGCAAGCATTAAGGTCTTCCATTTTAGTTTGGGCAATTTCCTCAAGCTGTTTGCTTGTCAATTTCCCAACTTTGTTTTTAAGAGGATTATCTGAACCTTTTGTGATTTTAGCCGCCTTTTTGATAAGGTCAGTTACAGGAGGCTTCTTGGTGATAAAAGTAAAACTCTTATCTTGGTAAATGGTAATAACAACAGGAATACTAAAATCACCCATATCCTTTGTTTTTTCATTAAATGCCTTACAAAACTCCATAATATTCACCCCTCTTTGCCCTAATGCTGGACCCACAGGAGGAGATGGATTTGCTTTTCCTGCTGGAATCTGTAATTTCAATTCACCAACAACTTTCTTACCCATTGCGTATTCCTTCCTTTTCTACCAAAATTTAGATAATTTTTTCCACTTGTGAATAGAGAATCTCAACAGGCGTATTACGCCCAAAAATAGAAACATTAAGTTTGAGTTTTTTATGCTCTAAATCATACTCTTCTACCGTGCCTGTAAAATTCACAAAAGGACCATCGATAATGCGCACAACCTCGCCGTGTTCAAAAGAAATTTTTGGCTTAGGTGCGCTTGGATTCCTTACTTTTTCTAGAATCTTTGCAATATCAGTCTCACTCAAAGGTGTAGGTTTTTTGCTCTCACCAATAAAGCGTCCAACCCTAGGCAAAGACTGAATCATATGCCAAAGTTTTGTGTCTAAATCAACTTGAATAAACACATAACCCGGATAGAGACTTCTATCTACAATCTTTTTCTTTGTTTCTATAATAGATTCCGTAGGGACAACAACCTCGCCGAATCTATCTTGCATCTGATTTTGAATAATAAGATTGCGGATTGCCTCACCGACTGACTTTTCACTCCCAGAATATGTTTGTATCGCATACCATTCCAAGTCTTACCCTCCACAATAATATTATAAAACAATCGATACAGAATGAAACAAAATCCAATCAACCAAAGCTAAAAACAGAGTAATTACACTCACTACAACTAGCACAGATACAAAGGCATTGCGAATCTGCTCTTTTGTAGGGAATATAACTTTTGCTCGCTCTTCATTTGCGCTTTGGAAATAGGCTCTTATTTTTTTTATCATTTGTATCTCTTTTCTTTTTTATCACTCATAGCTCCTCATAACTATAGCTTTTTTATTGCCATAGTCGTGTGGCAGGCCAGGAGGGACTCGAACCCCCAACATTCGGTTTTGGAGACCGACGCTCTACCATTGGAGCTACTGACCTATAAGCTAGGCAAAGCCTAGCTTTTAAGTTTTACTTCCTTGTGAATTGTGTGCTTATTCAAACGAGGAGAAAACTTTTTGAGCTCCAGTTTTTCTGTCTTTGTTTTTGTGTTTTTGGTGGTGCTATAATTAATATCACCACACTCTGAACACTTCAACCCTATTTTAATCGTGTTTCCCTTTGCCATACCAAGCCTTTTGCTACTCGATAATCTTAGTTACAACACCCGAACCAACTGTTCTACCACCTTCACGAATCGCAAAACGAGTTCCATCTTCAAGTGCCACAGGCGCGATAAGCTCTACTGTGATTTTTACATTATCACCGGGCATAACCATTTCTACAT
>NZ_JAFLSB010000071.1 GCF_022511165.1 Helicobacter sp. | reverse complement strand
TTGGCATTGGATTCTTATGCAAAATCACAAGTGCAGTCTTCTCAAACAAAAAGCATTGCCATAGAGCTACTCAAAGCTCTTGGTTTTATGATAGTATGCTTTGTCGCTGGAATGAGTAGTGAGATGGTAGGTGTTGTTGCGATTTTTGTGCATATAGGATTCTTATTTTTTGCTCTGTATAAAAAGGTGCATTTGCCTCTGTGGTATGTAGCGGGAATTTTTGCCTTTGTATGTGGCTATCTTGCGCTCTATCTAAGCCCCGGACACACTAAAAGAGTGGCGTTATGGTGGGAGCTTTTTGGACGAGATTCTTTTTATACACTCGGTGATATATGGGCAATGAGCATAGGAGAGAAAATCAGGCATTTAAGCATTACTTATGCGCGGTTTGCTGGAAATTTTGGTTTATTTCTTATTGTGCCAATGCTGTTTGTAGTATATAAACATAAGACAAAGAAACTCTATGCTTTTGCTCTTATCTTGGGCGTGATTTTATGCTCTGTCGCATTCAAAAATCATAAGCATTTTTTACCCTTTATAAGTAGTGTAGTTGGGCTTGTGTGGGTGGCTATTGTGGCTATGTTTTATGTGGGCTTTGCGTGGTTTTATCATAAAAGAGCTGAATGGGATATGTATAGGCTTTTTATAAAACTTATTCTTGCTTTTGTGCTTTTTTGTCTCTTTGTTGGCACAACTATTCAAGTAGGGTTGCCTTCCCGCGCAAAGCTCTGCTATGTGCTTATTGAAATGATGATGATATATTTTGTTTTTGTGCAGTGGATAAGCTTACTTAAAGAGAATCTTAAGCAAAGGGTTAAAAAGGTAATAGTAGCTTTGTGCTGTGGGTATGGGATTTTTGTATTAAGTGCATATATTGATGGGCGAGTGAAATGGGAGCAAATGCTAGAATCTATTGCCGCGCAAAAGGCACAAGGACTAGAAGACATTAAAGTAAGCCATAAAACTTTCACATCTTTTTATGCTCAATATGGGGATTGGGGAAATCCAAGCAAAAATCCAAATGTGTGGCCTAATACAAGCTATGCGCATTATTTTGGAGTTAGAAGCTTTGTGGTAGAATGAAGCTTTGAAGTAAGTTTTATAGATATATTTGATACTTGTAAGGAGAGTGAATGCAAAAGCACTCGTGGCAAAAAGCAGGGATAATGTATCTTATTGTAGGAGTAATTAATACCTGCGTGGGCTATGGCATCATTTTTTTTGCCCTCTATTGCTCTCTTATGCCTGAGCTAGCAAATGCACTCGGCTATGGCATAGGATTTATTGTCTCTTATTGCCTCAATAAAACTTTTACCTTTGCCTCCTCCTCTTCACATAAGCGCGATTTGCCGCGTTTTGCTCTTGCTATGGGTATAGCCTATATAACCCAACTGCTTGCAATGAGTTTTGCGTATCGAATCTTAGATGTAAATCCTTATATCGCACAGATTGTCGGCGGGGCAGTGTATGTGTGCCTAGGCTTTGTGATAAGTAAATGCTGGGTTTTTTTACCTAAAGATTCATAAAAGAAGCGTATTGTTTGGCTTTATTTATGCTCTCTAAGCTAGAATCCTTTTTAATATTTGAAGCATAAGGAGGCAGAGATGATTATTATCCCCGCGCGATTAGAATCTACGCGCTTTGCGCAAAAGGCATTATGTGATTTAGGTGGGCTACCTATGGTAGTGCGCACCGCACTCAATGCTAAAGAGGTGGATTCTGTGGTGGTGGCTTGTGATGATGAGCGCATAGCTCAAGCGTGCAAGGCGCATAAGATTGAGTATGTGATGACAGATAAAAGCCACACGAGCGGGACAGATAGATGCGCGGAGGCAGCAAGAAAGCTTGGATTAGGAGCTAATGAAATAGTTATTAATGTGCAAGGCGATGAGCCGTTTTTGGAGCATCAAGTGATTGCTACGCTTATCAAGCTAATGAAAGATAAAAAGCCTTTTATGGGGACTTTGGCGAAAGTTATTTGCGCGGCTGATATTACTGATAGCAATCTCGTTAAAGTCGTGCTTAATGCGCATAATGAGGCGATTTACTTCTCTCGCGCCCCTATTCCTTTTTGTCGTGACAAGGATTGTGAGGTGCTCACACCATATTTGGGGCATTTAGGTATTTATGGCTTTTATGCTAAGAGCCTAGAGGAGTTTTGCGCTCTGCCCAAAAGCCCACTAGAGGAGATAGAAAAGCTTGAGCAGCTCCGCGCCATCTATCATAGAAAGAGTATTGCTCTAGCGGTGGTGGAAACGCAAAGTGTGGGCATTGATACGCCAGAGGATTATAAGAGGGCATTAGAGTATCTAAAAACACGCAATTCTTA
This sequence comes from Helicobacter sp., assembly GCF_022511165.1. Lineage (GTDB taxonomy): Bacteria > Campylobacterota > Campylobacteria > Campylobacterales > Helicobacteraceae > Helicobacter_C. Next base: position 1,333 of record NZ_JAFLSB010000071.1, on the reverse strand, counting down.
GAATCTAAATAGAGTGTCTTAAAAATGTGTAATGCCTAGAATCTTGGGTTTATTTTTTAAAGATTCTAATCTTGTATTTGTTTTTTTCAAGGACACAAGGAGGCTTAAATTTATTGGGCTTGGATTAGTATTTTTTTAAACAAGGGAAATTTTAGAATCTTAATAATTTTTATTTCTTTTTAACTATCTCTCCGTCATTTTTAAGCAACACAAGTTTTTGCTTTGCTACTTCTCTATGGGTTTTGATAAGCTAAACCTCTCTTGGATTCATAATATCCTCTATAAAATATAGAGGACGCGCCTTTGTTTCTGTATAAATTTTACCTATATACTCGCCAATAATACCAAGGCTTAAAAGCTGAATCCCGCTAAAAAAGCACAATACCACAATCGTTGAAGCCCAGCCATATACCACCCCTTGGGTGAAAAACTTCACATACACCGCATATAATCCAAAAGCAAGCGAAAGCACAAAAAATACAATGCCTAACATACTTACAAACCGAAGCGGCATTACGCTAAAACTTGTAATGCCATTCCACGCAAATGAAAGCATTTTGAGCAATGGATATTTGCTCTCTCCTGCAAATCGCTCCAATCTATCATATTCTACCTTATCGCTTTTAAAGCCTAACAAAGGCACAATACCGCGCAAAAAGAGATTGCGCTCTTTAAAGCTTAGAAGTGCTTGTATGGCACGAGAAGAAAGCAATCGATAATCTGCGTGATTATAGGTAATTTGCACACCCATTAATGCCATAAACTTATAGAACCCTAACGCGCTATTTTTCTTAAAAAAACTATCTTTTTGACGGGATTTTCTCACACCTAAAACCACCTCTGCTCCTGCCTTTGCCTTTGCTACAAAAGCACTCATTACGCTTACATCATCTTGCAAATCACAATCAATGCTCAAAGCATAGTCACATTTATTGCTCACATACTCTAGTCCGGCTAAAAGCGCGTTTTGATGCCCACAATTACGCGAGAGCTTGAGTGCAATAATATTTTTTCTTGAATCTCGCCCAATATTTTGCAGAATCTCCCAAGTCTTATCCTTACTCCCATCATCAACAAAACAAATAAAGCTCTCACTTGAAATTTCACCCTCCTCTATGAGGCGCGAAAGCCTAGAACTTAGCTCTTTGTAAGTTTGTGCAATCACTGCTTCTTCATTATATGCAGGCACAACGATACAAAGGCGCATTACAAGCTCCCCTGTAACAAGAGAGAAACTATAAAAATAAAAAACCTATTTGCGCTTTGGGGGATATTTTGCAATAAAAACACACAACAATAAACTTGAAAAAACAAAAAGTAGATTATTTTATAG
>NZ_JAFLSB010000070.1 GCF_022511165.1 Helicobacter sp. | reverse complement strand
GTAGAAGTAAAAGTGAAATCTGTCAACGGAACAGAGGATGCCTATGCCTACAATAATTCTTTGTATGCCAACTTTACGGTTTTAGACAGCCAGTTTCTCACCAAAGTTATTTGTGAGGAATTTACCGGCACATGGTGCGGATGGTGTACTCGTGGATACGTAGCCATGGAACTCGTAGGTGAATTTTATGGTGATGATGCTGTCGTGATCTGTTATCATAATGGCGACCCAATGACCGTTACCAACACCTATCCGATGAACATCTCAGGTTTCCCCTCAGCATCAGTTGATCGTATATCGGTAATTGATCCTTATTATGGTTCATCAAGCAGTACTGATTTTGGTATTTCTATGGCAATAAGCCTCGCATTTGCCATAATAGTATTTTTTATTGTGCGCCCTATCATTGCAAAAAAAGCAGATTCACTCCTTAATACCAAAGAAGATATAAATTCTCTTTTTACAATTCCACTTATTTTTGCTGCAGCACTTCTAAGTTTTACACACGGCGCAAACGATGTGGCAAATGCCATTGGACCACTTGCGGCTATTAATGAGACTTTAACCTCTTTGGCTGCTGGAGGAAATCTCCCTCATTCAAAAGCACCCGTGCCTTTGTGGATTATGCTTGTGGGAGGGCTAGGTATTTCTCTTGGCTTGGCGCTTTATGGACCTAGACTTATTCGCACAGTAGGAAGTGAAATCACAGAAATTGATAAAATGAGAGCGTTTTGTATTGCTATGAGTGCAGCTCTAACGGTGCTTTTGGCTTCCCAACTTGGCTTACCTGTAAGCTCAACGCATATTGCCATAGGTGCGATTTTTGGGGTGGGATTCTTACGAGAATACCTCAAAAAACGTTATCGTGAAATGCAGCAAATTATCATAGAGGCTCATAAAGGCAAAGATGCGCAAGAAGTTGAAGTTTTTTTAGATAACTTTAACAAAGCAAGTATCAAAAGAAAGGGTTTAATGCTTGAGGCTCTTAAAAACAACAAAAATCTCAAAATAATGCCTCGCTTAAACAAAAAAGAGCGCAAATCACTTAAAAAAGCTTATAAACACGAGCTTGTAAAACGAAGTGCTATCAACAAAATTATCGCTTCGTGGCTTATTACCGTTCCTGTATCTGCCCTTCTTGGTGCTTTTACTTATTTTGTGATGATGAGTGCTGGTTTTGAACTTTAGTTTTTTAAAAGATTTGATAAATTACAATTGTAATTATTTTTCGTAAGGAGAGTCTTTGGACCCGTATTCGTCGGTTTTGATGCTTATTGTGGCATTGTTTTTGGTTTTTCTCAATGCCTTTTTTGTGGTTTCAGAGTTTGCGATTGTTAAAATTCGAAAGTCTAAGCTTGAAGAACTTGTTAAAAATAATGTAAAAAATGCCTCTCTTGCTTTAAAAATGACTTATTCACTTGATACTTATTTGAGTGCAACCCAGCTTGGGATTACTTTTGCATCTCTTGCGCTTGGGTGGGTAAGCGAAAATGCTTTTGCTCATCTTATCGCCCTCCCTTTTTATTATGTTTTAGAATCTTCACCTTTTCTTGTGCATACCATTGCTTCAGTGCTTGCCTTTATCTTTGTAACGCTCCTGCACGTCGTGCTTGGTGAGCTTGTGCCAAAATCAATCGCTATTGCCAAAACAGAATCTGTGGTGCTTATTATCGCACGCCCCCTCTATACATTTTGGATTATTTTCTCGCCACTCATTAAACTCTTTGACTTGGTTGCTGCCTTTTTTTTAAAACTCATTCATATCGCTCCTGCGCGTGGGGGCGAGGGGGCGCATAGCGATGAGGAGCTTAAAATCATCGTGGGCGAGAGCCTTAAGGGAGGGTATTTAGATTCTATTGAGGGTAAAATTATCGAAAATGCGGTAGATTTCTCCGATACTCTTGCAAAAGAAATTATGACTCCACGCAAAGATATGATATGCTTGAATGCACAAGATGAATATGAAAAAAATATCGAAATTATTCTACAAACCAACCATACGCGCTATCCCTACTATCAAGATTCTAAAGATAATATCTTAGGTATGATTCATATCCGCGATGTGCTTGAAAATACGATTAAAAATAGAGAGTGCGACCTCTCTAAGCTCGTCCAAAATGTCATTATTGTGCCAGAGAGCGCAAGAATCTCCGAAATTCTTAATACTATGAATCGTCAGCAAATCCACATTGCACTTGTGGTTGATGAATATGGAGGGACTTCAGGACTGCTTACAATGGAGGATATTATTGAAGAGATTATCGGCGATATTTCTGATGAGCACGATTTAAAAATCGAGGATATGAGGCAGCTTGATGCGCAAACTTATGAATTTGATGGAAAGTTAGAAATTGCCCATATCGAAGAAATGCTAGGCATTGCTTTTGAAAATACAAATGATCATATTACCATAGGCGGCTATGTCTTTGGGTTATTTGGGCGATTGCCTGTGATAAAAGATAGCATAAATGATGAATATTTTGCCTTTGAGGTGCTTGAAATGGACGGCGCGAGGATAAAAAAACTTAAAGCAACACTTTTGCAAAAAGAAGCAAAATCTACTCAAAAATCTTAAAATTTTATAGCAAATCTCTATAAAAACAAAATCTCAATTTTTATATGCTTTGTGTATTGAGATTCTTTTTTATTCCAAGATTCTAGAATCCACCCTGCTTTTTAAAGCTAAAAGTGTGAATAACAAAGCTTCCCTCTTGTTTGCAAAAAGTGAAGTTTTCTTTTTGGCTTAATGGGTAAGTGAGATATCTATAAACAAAGAGAGATAACCCTTTTTGCAAAGAAAAAATATAGAATCTAAACGAAAATTTTAAAGCAAGATAGATTAATATAAATATCTCAATGCAGACAAATAAATTAATGGAGTAAAGAAAAAAGAGGCAATCTATTTCTTTAAAATAGATTGCCATTTAACTTACTTTAAGGGGGTTTATTACTCCCTTAAGATGATTAAATCTTAAGGGAGAGAAAAAAGACTTTAAGCTCTTTATCTTACAAACAAGGTTTATTTTTAGATAAAACCTTTTATATGAAAACACAAAAGCTTTTGCTTAGGCTAAGGCTCTTTAAAGGGAAAGATAAAACTATATCTTAGAGGCAGAAAGGATACCTACCCCTAAGGAAAAACTATATCTTTAGAAGCTAAAGATATAGCGTGCGCCAACATTATAAGTTTGCTGCAATGTGCCTTTTATACCATCTTTATCAATCAAAGTCGTAGCAAGGAATGGCACTCTTGCAGCTACTTCAATGCCGTGATGTTTAGCAATCTCTGTGCGCACACCAAGATTAAGCGCAAGGTCAAAGCCACTTGTCTTAACCTTACCAATACTGCTTAAATCATTTTTTATATTTTTTACAGTATCGCCACTCCAGCTATTCATACCTAAGCCAAGTCCTAAGAATGCGCCAAAGCTTAGAGAATCATCATTGATGAAATTATAGAGTGCATCAACATTCACACCATAATTCATTACATTAAGTTTAGCTGTCTCATCAGTACCTTCAATAGTTGCACTTGTATTTGCTCCAGCAAAGTTTGCATAATAGCGCAAACCAAATTCAGGCGTAAAGAATTGCTTATACCCCGCAATGATTTCATAGCCAACTCCGCCGAAATTGCCATCTCCCCCAGTAAAACCTGCTTCTTCAGCTCCGCTAACTTTAATTTTAGCTCCGCCATATCCTACACCTACACCTACAAATGC
>NZ_JAFLSB010000007.1 GCF_022511165.1 Helicobacter sp. | reverse complement strand
GAGGATTTTTTGGCTGTCGATAGGGTGCTAAGTGGGCTTAATTATGTGCTTTTAGCTCCGCTTAATCTTTGGACGATGCAGGTGTATTATCCTATGGAGCAAGTGAATCTTCATCAAATGCTGCAAAGAAATCTCTCTAACACAGCAATGCTTGGGGTTTTATGGGGTAATCGCAAACAAGATGGCTCATTTATACACGGCAAATTAGTAGAAATCTCCCACAGACTTGAGCATTCCTACATCACAAGACGATTAAGAAGGATTAAAAACTCCATACTCAAAAGGCTTAAAGGCTAAGATTTATATTATCATACATAGCTCATATAAGCTATGTATGCTTTATAGGGGGCTACCCAAAAAGTAACGCCCTATTAAAGCAATGCCCTAAAGTTGCCTATTTCATTTGAGCGGCGACTTCAGCAGCAAAATCCTCAACCTTTTTCTCAATCCCCTCGCCTAGCTCAAAGCGGACATATTGGACAATCTCAATATTATCATTGAGCTCTTTGCCCTTAGATTCAAGCACTTGAGCAATAGTTTTTTTATCGTCCATTACATAAAACTGCCCTAAAAGCGTCATTCTTTGATCAAGCAATGTGCTATCAGCTACAAATCGCTCCATTTGTCCGGGCAGAATCTTATCCCAAATTTTTTCAGGCTTCCCTTGAGCCTTCAAATCCTCTCGTAATTTTTGCTCTTGGGCTTTAAGCACAGATTCTGTAAGCTCGCTGCGGCTGATGTATTGTGGAATCTTATAGAGTGGTTTGCCAAGTCGCTTCAACTCCTCATTTTCTTTTGTCAGCTCAGCAATGATAGCAACTTTTTCTTTTTGAATAAAATCATTCTCAAGCTCTGTATAGCTTAAAACTTGAGGCTTCATCGCCGCTGCGTGCATACAAATACCTTTGGCAAGCTCCACACAAGCTGCCCTAGAGCTATCCTTGCCATATTTCATTGCAATAAGCACCCCCACGCGCCCATTTGAATGCACATAGCCATTGACGATGCCATTGCCCTTTGATTCTATACTCATAATGCGGCGCACCACGATGTTTTCTCCAATTTTTGCGATATTTTGTTGGAGATATTCCTCAAAATTCGCACCATCGACATTCATCGCGTGAAGCTCCTCTGTGCGAGAGAGTGAATGCTCATAGACAATCTTGCCTGTCTTTGCCACAAGCTCTTTAAAAGTATCATTTTTAGCGACAAAATCTGTTTCAGAATTTATCTCAATCATACTTGCTTTGCTGTGAGTATCTGCTACTTCTACGCTCACAATGCCTTCACTTGCCACCCTATCAGCTTTTTTAGCAGCCTTGCTTAAGCCTTTTTCTCTTAAATATTCTACCGCCTTATCAATATCACCATTTGTCTCCACAAGAGCTTTTTTGCAATCCATCATACCCGCATCCGTCATTTCGCGGAGCTGTTTTACAAGTTGTGCTGAAATATCTGCCATTTACGCCTCCTCTTGCATATCTTTTGCAAGCTCTTGGGTAAGTTCATCTAAAAGTGCTTCTTTTTCTCCTTCTGTGGCAGGAATCTGCTCTTCTTGGCTTTGCTCATCTTTATTTTCAGCTCTGCCCTCCAAAATCGCTTCACTAATTTCTTTGCAGAAAAGCTGAATTGAGCGAATCGCATCATCATTGCCCGGAATTGGATAATCCACCATATCCGGATCGCAATTTGTATCAAGTGGCGCAACCACAGGGATTCCAAGTCTGCGTGCTTCAGCCACGGCAATTTTTTCCTTTGCCGCATCAATGACAAAAAGCATATCAGGCGCTTTTTTCATATGACGCACACCGCCAAGATATTTATTGAGTTTCTCTTTTTTGCGCTGCAACATCAGCTTTTCTTTTTTAGTAAGCAAATCAATTTGCCCACTGCTTTCCATTTCCTCAATAATTTCAAGTTTGCGCACACTCTTTTTAATCGTGCTAAAATTTGTAAGCATACCGCCAAGCCAACGATAATTGACATAGGGCGCATTCACAGATTCTGCATAGGTTTTAAGCGTTTCACTTGCTTGTTTCTTTGTACCTACAAACATAATCACCTTGCCTTCACCCGCAGCTTCTTTGACAATATTATAAGTATAGCGGAAGTATCGCAAAGTCTTTTGTAAGTCAATAATGTGGATATTTTTTCTTACACCAAAAATAAATCGTTGCATTTTTGGATTCCAACGGCGTGTTTGATGCCCAAAATGCACACCGCACTCAAGTAAATCTTTCATTGTTACCATAAATTTCTCCTTGATAAGATGTGGTTTGTCCTCCATACCCCTTAACAAAGCTAAAAATAAGCTTAAAACTTTGCAACCTAACAAAAGGATTGGTATGTGTGAATTTTGCGTAACAAAATACTTTAATCTAAGCCCAAGATTCTAAAGAGCAAACAAGAATCTTGCCCAAAAGTATTTGCAAACAAAGGGCGTCATTTTAGTCTTGTTTCTCTAAAATTTTGCTTATAAATGCAGAATTTTGTATTTTTATGCGCAAAAAAGTAAAAAACATTTACATAATTTATTTTTTGCTTTTCCATATATAAATATAATGAAACTTAAGCCCTAAAAAGCTACAATAAGACTCTTAAAAATTGATTTCAAGTTTTTACATTAAAGAGGCGGAGACGACAATGGCAAAAAAACTGCATACCTTTATGGGGGATACCCCTGCACAAGCCCTCAAGAAGGCGCAAGATACCTTTGGGAGCGATGTTTTGCTCGTAGAAAATAAAGAGATACGTAAAAAATCCCTCGCACAGCCGGGCTTATATGAGATAGTGATTGCGGTTGATGATGATACACAACCCTCACTTGCAGAATCCACACATACACAAGCCCAAGAGGCAAAGCAAGAAGTTGCAGAATCTGCACCAAATAGTGTGCAAAAAAGGCTTGATGAAATTGCAGAGAAGAAAATGGCACAAAAGCGCCAAAAGAAGCAGCCTAAAATTTATGATGAGGTAACACTCCAGCTCTCTGATGCAGTCAAGCAAATCTCACAAATTGCTAATGTCCCAAGCAATATGCCTGAAAATCCTAAGATTCAAGCTTCTGCGCCTCAAACTTATACAAAAGCTTTCAAAGCAAAGTCTACAAAAACCACAAATATTGATGAACGCGCAAATGAGAGAATCCAAGATTTACAGCAAACGCGCTTGGAACAGCAAATTAATGATAAAATTGAGCTTAAAAATATTAAAAGTGAGCTTGATGAGCTCAATGACAAACTTAAAATCATTCAAAATATGCTATGGGAGGAAAAAGGACCAAAAAATGATGGACTAAATATCCCCCAAGAGTTTGCCGAGATTTATAGAATCGCCAAAAATAGTGGTATGAAAAGAGAGCATTTAGATACGATAATGCAGCTCTCTTTAGAGCTTATGCCTTTGAAAATGCGCTCAAATTCTACGACTATTAAACGTTATTTTCGCGAGGTATTGCGCAAGATGATTTATTGCAGAAATGAGAATCCGCAAAATGATACAAAAAAAATAATGATGCTTGTAGGACCCACAGGTGTGGGCAAAACAACAACCCTAGCAAAACTTGCTGCGCGCTATTCTTTAATGCTTAATGCCCGCTATCGTGTGGGAGTGATTACGCTTGATACCTATCGTTTAGCAGCAGTCGATCAGCTTATGGCATATGCGCGTATGATGAAGCTAAGCATTGATACGGTGGTAGAGCCTGAAGAATTTGGCAAAGCAATAGATTCTTTGAAGCATTGTGATTATATCCTTATTGATACTGCGGGACATTCGCAGCACGATAGAAAGAAATTACAAACGCTTAAAAGCTATCTCAATAGCGATTATAAGATCGATATAAGCCTTGTTCTTGCGGTAAATGCTAAGTATGAGGATTTGCGCGATACCTATAATGCCTTTGGTGAACTTGATATTGATACCCTCATTTTTAGCAAACTCGATGAAAGTCGCTATTTTGGGAATATTTTTTCACTCGTGTATGAAACAAAAAAACCTATTTCTTACCTTTCAATCGGGCAAGGAGTGCCTAATGATTTAGTATTGGCAGGAAATGATTATTTGGTAGATTGTTTGCTTGATGGATTTAGACGTCCAGAATCAAAGTAGTTATGTAAAGAGGCATAAATGATACAAAACCAAGCCTATGAGCTTCAATCTCTTGTTCAAAGCCAAGATAAACGCAACTTGAGCGCCACAAAATTTATAGCTATCACTTCAGGCAAGGGAGGCGTGGGAAAATCAAGCATAAGCGCGAATTTGGCATATTGTTTATGGAAAAATAAAAAAAGAGTAGCGGTTTTTGATGCAGATATTGGCTTGGCAAATCTTGATTTGATTTTTGGGGTGCGCTCACAAAAAAATATCCTTCACGCATTGCGCGGGGAAGCGAGCTTTCAGGAGATTATCCACCCCATAGAAGAGGGATTATATCTTGTCCCCGGAGATAGTGGGGAAGAGATTCTCAAATACGCTAAGAGTGGTGTATTTGAGCGTTTTTTGCAAGAAAGTGATATTTTAGATGATATTGATTATATGATTATTGATACAGGTGCGGGGATTGGCGGTGTTACGCAGGATTTTTTAGATGCAAGTGATATTGTCGTGGTAGTTACTATGCCCGATCCATCGGCACTTACTGATGCGTATGCGACCATTAAGCTTAATAGCAAAAAACATAATGAAATATTTATGATTCTCAATATGGTAAAAAATGCCAAAGAATCACAGCTTGTTTTTGAACGTATTGTAGGATTGGCACACAAAAATATCCCTTCATTGCAATTACATTCGCTTGGTTTTATTGAGCAAAGCCAAGTCGTGGCAAAAGCTGTGCGCCAACGAGAGCTTTTTGTCAAAGCAGAGCCTTTGAGCGCAGTAAGCGGACAAATAGAAAGTATTGTTCAAAATCTATTGACTAAGGTGGAACGCAATATGCTTACTTTACCTCAAAAGCAGCATTTTGCTCATTTTTTGAGGCGAGTGTTTGGTTACTTTTAGGGATTAGATAAAGGCAGGGTATGAAACCAGATAATTTTATGAGTTTTAGCATCGTGGCAGGGTTTTTTATAGGACTTGCTTTTTCTATTAGCAAGTTTGATGAACCTGAAATTATGGTACTATGGACAATCATAACAACACTAGGTATGTATCTTATCGTAGTAGTGAGTGTATCGTTGCACTTTTGGTTTCTTGATTTTGAACGTTCTAAGCTTAAAAAGAGCAAGTTAGAAAATAATTTAGAATTTTATCGCCTTGAATTTGATAGACGAGAAAAAGAATCTGTTAAGATTCGCAATTTTATCCGCAGTATAGAGGCTGATGATGAAGAAGAAATGCAGCAGCAAAATGATAATGCAAACTAGGGGGAAAGGTGCGTGAAAAGTATAAGTCAAGGCAATGGATACAATCAAACACTCAAGCATGCTCAAGATGAGCTTGCCTTGCAATATCTCCCAGCGGTTAAAGCAATGGCATTTCGCCTTAAAGAGCGCCTGCCAAGCTCTATTGAAATGGCGGACCTTGTATCTATTGGCACAGAAGAGCTTATCAAACTTGCAAGACGTTATGATAGTAGCCTCAATGATTCATTTTGGGGCTTTGCTAAAACGCGCGTGAATGGAGCAATGCTTGATTATTTGCGCAGCCTTGATGTTCTCTCACGCGCGAATCGTAGGCTTGTAAAAAGCATTGATTATGAAATATCAAAATATTTTAACGACCACCAAGAAGAGCCAAGCGATGAATATCTCGCAAAGGTTTTAAATGAGGATATAGCAAAGATTAAAGAAGCGCGTGTGGCTTCTGATATATATGCACTTGTGCCAATTGATGAGCAATACAATGCCATTTGTGCTGAAAATATCGTAGAAGATGTGCAAAAAGAGGAGCTTATGGAGCTTATTCATAATATCCTTAAAAAGCTTAGCAAGAGGGAGCAAATGGTAATTCAACTTTATTATTTTGAGGAGCTTAGCCTCAAAGAAATTAGTGAGATTCTTGATATTACAGAATCTCGTATTTCGCAGATTGCAAAAGAAGTAATTAAGAAAATTCGACAAGGACTAGGAGATATAAATGGCTGATATATTAAGTCAAGAAGAGATTGATGCTCTTTTAAATGTTGTCGATGATGATGGCGACGTTAGCGATATAGACAAGCAGGATTTAACTCATCAAAAGCAAGTTACGCTCTATGACTTTAAGCGTCCAAATCGTGTAAGTAAAGAACAACTTCGCGCCTTTAAGTCAATCCACGACAAAATGGCACGTTCTCTCTCTTCACAAATTTCAGCGGTAATGAGAAGTATTGTGGAGATTCAGCTCCATAGTGTGGATCAAATGACTTATGGTGAGTTTTTGATGAGTTTGCCAAGCCCAACGAGCTTTAATATTTTTTCGATGAAGCCACTTGAAGGTGCAGCCATTTTGGAGATTAACCCAAGCATTGCCTTTCCTATGATTGATAGACTTTTGGGTGGTAAAGGCGACCCTTATGAAAGTTCGCGTGAGTTTAGCGATATTGAAGTGAATCTCCTCGATACGCTTTTACGACAAATTATGCAGAATCTCAAAGAAGCGTGGTCTTCTATCACAGAAATTTTTCCTACCGTTGATGCAAAAGAATCAAGCCCTAATGTGGTGCAAATCGTGGCGCAAAATGAAATTGTTATTATGGTGGTAATGGAGATTATCATCGGGCATAGTAGCGGTATGATGAGTATTTGCTATCCTGTGATTTCGCTTGAAACCGTGCTTTCACGTTTGGCAAGTCGTGATTTGATGTTAAGTGATACTAGCTCAAAGAAAAGTCGTAACAAAGAACTTCAAGCACTTGTTGCAGGAGCAAGTGTGGTTGTCAATGGGTATTTAGGTGAAGCAACCCTAACACTCAAAGAAGTGCTTGATTTGAAAGTGGGCGATATTGTGCGCCTTGATACTGTCGCTGATGATACAACGATTGTCTCTGTTGATGGACGCGAAAAGTTTATTGCCACATTTGGTTTGCAACGTTATCGTAAAACTCTGCGGATTAAAGAAATTATTAAAACAGAAAAAGACCAAGTCAAAGAAGTACTTGAAATGCTTGAATCACAACGCAAGAATAAAATTGCTGATATTGCAGAGGAGGGAGAATGAAAGCCTTTATAGATTTAATTGTTGCAGAGACTATTGCCACGCTTGAGGGCTTAATGGGCAAAACGCCTAGTGTAACGCACACAAGTGATGCAAATGTAAGTCTTGAAAATCTCCCTGTGCCTTATTCGATTAGCTATATTGCTGTAAGTGGCGAAGGGACCGGTGAGCTTGCTATGGTGATTCCTGTGGCAATGGGGACGGCTTTAGCTGATATGATGCTAGGAGGCGATGGTGAGACAAAAACTGAAATGAGTCCTGATGATTTAGATGCAGTCAAAGAGATATGTGCAAATATCGTTGGTGCAGTTTCAACCTCTTTAAATGCGCAAAAGGAACTTCCAAAGCTTAATTTTACCTGCACAAATATTGAATTTGTTACAGATGAGATAGATTTATCACGTTTTAATAAGGCTTATGTGTTTAATTTCTCACTTGATTCTATTCAGGCAGTTTTTACGATTTTAGCTAATGCAGGCTTTACGGAATTATTTGAAAAAAATGATCAATCACAAAATAATAAAGCAGAATCAGCAGGCTCTCCTACACTCTCGCCCACAGAATTTAAAAATATCAATATGATTCTTGATGTGCGTCTTAATGTCAAAGTGCGCATCGGGCAAAAGCGAATGTTGCTTAAAGATGTGATTGCAATGGATATTGGGAGCGTGATAGAGCTTAATCAGCTCGCCAATGATCCGCTTGAGATTCTTGTCGATGATAAGGTAATTGCTAAGGGCGAAGTGGTGATTGTCGATGGGAACTTCGGCATACAAATCACAGATATAGGCACAAAACGCGATAGATTAGAGCAGCTGCGAGGCTAAACTCCTCTTTACCTCTAAGCCTTAGCTTTTACAAGCTCTAAATCCTAAAACGAGCAAATCGCATACAAGGCTAAAACATTTGATAATATTAAGTGATTAAGCAGATTCTTGCAAAAAAGCATTTAATAATGCCTTTTGAAATATTAAAATCATCGCGTAGTATAAAGCGGAGAAACTGAAAGGGAGGGGGGATTAGAATCATCTATATCAAGGCTTTGATACAAAATCTCACACTCTCTATTATCAAAGAGCAAACGATGCTCTGCTCCAATATAGCAAAGCTTTGCCCCAAATGCCCCCATAATACATAGCATTAGCGCATATACCACACGCATATAAACTTTTCTTTTGCAGATTCTTATCTTGCTTTATTTTAGAATCTACTATTTACAGAATCTGCTATTTACTTCACCCTTTTTGCAATTTCTTGGGCAATATCATAGCCACATTTAATCGCCGCAGCAATCGAACCGCCGCTTTTAAGCGCAATATCCCCTGCTACAAAGATATTTTTTGTATGAGTTTCCCACGATTGCAAACAGAGTGGCACCCCTTTTTCATCAGTTTCAATCGAGCATTTTTTTAAAAAATCAACAGGAGAAGCCCCGCCGATAGCATAAATTACGCGTTCAAAGCTTTCTTTACTCCCATCGCTAAAATGCACGCCCACCTTCCCATTTTCATCGCTAAGTTCTGTAATATCAATACCAAGCTTTGTTTGAAGTGTGCCATTTGCGATAATCTTTTGAAGCCCTGCGGCATTGGTATCATTAATACGACTAAATTCGCTGCGGCGATAATTGAGCGTTACGCTCCCGCCATTTTGTGCATTTTGCGCTAAATCATAGGCATATTCCACTGCGGAGTTTCCACCGCCCACAACGAGAATCTTTTCATTGCTTTTGGCATCATTTGCATTGAAATTAATACATTTTCGCACACTTGGTGGAAAAGGGTAGCTTGGCTTGTTAGGTTGTCCCATTTTGCCAATACAAATAGCCACATAGCGCACTTTATAGCTTTGATTATTTGTCGTATTGATACTAAAGCCTTTTTCGTTACTTTCTGTAAAAGGCACGATTGATTCTACATCACTTTGATAGACTATCTCTAAGGGAGAGACAATCTCATCAAAAAAAGCTAAAGTGCTCTCCCTCGTGCCATCTTTAAAGTTAATATGTCCTTTTAATTCTACAACTTGCCCTTTATAATCTCTATCAACGCGTTTGCCCTCTTTGTAAAATTTGCGAATACTCATATTATGCGCTTCACCTTTTTCAAGTGCAATCACGCTTAAACCTGCCTTCGTAGATTCTAAAGCCGCGCTGATACCCGCAGGACCACAGCCTACTACACCCACATCATATATTTTACTCATTCCTGCTCCTTGTCTTGAGTCATTGTTTTTTTCTGCTTTTTGTCAGCTTTTGCTGCAAGGTTTAAATCCTCTACGGAATCAAAAAGCACACCCTGCATCATTTTATTTGCATCATCAAATTGCCCATTCTTCAAACCCCATATAAAGGCAAGCAAGCCAAATAAACCAAGCACCAAAGATACGCCAAGCATCACTGCTATCATTTCAGTAGCCATTCATTTAAGCCTTTCATCAATGAGATGTGGTGATTCTAGCAGTTTTGAGATAAGTGAAATTAAACAAATGATATTAATCATAGATTTATCAAAAAAAAAAAAAACGATGTATAATGTCGATTTACCTAAGCATTTTTTCACTTTAAGGAGAATATTGGACAATGTCAGATCAAACAAAAGTAACTCAACCAAAGAAAACAATGAGCGTGGCTCTTATGTTAGCTCTTGGTTTTGGTGTCTCTATACTTGTTTCGTGCATTATCGTATTTATGAGCTTTAAACGTGTAGACTATATTGATGATTCGCTTACTCAAATTAATGATGTCAATGCCCTTGCGCAACGTTATGCAATTAACTTTCGTGGAAGTGTGCATGATAGAGCAATTGCAATACGCGATGTGGTGCTTACTAAGAGCGAAAATCAAAAAAAATTACAAGAGCTTTTGGCACAAATTAATTCATTGGAACAATTTTACAAAGAAGCAGAAGATAATTTGCGAGAAAAATTTATCAACACAAATATGTTGAATAAAGAACAGCTAGGTATTTTACGCGCTATTGAAGAGACACAGGCTAAAAGCATTCCTTTAATCGTGCAAATTACACAAGCAAAGCTCGCTGGAGATTCTCAAAGAGCTCAAACTATACTTGAAACACTCTCGCCCTATTTCACACAATGGCTCAAAGAGATTAATCAATTTATTGATTATCAAGAAAATAGCAACCAAAGTCTTACTAAAGAGCTAAGAGGAGTAGTATCTGATTTTAAAGTAGAGCTTTCTGTTTTACTTATATTTAGTATTGTTTTTGGGATTATTATTGCAATCGCTATTATACGCACATTGCGTAACTTACTTGGTGGTGAGCCTCATACTGCTTCATCTGTTGTATCACATATTGCAAATGGTAACCTCACTGATCCTGTGGTATATAGAGGCAAAGATTCAATGCTTGCCTCTATCGCCGCGATGCAGCATAAGCTAAGGGATATTGTGGAGAGCATTATTCACTCATCAAATCAAATTAATAATGCTGCCACTCAAGTAGCCAATGCTTCACATAAAGCTCAAAGTGCTGCAAATACACAAATGCAAAGTTCGGCAAATGTGGCAGAAAAAATAGAGCAAATGAATCAATCAGTTATAGAGGTATCAAATATCGCTAAGCAAACAGAAGAAAACTCCGCAAAAAGTGTGGAAATCTCCGCAAAAGGTGTGGAAATCATTAATGCAACAGCTCAAGAAATTGGCAAAATTACAGAGATGATTAGTACTTCAGCAGATAATATTCGTGGTTTGCAACAACAATCTGTAGAGATTGGCGGAAGTGCAAACTTGATTGCAGAAATTGCTGATCAAACCAACCTCCTAGCTCTCAATGCTGCTATTGAAGCTGCGCGTGCAGGAGAGCACGGAAGAGGCTTTGCAGTGGTAGCTGATGAAGTGCGAAAATTAGCAGAACGCACCGCCTCAACAACCACAGAAATTGCAAATATGATTACGCTTATCCAAGAAAACATAGGCGTTTCTGTTAGCTCTATTGAAGCTATTGTGCCACAAATTGAAAGAGGACAAAAGCTTATTATGGATTCCGTGCATACGCTAGAAGAAATAGAAAATCAAGCTCAAGATTCATTGCAAAAAGCTCAAGTTGTGGCTTCTTCATCAAGCCATCAAGAAAACACGATGAAGAGTATTTCACACGATATGCAAGGTATTACTACGCTTTCACAAGAAACACAAATTTCTTTGGAAAATGCAGCAAAATGCGTTGATGAGTTGAAAAACATTTCTGATTCACTTAAAAACTATATGACATTCTTTAAAATTTAATCTCAATTAAGCGCAAGTGCTACTTCTTAGCGGTATTTGCATTTTAGGATATAAGAATGCAAATTTATGTTTGCGGAGTGCATACAGATGTAGGCAAGACGCACTTTTGTGCTGCGTTTTGCAATGCTTTTATGTATGATTATTTTAAGCTTATCCAAGCTGGCACACCCACAGATAGCGATTGTGTAAGTGGCTTTAGCCCAAAAACGCGTATTTTTGCACCCGGTGTTTTTTTACAAACTCCCGCTTCACCCCATCTTGGCAAAAAAATCGAGAATCTTCGTTACAATGCCCTTGATATTCGCTTACCTCAAAGTGAGAATCTGCTCATAGAAACAGCGGGAGGGCTTTTTACACCTATTGATGAGCATCTTACAATGATTGATTACATTAACGCGTTTAAGCACCCTTGCTTTTTAGTAGCAAAATACTATCTTGGCGTGATTAATCATATTTTGCTTTCTTATGAGGCCCTAAGGCAAAGAGGGATTCCTATTCTTGGCTTAGTTTTTATAGGCGAGAAAACTCCAGAGAATGCACATATTGATGAGTTTATTGCTTCATATACTAATGGCATAAACTTCTTTCATCTCCCCTTTTTTACTCATAAAGACTTTGGGCATAAAAGTATGTATTTGAAAGAGCAAATGCAGGGCTTAAAGTTTTAGTTTTTGCTACACAAACTTGTTGAATTTTTCTCAAATTTTTGCACTCTTTCAATCATAACTTCATTGATACTTTTGATAAAAAAGGCCAAGATTCTAAAACTTATCAGTTATTTTATAAATAAACTTGACATTAAATGACTAAACTTATATAATGCTACTCCTATAAAATTTAAGGAGTTTATGATGAACATATTTGAAAAATTAACAAATCAAATGAAAGAAACCCTTGATAGCGCAGCTTCACTTGCTTTACATTCTAAAAACCAAGAAATTACGCCCGCACATATGTATTGGGCATTTTTAACCAATCATCAAAGTGTGCTTAATCAAGCACTTCATAAAATGAATATTCAAAAAGAAGCCATAGAGCTACAAGCGCGGAGTGAGGTTGATAAACTGCCCAAAAGCTCAAATGTTGCCAAAGAAAATTTAAGCCTAAGCAAAGAACTCTCCTCTGCGCTTACACTTGCACAGGGCGAAGCCACAAAAAATGGCGATAGCTTCATTGCAGCAGATATGTTTTTGATAGCAAATATCAAGGAACAAGACTTTGTAAATATTTTTAAACCATTTATTGATGTGAATGAGCTGAAAAAAACTTTGATTGCCTTGCGTGGTGAGGCAAAGATTGATACACAAAGCGGCGATGATAATTTAGAATCTTTAAGCAAATTTGGCATTGACTTAACCCAAAAGGCATTAGATAATACACTTGATCCTGTGATAGGACGTGATGATGAGATTAATGCAATGATGCAAATTCTCATACGCAAAAGCAAAAATAATCCTATCTTGCTTGGGGAGCCCGGCGTAGGAAAAACTGCGGTTGTGGAAGGTTTAGCACAAAGAATCGTGGCAAAATCTGTGCCTATGAGTTTGCAAAACAAAAAACTCATTGTCCTTGATATGAGCGCACTTATTGCTGGAGCAAAGTATCGCGGGGAATTTGAAGAGCGGCTTAAAAATGTCGTTGATGAAGTCAAAAAAGCCGGAAATGTGATTTTATTTATCGATGAGATTCACACGATTGTAGGGGCTGGGGCGAGTGAGGGGAGTATGGACGCAGCAAATATTCTAAAACCTGCCCTTGCGCGAGGCGAGCTACATACCATAGGTGCGACTACACTCAAAGAATATCGCAAATATTTTGAAAAAGACGCCGCGCTCACAAGACGTTTTCAACCTATTAATGTGAATGAGCCAAGCATTAATGAAGCTTTGCAAATTTTGCGTGGCATTAAGCCAAACTTGGAAGCCCACCATAATGTCAATATCACAGATAGTGCGCTTGTAGCGGCTGCAAAGCTTTCAAGTCGCTATATCACGGATAGATTCTTGCCTGATAAAGCTATTGATCTTATCGATGAAGCTGCAGCAGAGCTAAAAATGCAAATAGAATCCGAGCCTTTAGAGCTAAGTAAGCTCAAAAAACATATCGCCAATTTGCAGGTGGAAAAACAAGCTTTAAATATGGAAAAAAGTAATGTCAATGAGGCGCGGGTGAATGAAATTGATAAAGAATTAGAAAACTTGCGCGAAGAGCGAGTGGCATTAGAGGGAAAATTTGAGCAAGAAAAGCAGGTTTTTACAAATATCGCTACTCTTAAATCAAAGCTTGATAGCCTCAAAAGAGAATCCGAGCTTGCCAAGCGAAGTGGAGACTATAACAAAGCTGCCGAGATTGACTATGGCAAGATTCCGCAAATACAAACTGAAGAGAAAGCATTGCAGGAGCAATGGGAAAATATGCAAAAAAATGGCACTTTGCTTAAAAATGCTGTTACACAAGAGAGTATTGCTGGGGTAGTGAGCCGCTGGAGTGGTGTGCCTATTAAAAAAATGCTTCAAAGCCAAAAAGAGCGTATTCTTGGTATAGAATCTGAACTAGAAAAAAGTGTGGTAGGACAAGATGATGCGATTAAGGCAATTGCTCGAGCGATTAAACGCAATAAAGCAGGCTTAAGTGATGCTAATAAACCCATTGGAAGCTTTCTCTTTCTAGGACCCACAGGTGTAGGGAAAACACAATGCGCTAAGACTTTAGCGGAATTTTTGTTTGATAATGCCAAAAGCCTCGTGCGCATTGATATGAGCGAATATATGGAAAAACACGCCGTCAGTCGCCTTGTAGGCGCACCTCCGGGCTATGTGGGCTATGAAGAGGGTGGGGTGCTTACCGAAGCAGTGCGGCGCAAACCTTATAGTATTGTGCTTTTTGATGAAGTCGAAAAGGCGCATCCTGATGTGTTTAATATCCTTTTACAAGTGCTTGATGATGGACGATTGACAGATAGCAAGGGTGTTGTTGTGGATTTTAGCAATACGATTATTATCCTTACAAGCAATATTGCGAGCGATAAAATTATGGAGATTGAGGATAAGCAGCAGCGGCAAAAGGCAGTGAAAGAGGCATTGAAGATGTATTTTAAGCCTGAATTCCTTAACCGCCTTGATGATGTAGTGGTATTCAATCCTTTGGGTATTGCAGAGATTACGCAGATTGTAGATATTATGTTTGAATCTTTGGCAAAAAGGGCTAAGGAGCGGGGCATTAGCATTAGCCTAAGCACAGAAGCAAAAGAGCATATTGCTGCTGTTGGCTTTGATAGCGTCTATGGAGCGCGTCCGCTCAAAAGAGCATTATATGAAGAAATTGAAGATCGCTTGGCAGATTTGATTTTGCGCGATGAAGTAAAAGAGGGAAGCAAGGTGCGCTTTGTGTATCAAAATGAAAGTATAAGCGCAGAAATGAAATAGAAGGATAAAAGGATATTCAAATCTGCCCAAAAAAGGCAAAATTGCAAGCCTTATTTTTGTTTGCTTGTGTTTAAAACCTTAAGCCGATGTGCTTAAGAATCTCGAATTTATGCAGATTGCAAACCTCTTAAGGCATTGGAGAGAGACATATATCAAACAAAATCCTGCAAATGCCACAAAGTGGCAGGGAGTATCATAATTAAAAAAAGGGTTTTTAGGGGGAGTGAGATATATATCATTAAATACACTTTGTATTACTACAAAGCATCAAGGCACATTTAAGCTCCTCCCCTCTTATAACAAACAAAAAGAATCAAAAAAGATTCTTAAATCTCTTATGATATAACCTCTATAACAAAAGGTTATATCATAAGTCTAAAATTTTATACTTTGTTTAAGATTCTTAAGCCAACTTCATTTTTGGTTAAAAAGCATCTAGATTCTCGCTACGCCGCTTTTTATGGCTGCATCTGCCACTGCATTTGAAACAACATCAATAAGGCGTTCATCAAGCGCTGAAGGGACAATATACTCCTTGCCAAAGCTTACTCTTTCTTTCAAA
Source organism: Helicobacter sp. (assembly GCF_022511165.1). GTDB lineage: Bacteria > Campylobacterota > Campylobacteria > Campylobacterales > Helicobacteraceae > Helicobacter_C. The sequence continues at coordinate 33,234 of NZ_JAFLSB010000007.1, read as the reverse complement.
AGTCGCTCAAGCTTATCGGTGATAGGCTCACGCGCAAGTTCAGCAATCGCTCTTGCTGCGGCAAATTTCATCTCTTCATTAATCTTACTTGCACGCACTTTGAGCGCACCTTTAAAAATATAGGGGAATCCAAGCACATTATTAATTTGATTAGGAAAATCACTTCGTCCAGTGGCAACTATCGCATCAGGTCGCGCTTTTTTAGCTTCATCGGGCATAATTTCGGGAATAGGATTACTTAGGGCGAAAATCAGCGGAGATTTATTCATACCCATAAGATCTTCTCCTGTAAGCAAATTGGCTTTAGAAAGCCCAAGTAATACATCTGCTCCATTGAGCGCATCTTTAAATGAGCTATATTTCTCCTTGCACACAAATTGCTTTTTGAACTTATTTAAATCTGCCCTATCTGCACTTATAGCCCCTTTAGAATCAAACATTACAAGATTTCTTACGCCAAGAGCCATATACATCCTCGCACACGCCATAGCTGCTGCTCCTGCACCAGATATGACTACTTTAATATCCTTTGCCTCTTTGCCCACAAGATAAAGGGCATTAATAATTGCTGCTGTGGAAACAATCGCTGTGCCGTGCTGGTCATCGTGCATTACAGGTATGTCAAGCTCATTAATCAATCTTCTTTCAATCTCAAAGCATTCAGGAGCCGCAATATCCTCTAAATTAATGCCTCCAAATGTAGGGGAGATGGCTTTAACAATCTCAACAAATTTATCCACATTTTTTTCATTTATCTCAATATCAAACGCATCAACATCAGCAAAAGTCTTAAACAAAATCACTTTGCCTTCCATTACCGGCTTGCTTGCCAGTGCACCAATATCGCCAAGCCCAAGCACAGCTGTGCCATTGCTAATAACCGCCACAAGATTGCTTTTAGAAGTATAATCATACGCGCTTAGGGGGTGAGCCTCGATCTGCTTACAAGGCACGGCAACACCGGGTGTATAAGCCAATTTTAAATCATTAACAGAACGTAATCGTTTGCGAGGAAGAATACCAACTTTGCCACCAATATGATAACCTAGGGCTTTTGGGTAAGCAGCCTTAAGTTTTTCTAAATCCACCGTATCTCCTTTGGATTATTCGTTGTGTTTCTCTTGCAAAGCTAACACAAATATTTTTGTAAGTGCTTTAGAGTGAATTTTTATCTTTTTATCACAAACAAAGCGTAAGTTTGCCTCAAATTACATTTGATTTGGTGATATTCTTAAGCAAGATTCGCTGTTATTTGTGTGTATGGCGATATTTAGCAAAAGCAGTGTAAATTATTTTATTGTACCAAAAATCGTATTTTAAATGTATCAGCTTCTATTACTATTTTATTCCCGACATTATCTACTCCAAATGCTCTATCATTATAAAAAGGCTCTAGTTTTGCATACCGCGCTTCATAGAGTGCCTCTCCACTTTTGTCAATATGAAAATATCCTTGTTCATCTTTAGCTACTGCTACACCTTTATGAAAAGGCTCCAACTCTACAAATGCCTTATTATGCACCCTAGCTCCATTGGTAAAAATATGAACGCATTTGCCACTTTCTAATACCGCCACTGCAATACCATACTTATAATCACCGACATACGCAAAATTTTCTGTGTAAATTCTTTTGCCTTGAGAATTTATATGAAAATATACTTCATTGCTATCTCGCACTACACAAGCCAACCCCTCATAAAATCCAAAGGCTTTTATAAAAGTCTTAATAAACACTTTTTGCCCTTGCATATCAATAAAAAAGGCACCCACAGAATCATACACGGGTGCAATATCTCCATAAGTAGTATGATGAAAGCTTAAAACTTTAATATATCTTTGTGGATACAATGGGCAATTTTTCTTTTTGGCATTTTGCACTTTAGAATCTATCGGAGTGAAATTCTCTAAAAGTATGTCGTGTTGGTATTGCTCTAAACGCTCTATGAGGCGATTCCACTCGCGTATGCTCTTTGTGTCTTTGTAAATAGCCTCAGATTCTAGCTCCTTGTGCGTAATCCATAGCCGATGTCCTTTAAGGCGATTTATCCCCCCATTGTATCGCCTGCTGCACGAGAGGTTCTATGGAAAGCATATTCTTTTTCATAAAAGTCATTTGCAGTGTAATACTTACTTGTGGTGCAACTCCATCACGCAATCTGCAAAGTTTCTTTATGGATTTGAGAATCTTCGCGGTATTTGCGCCCCTCATAATGTCCTCATTAATTGTGCAATCAAGGCTATTAAGGATATTTTTATATCGCTTAGGGCTTTGAAAAGCTTTGTTTCTATGTAACTTTGTGTGTATTTTTTGCCAAAAAGCTGGCTACCATTGGTTGTGTAGCCGCACATTTTCTCAAAGGCTTCTATTAAGATTCTAATACCTTTTGTAGGAATAATACGTCCCATAAATGCAAATCGCACCGGAGAATCTTTATGAAACGTGCGCTTGATATATTGAATAGATTCTTTATTAAAGCCATATTTTTGATAGTGCATTTTTGCTGGATTAACACCATTTTGTAAGAAAAAATCATAGACTGTATGAGAAGGAGCAATAAATGCATCTATACATTCACGCGCTCTAGCTAAGGCAAGGAGATTTTTCCTCACCTCATAATGTGAGCATTGTTTGCAGGATTTAATGCTTGGGAATTGACAGATTTTCATTTTTTCATTGATGAGTTGCCCTTTAACACAAAAAAGTCAAAAATCGTGGATAGTATAAACGATTTTTTTATTATATGCTTTCGCTATGACAAGAAGCTTGATAGAAAGATGACAAATATGTCCAAAATGAATAATATCTGGCTGCACTTCCTCTAAAAATTGCCCAAAAGCCTTTTCTATGCCTTTATCATAAATTTATCATTATAACTGCAATCTTTAGGTTTATTGATGCGGCGAATAGACATAGAATCCATTGTTTCATCAATCACCTCATAGGGCTTAAAAATTCATTTTCTATGCGCGTGAAAACAAAAACTTGATGTCCCATTTTTACTAATTCTTTACATAATGTATGTGAATACACCTCGCTCCCAGCCATAAAATAAGGGGGGGGGAAGCCGTGTATAACTTTAAGTATTTTATAGGTTGTTTTCATTATATTTTTTCATTTTTAATCGAAGGCGAAACTTTGATTAAATGCAATATTATATTATAATCTACATAGTTACAAATTACACCACTATCAAGTTTAACGAGCTTTGCCCCTTTATTATCCCTCTAGGGTTAAACACACAATTTCACTTGGGGCTAAAAAGCGAATGGCTGGTCCCCAAAATCCTACCCCACTGCTCACATATAGCTGCGTTGGCTTAGGGGTATTTGGCAGATGATAAAGCCCATACACATAATGTTGCTCAAGCCACACAAAAAATGACAGCGGAAAAACTTGCCCCGCGTGGGTATGCCCACAAAGCACTACATCAAAATCACTCACATCATACAAACGCGTAAATTTAGGTTGATGGGAAAGAAGAATGCTTGGCTTATGTGGATTTAAATCTTTTTTGGCAGATTCTATATCTGGCTCTATATGCCCAAAACGCAATCCCGCTAAATCACTCACCCCTGCAAGATTCACATTCTCAAGCTCAATGTTTGTATTATGTAAAATATGCAGATTCAAAGTTGAGAGATATTTGAGAATAGGATCTATGCCGTGATAGTATTCGTGATTCCCCGCGACATAATACACTCCTTGCGCGCTTTTAAGATATTTGAGTGGCTCTAAATCATCTTTGATATATTGAATCTTATCATCAACCAAATCGCCCACAATCACAACAATATCAGCATTAAGAGCATTAATCCTCTCTACAATCTGCTCCAAAAACTCGCGCCCCAAAGTTTTTCCAATATGCACATCAGTAATCATTGCTATACGAAGTGTGCCTTTGAGGTTTGAGAGGCGCAAATGCACATTTTTAACAGGAGGGATACTTAAGGCATTCACAAAACTCTTAATGCTAAAAATAGCAAATAAAATTACCACTGCCACATCAGTAATAAGATGCAAAAATGAGCGACGAGAAAGCGTAGAGGGCAAAACTAAAGAAGCAGAATCATTTGTATGAGATGAAATATTTTGAGTAGAATCTTTATAGGCGTTTTCTTTAGTATTACTGCTTTGACTTATAAAAGTGGAGGTTATATTTTCTGTAGAATCTTGTGTATTTTTGCGTGCCTTTTTAGCCCTATAAGATTGCACAAAAGAGAGATAAAACCTCACAATATCCACACATACACACGCCATAAAAAGTGCATAATCAAGCACCACACAAGAAGCGCATATAAGATATTGCCAATGCGCAAATGACGCATCACGCACAACAAAAAGCAAAATTTCGCCTATTGCAAGCAAACAGAGAAAACAAAGGCAAATATATCTATGAATAAAGCTAAAGTGTCGCAAAAAGCGCATATATACATAGCATTTCATTGCGCTTAGGACAAGAAAAATAATCCCCACAAATATATAAATCACTGCAAATCCACCAATACTTTTATCTTAAATTTATAGATATTGCCTTAAAAAAATTATCAATATTAGGCATAATTTAGTGTAGAATAAACATTTTTTCATTATATAAGATGAATTCTAATAATCTTTAAATTTTATTTGTGAGGTGGGCTATCGATTCGTATTTCATTATTTTGTGTGTATTAGCTATGGCTGTTATTTCAGGCATCATACTCTCTCGACTTAAGATTCCAACTATTATTGGATATATTCTTACAGGTGTGCTTACAGCATATATTTTTGGCTTTCGCGTGGAAGATTCTGAAAATTTAGAACATATCGCTGAACTTGGCATCGTGTTTTTGATGTTTATGATTGGCTTAGAATTTAGCTTTAAGAGTATTACAACAATGAAACAAGAGGTGCTTGTTTTTGGTGGATTGCAAATTGGGCTTTCAATCGCTTTTTTCTTTGCAATATGTTTTTATTTTTTTGGTTTTAATTTTGCAACATCCATTATTATAGCCAGTGCTTTTAGTCTCTCTTCAACTGCCATTGTGCTTAAATTTCTTAATGAAAGCAACCAAAGTAGAACCCCATATGGCAGGGCTTGCATAGGTATCTTAATCTTCCAAGATATTGCTGTTATTCCTATTTTATTAATGATTAAAATGCTAAGTGATAAAGATTCACATCTTTGGGCATTAATCCTCTCTACACTTCTTGCTGCAATCATTCTCTTAGTTGTACTCGCATTTCCCGGGCGGATTCTTGCAAAGATTTTTCTCCATTTTTCTGCAGCGATGAAAACTGAAGAAATATTCGTGGGCGCTGTGTTTTTAATCGTATTAGGCGCGGCATTTATCAGCAAAGTTTTAGGATTTTCACTCACATTTGGCGCATTTCTCGCAGGTATGATTATCTCAAATACGCCCTATAAACATCAAGTTGCTTCGGTTTTGGTGCATTTTCGCGACATACTTTTGGGCATATTTTTTATAACGGTGGGAATGCAGGTAAATGTATTATTTTTACTTGAACACCTTATTGTGATTCTTATTCTTGTTGCATTGATGATGGGCGCAAAAACACTTCTTGTATATTTCTTTTTGCTCTTTTTCCAAGGACAAAAAATCGGTATGCGTATCGCACTCTCACTCTCCCAAATTGGGGAATTTTCTTTTGCTATTTTTCTTCTTGCTAGTCAATATAAGATTCTTGATTTGAGTTTTGATGGAGGTTTTCTTAAGGTTATTTTTGGTGGATCTCTCTTTGCAGGAATTACCTCTGAGGAGATTTATCAATTCCTTACTTTAATGGTAATTTTCTCTATGATTGCCACCCCTTTTATACTTGATAAACTCGATAGAGTAACTGATTTTTTCTTGCGTTATATGCGCCCTTTGAATCTTATTCGCGCAATGAGACAAAAACTTGAAGATGAGGAAAGCCCACAAACAGAAGAGGCAAAAAAAGAAGAGCTTGAAGGGCATATTGTCGTATGTGGATATGGTGAGCTTGGGCATAAGATTCTAGAATATTTTAGAGGTTGCAATGTCTCTTATATCGCGGTGGATAAAAATTACGCCAAAGTAGAAAAAGCCATTAAAAACAAAGAACCTATCATCTATGGAGATGCTACGCGCAAAAGCGTATTAGAGCAGCTCAATATAGAACACTGCGCGGCTGTAATTATTGCTATAGATTCTGCTGAAGTAGTGCAACATTTATGTCAAAATATTCTCTCTGTTGCCCCTTTATGTAAGGTAATTCTCAAAACTAAAAGCTCTGCTTTTGAATCTCAAATGAAAGCCCAAGGTGCGTATGGCGTAGTGCATGAGAGACGTGAGCTTGCAAAAAATTTAAGCGATCTTGCCATTGAAGCAGTCAATGAATACATAGTAACCAACAAAGAAGAAGCGGTTAAGATTTAAGAATTCACATCATAGATAAACTAGAGCTGCTCCCACGCGATAGGCTTTTTGTCGTGTGCTACAAGATAGGCATTTGCCTCTACAAATACATTGCTTCCTACAAAGCCACGCGCAAGAGGGCTAGGGTGAGGCGCAGTAATAATCTTGTGCTTTGTGCTATCAATAAAAATTGCTTTTTTCTTTGCATAATTGCCCCATAGCATAAAAACAAGATGTTCTTTATGTGTAGATAATGCCCTAATTACACCATCGCTAAATCTTTCCCAACCAAAATGTTTATGCGAAGCAGGGGCATTAGCCCTCACGCTCAAAATCGCATTGAGCAATAATACCCCCTGTCTCGCCCAACCACTCAAATCCCCGTGCGTAGGAGGTGTGATATGAAGACTAAGAGCGAGTTCTTTATAAATATTTTGGAGTGAAGGTGGAGGGCACATACCACGAGGCACACTAAAGCTTAAACCCATAGCCTGTGGGATAAGCTCATTATTGATTATAGCACTGCCGTGATAAGGATCTTGCCCAAGTATGATGACTTTAAGAGTATCTAATGGAGTAAGAGTAAAAGCAGCAAAAAGATCTTTTGGCTTGGGGTAAATGTTTTCGCCATTTTGCAACGCCCTTATGTAATGTGATTTAATCTCTGCAAAATAAGGGCTTAAAAACTCATCTTTAAGAAGCTCTTTCCAATCATCGGGGATTTTGATTTTATCAAGGGTGATTGTCATTCGATAATTTTAGGCACGATGAAAAAATGATCTTGCGCTAAAGGAGCGTGAGAAAGCACATCTTGAGCAATTTGTGCATCTTTTGGTATATCCTCTCTTAAGGGCGTTTTTAAATCCTCCTCAAAGCAATTTTGTGGTACTTCTATGCTTGAGATATTTTCCACAAATCCCACAATCTCGCTCAAATGCTCTTGGGTTTTGGCGCGTTTATTTTCATCAATATGAATCATAGAAAGTCGCTCAAGTTTGCTTAAAAGGGCATCATCGATACGCATTCTTTCTCCTTTTTTCTCTTTGCCTTAAAATTATTATAGCACATCTGCCTTAACTCATTTTGTATATTTTTGATGCTTAGATTCTAGGCTTAAAGAAAAATCTCACGCATTATATCCGCAATCTGCGCAGATTCTATGCCCTCACATTCTTTAGCACAAAAAAGTTTAAAAGCAAGGGCGGCTTGATAAATAAGCATAGCTCCCCCGTCATTACAAATAAGCTGATGTGCTTTGGCAAGGGCAAGAAAGGGTGTTTGTTTGCCGTAAATAAGATCAAATGCATAAGAAGCATTAGCAAAAAGTGTTTCAAGCTGTGGTTTTGAGAGAGGCAAATGTGCATCATTAAGCCCAGCACTTGTGGTATTAATAATTATATCATAGGGCTGCTGTGGCTTAAACTCATCACTTACATAACATTCAAAACCCTTATCCGCAAAAAAGGTCAATTTAGGGGCAGAGCGATTAATAAGCGTTGTAGCAATATGATGATGTTTTAAAATCATCGCCACTGCCTTAGCCGAGCCACCCGCTCCAAGAATAAGCGCAGATTTGATAGGATAAGTTTTAATACATTCATAGAATCCCTGCGCGTCTGTATTATAGCCGATAATGCCACTTTGTGAGCGCACCCAAGTATTACACGCACCAAGCTCTTTAGCAATCCCTTGCACCTCATCACATAAATGATACGCATATTCTTTAAAAGGAATCGTAATATTTGCACCGCTTAGATGATGTGATATGAAACTTTGTCTAAGCTGCTCACCATTTTCAAGCAAAATGCGCCCATAATAGGCATTCACCCCAAGCTTTGCGTAGGCGTAGTTATGTAAAAGCGGGGATTTTGAATGCGCAATAGGATTCCCATACACTGCGAAGAATGTAAGCATTAATGCGAAGCTTTTGTAATAAATTGTGCAGAAATATAAGCATATTTCCCCCTAAAATACATAATTTTTGCCCACTCACCTTGTATCTCAAGCACAGAAACGCGCTCATTGTATTTAAGATGAGCAATCACTTTTGCATTCTTGCTCGGTGCGATACGCACATTGAGATTATCTGCTGATACAATATATGCTTCGCCCTCTTGGGCTTGGGATTCTACTTTGTCAATAATACGCGAAGCGATATAACCCTCTGTGCCATAACGATTTCTTACCTTAGCCCATTCCTCTCCTCTTTCTAATACTTCTAAGATTTCTCCCTCTACTGCCCCAACAATCACTGCAGCGTTTAAAGATGGGGCTTTGCGAATATTTGCAGTATTTTTTTCAGCAAGATGCCTCACCATATAGTATACTTGTTGGGTTTGAGCCGCTTGCTGAATCGGCTCTTGAGATGTTGTATCTGTTTCTGTTGATTGTATTTGTGTTTGAGTTGGTTCATTTTGGGCAGTCTGTATTGAATCTAAATCTATTTGTGGCTCATTTGTTTCTAATAATGTAGAGACTTCTATCTCTGTTGGTGTCGTTACAATATCTGTGCCAAGCTGCTCTGTTCCCTCATTGGCTGCAGTATTAGTAAGTACTTGTGTATCTTCGATAAAAGGTTCATTTGGGATTTGTTGTGAATAATGCTCACTGCTATGGGAAATTATAAGATTCTCTTTATCCATCACTATAACGGCAACACCATATATGGCAAGTCCGCCTAATATAATGAGAAAGGGTAAAGAATAAATCCTAAAAAAAGTTCGTATGCTCATCTAACAATTCAACCTTTATGTATCTAAACAAAGCGGACTCCACTTTGTTTGCTCACTTCACCAATGATATATCCATTAAAATCCCTAGAAATATGGAGAATCTCATCAGCTTTTTGCTTATCCACAGCAAAAATCATACCAACTCCCATATTGAATGTGCGATACATTTCATTTTTTTGCACATATTGACTAAGCAATCCAAAAATAGGGGGATTTTGCAAAGCTTTTTCTTCAATCCTTGCTCCAAGAGCTGCAGGGAATATACGAGGGAGATTCTCCACAATACCTCCGCCTGTGATATGGGCTAAGCCGTGCAAATATGGGCGCAAGGGCGAGTGATATATTTGTTTAAAAAGCGGCACATAAATACAAGTAGGGGCAAGTAAAACCTCAATCAAACTCTGCCCTTCAAATTCCTGCTCCAAAGGCATCTTAAGATGTTCAAAAAGCACCTTTCTTGCCAAAGAATAGCCATTGCTATGCAATCCGCTACTTGGCAAAGCAATAAGCACATCACCTGCTTTCACAGCCTCTTTTTCTACATCTTCTCTCTCTGCAATCCCCACCGCAAAGCCTGCCAAGTCAAAATCATCTTTTGCATACATACCGGGCATTTCCGCACTCTCCCCTCCAATAAGGGCGCATTGAGCGATTTTACAGCCCTCCACGATACTGCGTATGACTGCTAGGGCAACATTTTTATCAAGCTTTCCTGTGGCATAATAATCAAGAAAAAATAATGGTGTAGCAAAATTACAAATCAAATCATTTACGCACATTGCCACTAAATCAATACCAATACTATCAAATCTATGCGCATCAATGGCAAGGCGCAATTTCGTGCCAACTCCATCAGTCGCACCTAGGATTACAGGATTATTATAGCCACTTGGCAGGGCATACGCTCCAGCAAAAGAGCCTATCCCACCAATCACATTGGCATTAAAAGTCGATTTTACAAGTGGTTTTAAGCCCTCTACAAGTGCATTCCCCTCATCTATATCTACACCTGAATCCTTATAGCTTATCATCGCAATTTCCCTCATTGTAACCATTAGACAAAACTGCGCAATTATAACCTAATTTTTTCGTTTTTTTTTTTTTTGATTTATCTTAGCTCAATTTAAGGGCTAATTGCTTGTGCGATAGCGGAACTGCCCTTTTCTAAAGACAAGTTTAATGCCACCAATACCAAAAAGCCACTTATTTTCAATAAAATTTTTCAAAAAGGCAGCAATCTCACCACTGATATTCTTTTTATACACAATGCCTACTCCATCAGTATGCCCAATAGAACACACTGTGCCACGATGTTTGAATGCAAATATTTCTTTTTGTTCTTTATGATTTAAAATCTTAATAAGACTTTTGCCTACATAATCTCCCATTTGTGCGGCTAATTGCGCCGTAGGAGCGTGAATAGCATTACGCGAAGTAGCAAGCGCACAATCACCCACCACATAGATATTTTCATATTGCGGACATCGTAAAAACGCATCAACCTCAATGCGCCCTTTTTTATTTTTTAAACAAGAATTTTCAACGCTATCATTACCTTTTACACCCGCACTCCATAGGATTGTATTGCCCTTAATATGCTTTATCTCACCCTTATGTTTAATAATCACGCCATCTTCTAGGCATTCTTGCACCTCACCACCGCAAATGACCTCCACACCAAAGGCTTCAAGCTTTTTTTGGGCTAATGCACTCGCTTTTTGATTAAACATCGGCAGAATTCTTTCACTTCGCCCTATGCAAGTAATCTTAGGCACATCGCGTGGAATCCCACCAATGAGACAAAGCTCACTAATCCTTGAGCCAAGCTCGGCAGAAAACTCAATACCCGTAAAACCTGTGCCACATACGATAATGCTTAAATCATTCGCATTTTTTGTATGGCAATACTCTTTAAATTTATACTCAATCTCTTTATCAAGTTTGAGCGCGGCATTAAGCGAAGAGAGCTTATGAGCATATTTATCCACGCCTTTGATACCAAAATCATCAGGCTTAAACCCAAGAGCAATGACAAGATAATCATACTCATATGCCCCACCATTACCAATTACTCGCTTTTTTTCTGGCTCAAAAGAAAGAATCTTGTCTTTAATAAAATGCACTTTGTTTAAATCTAAAATCTTGCGGAAATATACCCGCGATTTGCGCGCACTCAATGTGCCAATAGCAACCTTATGTAAAAGCGTTGTTTGATAGTGATAGTCGTGTTTGCTAATAAGCGTAACATCTGCATCAACATTAAGCCCCTCTTGAAGCGTCATAGCCGCGCGCAAGCCACCATATCCGCCGCCAACAATCAAAATCTTGGGTTTCATTCTAAATCCTCTTGAGCAATGTAAAAAAAGTGTGGTTATTTTATCGTTTTTTTCAGATAAAACCGCTTTAATTTTGCCTAAAAGTAAAATAATAATTTATTTTTTACCATTTTTACTCATTTTGATTTTATGCTACACTCACATCTATGAAAGATTCACATTTAGAGCAACCTCAACATAAAGCTACCCTCATTGCACCCCTATGGCGCTCGCAGATTCTAGACTGGTATAGCATTTATGGTAGAAAAACCTTGCCTTGGCGCAATCTTAGCGGAGAAAATGCACCCTATGGTGTATATGTCAGCGAGATAATGCTTCAACAAACGCAAGTAAAAAGAGTGCTAGAACTTTACTATGAGCCATTTTTGGCATCTTTTCCTACACTTCATAGCCTCTCTTGTGCCTCGCAAGAGCAGGTGCTTAAACTTTGGGAGGGGCTAGGCTATTATACTCGTGCGCGAAATATGCTTAAAACTGCCCAAATATGTGCCACCTCATATCATAGCTTCTTGCCACACACCCACAAACAGCTCCTTGCTCTGCCCGGCATTGGTGCATATAGCGCAGGGGCGATTTTATGCTTTGGCTTTAAGCAAAGTGTGAGTTTTGTAGATGGCAATATCAGGCGGCTTTTATGTCGAATCTTCGCGCTTCAAAAACCAAAAACATCGCTTTTAGAATCCTTAGCCAAAATACTTTTGGAAAAAAGCCAAAGCTTTGATTATAATCAGGCTTTACTTGATATTGGCGCACTTCTTTGCACTCCAAAATCTCCATCTTGCCTCATTTGCCCTATTCAAAATCTATGCAGTGGCTATAAGAATCCACATCTCTATCCCCTGCCTCAAAAATCCACACTTGAACCCCTGCATTTGCATCTTGGATTCTGTGTATATAAAGATTGTATTGCTTTTGTATATGGGACAAAAGGACTCTATCAAGGACTTTATAATCTCCCCTCACTCTCACAAGCAGAAATAATACATTGCACAAAATGCGGTGAATGCACACATCATTATACAAAATACGCCATTACAGCACATATTTATCACATAAGCTTTGAATCTCTTCAAAACCTAAAGCAAGAAATAATATTTCTCTCACATCAGGATATACGCTCTAAACCTCTCTCATCATTATGCAAAAAAGCTCTAAAAGTCGCGGGAATTGAGATAGAAAAAATTAAAGAAAAAGATTAGGCAAGGGGTAAAATGTAGAGAATCTCCAAAAGATTCTCTACATAAATATAAGCTATGGGAGTTTAGATTACACCTTGATCAATCATCGCTCCTGCTACTTTTCTAAATCCTGCAATATTCGCACCAAGCACGAAGTTTGTAGGATCGCCAAATTCTTTTGCAGTTTCGCTGACATTGGTATAAATATCTTCCATAATAGTATGCAAACGTTTATCCACAACTTCAAAAGTCCAAGGATTCATACTTGCATTTTGCGCCATTTCAAGCCCACTCACTGCCACGCCACCTGCATTTGCAGCCTTACCTGGTCCATAGCAGATTTTCGCTTTGATAAACTGATGCACGGCATCAATAGTTGAAGGCATATTTGCACCTTCACTCACGCATTTGCAACCATTTTTAAGGAGTGCTTTTGCATCAGTGCCTGTAAGCTCATTTTGTGTCGCGCTTGGGAATGCTGCAAAACAAGGGATATGCCACACAGGGTGAGAATCTTTAGGATATTCGCTTACCTTTGTATATTTTGCTTTTGGACGCGCCTTTGCGTATTCTGCAAGACTTCCTCGCTTCACTTCTTTAATTTCTTTAAGTAAAGCTAAATCAATGCCTTCTTTATCATAAATTGTCCCTTGAGAATCGCTTGCAGTAACAGGAATTGCGCCAAGTTGTTGGAGTTTTTCAATCGTATAAATTGCCACATTGCCCGCACCAGAAACGCTACAAATTTTACCCTCTAGGCTTTCACCTCGAGACTTAAGCATCTCTTGAGCAAAATATACGCAACCATAGCCTGTTGCTTCTGTGCGCACAAGGCTACCGCCCCAAGGAAGTGCCTTACCTGTGAAAACGCCCTCAAAACAATTTGTTAATTTGCGATATTGTCCAAAAAGATAGCCAATTTCTCTTCCACCAACACCAATATCTCCTGCTGGGACATCGGTAGTTGCGCCAATATGGCGATAAAGCTCATTCATAAAAGCTTGGCAAAATCGCATAATTTCTCCCTCGCTTTTTCCTTTTGGGTCAAAGTCGCTTCCGCCCTTACCGCCACCCATAGCAAGAGTGGTAAGGGAATTTTTGAGAATCTGCTCAAATCCCAAAAACTTAATCACACCCTCATTTACACTTGGGTGAAAACGCAAACCACCCTTATATGGTCCAATCGCAGAATTAAACTCAATACGATACGCTCGATTTGTCTGAATCTTTCCTTTATCATCAACCCAGCTTACACGGAAGTGAATTTCTCTATCCGGCATAGTCATACGTTCAAGTATGGCATATTTTTCATATTTCTTATCTTTTTGGAGCGCAGGCTCTAAAGAATCGAAAACTTCTTCTACTGCTTGATGAAACAAAACTTGTGAAGGATATTGTTCCTTGAGTCTTTTAAGAACATTAGATGCGTATGACATAGTATCTCCTTGTGTTATAGAATCCGCGTTAAACGCAATGGAGATTCTATAACATTGGAACTTTAATATTTCTTAATTAAGTTTAACTTAAAGAAGTTTATAGACCTAATCCTATAATTCCCCACAATTCGCCCACTTGCCAATCATCAAGCAAAATGCTACTTTGAGAATGCAAAAACTGCAGAATCTCATTGCTATTAAACTCACTCCCACCTATACAAGAATGATGAGCAAATAAAAACCCCCGTGCAAGGCTTATCTTTTCTGCTAATGCCTCCTCACATACAAAGCAAAAATGCTCTTGTCCGCTTGGCACTCTCCCCTCAAAATGAAGTATTTTTGCATACATTTCAAGCACCACACGCTTTGGATTCTGCAAACAGAGCTTTTGTGCGCCTTCTTCTAAAAGCGTAAAATAAAATTCATCAATCTTATGCACATCAAATAAATGCTTATGGAGTAGCTTAATAAAATGCTGCCATACATAATAACGCAGAGTATCGGATTCCCATTTATATCCAAGATGCAAAATATGCTTAAGTTTTGGGAGAAAGGTGAGATTTGACTCTTCTTCAAAATCAATCTTGCGCCCTATATTGATGATACTATGGCGCGCACCATAAAAACGATAGAGTGTTTTGATATACATTGGAGTGAGAATTTTGACAATCATATCCTCATTGCGCATTTTTTGCATAGACAAAATATAGCCCTGCATCAACGACCTTTAAATTTTTCTTTAGCTATAAATGCTAAGATGTGTCTATATGATAATCCTTAAGAGATTTTAACATATAATTCTAGCTTAATTTTTGAGTTACCAAGGAGAGGTTTGAGCGCGTTTTTACATCAAGCGATTCTAGCTACACAAGAAATCATTAACATTTTACAAAAGAAAGATAGCTCACTCTATGCTCTCCATAATGTCGGTGCAGGGGGTGATGTGAGCATTGGCGCAGACCTTATCAGTGAGCGCATATATATGGAGCATTTGCTTCCTTTGGCAAGTGTAAATTCCGAAGAAAGCGGCTTTGCGCAAGGCAAAGGAAGTGATTATATTGTGCTTGACCCGCTTGATGGAAGCGACAATTTTCTCTCCCATATCCCCTATTATGGCTCATCTTTGGCATTATGTGATACAAATGGTGTGGTTAAAGAATCTGTGATTTTTAATTTTTGCACTAAAGAGGGTGTAGCGCGTGTGGGTGAAAAAGTGCTTACTTTTTGCATTCAATCCTATATGCTTCATAAAGAGGAGGCGTTTCAAACATTGCAAGTTGCGTCTATAAGTAAATGTGGCATCTTTGAAAAAGCCTATCATAATCCCAAAATTGCTACTCTTTTATACCAAAATCAGCTCAAATTTCGCTCTTTGGGTGCAAGCGCACTCTCTATGGCAAAGGCATATGAAGTCAATTTTATGCTTTTTGCTGGAAAAATACGCGATTTTGATAGTAAAGCCGGGCTATTTCTCTGCAAAAATTTACATTGTATTTCCACAGATAATTTCACCCTCATAAGTAAAGATAAGCATATTTTTGATACAATCTCACACATCTTTTCAAAACAAAAGGATAAAAATGGGTTTTGGTAATTTGTTTAAAACCAAAAAAGATGATGTAAAAGAAGAGGCACACAAACAAGAAGCTCCGCCTAATCATTGGCTCAAATGCCCTAGCTGTAATGCGCTGATGTATTACAAAGAGGTTTTTTCACAATCTCATATTTGCCCAAAATGCAATTATCACTTTAGAATCTCTGCCCAAGAGCGCATCGAAATGCTATGCGATAAGGATAGCTTTGTTGAATATGATAAAGACTTGCGTCCCATTGACCCCCTTGAGTTTGTTGATAAAAAAAGCTATAAAAAGCGGATTCAAGAGGGCGAGGAGAAAACAGGACGAGCAAGTTCGGTTATTGCAGGTGAAACGCTTATTGGTGGTGTGGGAATGCAGCTTGTGCTTTTTGATTTTGCTTTTATGGGTGGTTCTTTAGGCTCGGTAGAGGGCGAGAAAATTGTGCGTGCTGTAAATCGTGCTGTGGCTAAAAAACAAACTCTTGTGATTCTCTCTACAAGTGGTGGGGCGCGTATGCAAGAATCCACCTTTTCACTAATGCAAATGGCAAAAACTTCTTGTGCGCTCAATAAACTCTCTGATGCAGGATTACCTTTTATTTCTGTGCTTCTTGACCCCACCTTTGGCGGTGTGAGCGCATCTTTTGCCTTTTTGGGGGATATTATTATTGCCGAGCCGGGTGCGATTATTGGTTTTGCAGGACCACGTGTGATTAAACAAACCATAGGGGCAGATTTACCGGAGGGATTCCAAACAGCAGAATTTTTGCTTGAACACGGGCTTATTGATATGGTCGTACATCGCAAAGATTTAAAGAAGACATTAAGTGATATAAGCAAGATGCTCAATCCAAATTATGCAAATCAACATTTATTCTATAACTAAAAAAGATATTTCCTATCAAGCATTACAAGAGGAGTTATGTATGCAGTGTAAGCAATTTGGAGCGCAAATCACACATTTTGATTTTTTTTCTCAAGCTATCAAAAATGCACAAAAAATCTCACCAAATAAAGCACAGCAATCCTATACACAGGCTTTTCTTCCCCATTTAAACAGCGCAGGACTTAATATAGCCCTCACACCCGAAGGAAAAAGCTATGATTCAGTGCAATTTGCACATTTTATAGAATCTCACAATCTTGTGCAATTTTTTATCGGCGGAGCGTATGGGCTTGAGCAAAGTTTTATCAAACTCACCCACGCAATGAGCTTAAGCGCAATGACTTTTAGCCATAAAATTGCCAAAATTGTGCTATGTGAGCAAATCTATCGTGCCTTGAGCATTTTGTCATCGCATCCGTATCACAAATAGGGAGGATTTATGATTGATTATACTTTTTTTGAAACACTTCTTAATGAACGTCTTAATAAGCTCCTTGAGAGTATTGGGCATAAAAATACACATATCACACAGATTCAAAATACTTGCCACAAAGACGAGGGAGATGTTGTCATAGCAGGGTTGCAAGGAAACTTAGAAATGAATATGATTGATTTGTATCAACGCGAAATAAAAGATATTCGTAGTTCATTGCAAAAAATTAAAGAAGGTGTGTTTGGAATATGTGAAATGTGCGATGATGAAATTGGTGTAGAGCGCCTTAAAGTCAAGCCCCACGCCAAATATTGCATTAACTGCCGCGAACTCTTTGAAAAAGCACAAAAAAAGGAACGATAATGAAACTCAAATATTATGTGATATTTTCTGCTATTTTTATGCTTATTGTTGGAATATATACATACGATTTAGAATCTTCTCTCTACACCTATCACCTCCCTTTTAGCCAAATAACTTTCACAATGCCTGTGGCATTATGGATTGTGGCACTTATTGCTTTATTTTTTGTGGCAACTTTAGTATTTTTTGCCTCGGCTTGGGCGCAGGATTTATTAGAAAATTATCATCGCAAACACGACTATGATAAGCTTCTTTCACAAATTAACGAACAAGCCCTCAATCAAAATATTAAGAATCGTATCTATAAGCGCAAAGCTTTTTCAGATTTATCAAAGATTTTGCAACGTTTTTATCTTAAGCCTAGACTTGATTCAACAGAAAGCTTTAATCGTAAAATTGATACGCTCTTTGAAAACTATAAAGATGTGATGAGCGGCAAGGTTGTGGATTTAAAAAACTATCATTTAAGCAGAGACAATAAATTTAATGTGCAGAATCTAAAAAACAAAATTGGGGCGAATTATAAAAAAGGCTTTCAAATTTTAGAGCAAGATTATCCCAATGAGCTTAAAAGTTATGCCGCACTTGAAATACTAAAAAACGCCCAACTTAGAGAGATTGAGAAACTCCCCTCTTTGCTTACAAGCGAAATGATAGATAAACCTATTGCACAAGAAGTATTTAAACTCTATCTTAAAAACGCCAAAGACATTGCGAAAACAGAAGTGTATGGAGTACTTAAAAAAGTCAATACAAGCGCGATGGAATATATCCAATATGCGATTCAATCTAAAGGTGTGCTAGAGCCTAATGAATGGATACGATTTTTTGAAGGCTGTGCGGATTTTGATGAAAATGCAGAAATGGCATTTTTTTATGTGCTTTTTGAACTTGAAATGATAGATAAAGCAAAAGAGCGACATCGCTCCCATAGCAAAGGAGAATACAAACTCATTGATGCGTATTTAGACTTACGCTCATTGGGCAAACATTATCCTTTTGATATTTTTCTTTTACAGCCGCAAGCCTAAGATTCTGTGCTGATAAGGTGTGGTATCTTATCATTTTGCGCACGATAATGTATGCTTTTGTGCTTTGCATATACTACTTGTGCGCCCAAAGCGGCTTTGACAAAGCGCCTCCTTGTCCAATCTACCACAAAATCCCCCGCACCTTTGCGTGCCACATATAGCCCTACTAATATTTGGGCGGCTTTATGCAAAATCTCATCGTTTGGGGCTTTTTTCCCACAATGGATAATCATATGCGCACTTGGTACATCGCGTATATGCAGCCATATATCATCAGCCTTAGCAGATTCTAAAAGCTTTTGATTATCCTTTGCATTGCGCCCTACACTGATTTTAAACCCCTCCACAAAAAAACTCTCATTATCTTTTGTAATATTTTTATGTTTTTTGCTCACAAATATCTCACCCAAATCGCCAAAACGCTCGACAAAAGCAATTTGATGAGTGATAAAAGCAATCCTCTCCTCTAAATTTTCAACTTGTTTATGTAAATGCGCTGCTTTTTTTTGGTTTTTTTTACTTTGTGTAAAATACCAATTCCCCGCTTCTTGCAGATCTCGTGCGTGGGGAGGAAGCGGCACATAAACATCTTGAGCATTTATATCCTGCAACACAAGAGCATTTGAAGTGATTTTGTGTGTGGGCAAAAGGTGCAAGGAGCTAAAAATCAGCTCTCCATAGCGCGCATAATCCTTTGCAGATTCTAAAAGCATACCTTTTTGAGGCAATGATTCTAAATTCTGCTTAAGCGCATCTTGCTTTGTTTTAAGATGTTTAAGGATAGAGTGCTTTTTGTCTTGTTTTGTTTGAATCTGCATTGGGGCATTGCGCAATAAAGCGCATACAGATTGAGGCTCTATGCTCTCACTAGGCTTTATATTTTGAGGTTGGGGCAATGGCTTTAGCACCTTTCCTACACGCACCTCACGCCAAGATTTATGCTCGGGGATATGGCGCAGAGCTTCACATACGACTAAATCTTTATCGCATAATATCACATTTGTGTGCTTACCGGTAAATTCACATATCAGCCAAAAATGCTCTATTTTGTATCGCTCTTTTTGAGTAAGAAAAAAAGAGAGGATTCTATTTTCTCCATCAACTTGTATTGATTCTATGTGCGCTCGTGTAGTGCATTGAGCGAGTTTGTTATCAAATGGGGCGCAAAATGCCTTTGGGCTTATTATCTCTTCATCGCTTATAAAAATACCGCTACGTGAGCGCGTCATATCAAAATAAAACCTCTCTCTTATCCCTTGCTCATCTTGACAGATGAGCATAAAGAGATTATCGCCCTTGCGTTTAAAGCTAATAATTTGGCGCATTTGCTGCATATACGCACAAAA
Source organism: Helicobacter sp. (assembly GCF_022511165.1). GTDB lineage: Bacteria > Campylobacterota > Campylobacteria > Campylobacterales > Helicobacteraceae > Helicobacter_C. Next base: position 13,538 of record NZ_JAFLSB010000007.1, on the reverse strand, counting down.
GCCCTTGAGCAAGGCGAGATTCACAACTCTGCACCCTTATTTAAATGCGCCCTTGCAAAAGAAAGAGCCTCATCGGTAATATTTGAACCACTGATAATACGCGCTACTTCGCGCACCCTACCTTCAAAATCAAGCTTACTAATCACGCTCTGCCCCTCTTTTTTCTCTACAAGATAATGCGTATCTGCAAGAGAGGGCATATGCGTTTGATGTGAGATAGCAAAGATTTGATAATCACGTGAGAGACTTTTGAGAATCTGCGCCACACCCTCGCTCTCCTCACCACTTAAATTCGCATCAATCTCATCAAGCACCAAAATACCGCTTTTAGGCTGAAGCTGTGTTTCTACACACATCATCACAAGGCGGAGGCGATTATATTCGCCAGAAGAAAGCATATTCACTTCACTTTTCCCCAAAGTAAGAGCGCATTCACTGATGCCCTTTTGATGCAATGGCACTTGGGTAAGGATAAGATGACTTGGTTGCAAACGTAATTGCACACATAGCTCACTTATACGCGCATTCAATGCTTCTGCAAATTTTTGGCGATTTTGGTGCAATAAGTGTGCGTTTGTTTCACACGCGTGTGAAAGCTCTTTAATCTGCTTTTGCAAAGTTTGTTTATCAAAGCTTAAATGCTCATATTCTTGGAGTTTTTGTTTTTGTTCATTAAGATAGCTAAGCGTATGTGTAATACTCCCAAAGCGGCGGATATATTCAGCAAGAGCGGCGATTCTATCAAGCACCTCTTCGGGATTAAGCTCATTGAGATTCTCCATTTGCTCTTCTTGACTTTGCACAAGAGACTCAAACTCACTCAAGCCCTCAATGAGATTAGGACAATTTTTATCTATAAGATGCAAAAAACTCTCAAAGCTTTGTGCCATCTCTAAAGCCTCTCGCACTTTATAGAGCTGCTCTTTAATCTTTTCTTGCTTAGAGAGCATTTTTTTAAGCGCAAGGAGTTCTTCGTATTCACCCTCTTTAGGATTTAAAGATTCTATTTTGGCAATTTCAAAAGCGGTAAATTCCTTAAGTGTGGCAATATTTGCTTCTTTAGATTCTAAATCTGCGAGTTTTTGTTTTTGTTCATTTAAAAGTTTAAAATCTGCCTCATATTGAGCTAATAATGCACTATGATTATTCTCTTTAGAAGTAATAAATATATCTAAGATTCTTAAAATATTGCTATTTTTAAGCTCGTCTGCGCCTTTGGTGCTGATATGTTTAGCAAAGCCACTCACAATTTCATTAAGCTTTTTTTTGGAACTTGAGATGTGATTAAGAAAATAGCGCGTTTTATCTTTTTTTAAAATACTTAGGACAATCTCATTATCATCATTAGGAATGCCATTTGCCTCCCAATCAAAGTTAATAGCATCTAAGGCAATATTTGCTTCGATTAAATCCGCATTGCTCTCTTTAATGCCAAAAATAGCAAGGAGGGATTCCATAAATACTGATTTACCGCTCCCACTTGCGCCACTAAAAACATTAAAGCCCCCTTGCATATAGAGTTCTACATCTTTAAAAGCAGGGGAATTGTGGATTAAAATCCGCTTAATCATCAACGCTCCTTATTTGCTTTAATATTCATCGCCCCATTTAAATTTTTCTTTTAATACACTAAAATAATCCCTCGTGCGTGGATAAATAAGCTTTGCTCCTTGAGTTAAAGCCAGAATCTGCACGCGATGAGAGGGTGTAATGTCTATCATTTCTTGCCCATCAATGATAAGCTTTGCTCTTTGTCCTGCACAAAATTCTAGCACAAATTCATCATTAAGCACTAATGGTCGCTGTGTGAGTGAGTGTGGCGCAATAGGAGTAAGCAGAATATTACGACAATATGGATAAATCACTGAACCGCCCGCGCTGATATTATAGGCTGTTGAACCTGTGGGGGTGCCAATAATTAACCCATCACATACATAGGTATTAAAATGCTTATTATCAATACTTGCGCGTATTTGCACCATACCACTTAGCTCGTGCTTTGAGATAAGAAATTCATTAATAGCGATAAATGTATGCACAAGCTTTTGTGCCTCATCATATACATTGGCTTGGAGCAAGAGATGCTCTTGTAAAGCATAATCACCGCTTTTAAGATAGGGGATAAAAGAGTGAAGATTCTGTGGCATAAGGGCTGTAAGAAAGCCTAAACGTCCTGTATTAATCCCCATACAAGGTAATTTGTATTCAAAAGCACGGCGAAGCGCAGCAATAAGCGTCCCATCACCACCTAAACTAAAAAGTGCATCACATTGTGTAGCAATAGAAGCAAAATCCTGCCCAAGAAGCTCAATCATACCCCCACTCATACTTTCTAAAATCACTTCAATATCTGCACGATGAAGCTCTTCACGCACTTGCAAAAATACACTCTTAAGCTCTGGCGTAGAAGGACGCAAGATAACACCAACTTTATGAATGCTAGGATTTGCTCTATTCATATTTGCCTCTCTTTATCAATTTCTTGCTATTTGAATAGGTATTTTACACTAATGGAGTGAGTTTCATAGAATCTGATATTGACAAAACAAAGAGCTTAAAATAACTTCAAACATAAAAACAAGCGGCAATGTCTGTTTTATTTTAATCTTCACTATGCTTAGCTATACTCGCTTATACTCACTCCTCATAGATTAAAATGCTCTGTGATATGCCCTACCAAAATCCCAAAAAGCATTGAAGTTTTTAAAATCCTAAATTCTTTCCCTGCCTTATCGCTTTCTTTCAATAGGACACTTTTGTCTATGCCGATATTTAGAATCCCTACCTGATGAAAGATTCTATCAAAGCGCACTCAATTATTCTACATAAAATGCACGAACAATAAAGCCTCTCTCCATTGCCTTTTGCTGGCTTAGCCCCTCAAATACTGCGACATTGGGTAATTTTTTACCTACAATATAAATTGCTTCTCTTGCGCGAAAACTCGCCAAACCTTCTTGCTTGAGCTCTGGACTTGAACCTGCATAGGGGAGGTTATCTACAATACCTGAAATCTCAAAAGCCACGATTTTATTATCTTTTGCTACCATATCCATAATACCCGCACTTAGCTCATCAAAACAATTTTGTGGCATTTTCCAACGTCCTATTTTCATATTTTTGCAATGTGCGACTATTTTATCTTTTGGCTTAATTGAATACTTAAGCTTTACAGAGACATTATCACGCTCCTTTTTGAGGGCATTGCTTTGAGCTTTCAAAAGCTCAATTTGCTTGTCCTTGGCATCAAGCTCTGATTGCTGCAAAATATTTTTATCTTCTTCTTGCTGCATAAGGCGAGTTTGTATGCTTTGAGTTACATCTTCAAGTGTAGCGGGAGAATACGCCACCATATAGTAATACCCGCCACCAAGCACAGCTAAAAGCAGGATAAGAGAGCATAAAAAATACCATTTTGCTTTGCCTGACTTCCTTTCCATAGCACCACTCCTTTGTGCAAATTTTGATATTTAAATTTTTGTGTTTTTACTTTGCAAAACAGCAAAAGCTATTCCTTATTGACTATGACAAGATTCTTGAATGTGTATTTAAAGCTAAGCATAGAGATGATAAGCCCTTAAAGCATTTGCACCCCCTTAAGTTCCTCAATATTTACAGAATCTATACACACTCACCTCAAGAGTTAAAAATATATCTAAGTGCGTATTTTTTACACATTAAGCTTATCTAAGTGCGTATTTTTTACACATTAAAAGCACGACTCGCTCTTTTAGAATATATAATTGACGCACTTTAGTTTATGACTAATCTCAATTTTTGTTTTGGAGGAAACTATGGGTTTTATTGATTCTATTAAAGCACAAGCGAAGGTGCGAAAAAAAACGATTGTTCTTCCCGAAGTCGATGATGTGCGCACACTTGAAGCAGCAGTGAAGATTTTAAGTGAGGATTTTGCAAATCTTATCTTACTAGGCGATAAAGAGAATATTTGTGCCAAAGCTCAAGCACAACTCTCTCATCTCCCCACAGAAGTGCTGAAAAAGGCGACTTTTTTTACCCTCAAAGATACAGCACTTCTTGATGAGCTTATCGCACTTCTTGTTAAGCTACGCGCTCATAAGGGGGTAGATAATGCCAAAGCAAAGGAACTTTTACTCAATGATTCCCTTTACTTTGGATCTGCTCTTGTAAAGGCAGGAAAGGCTGATGGAATGGTAGCAGGAGCCACTCGCGCAACTTCTGATGTATTGCGTGCAGGGCTGCAAATCGTAGGCACAGCGCCAGATTCTAAACTTGTTTCAAGCTTTTTTGTAATGGTTATACCTGATTGCGATTATGGACTTAATGGCACCCTTGTATTTTCTGATTGTGGGCTTTGTCAAAATCCAAATGCAGAGGAACTTGCCCAAATCGCGCTCTCAAGTGCAAAAAGTTTTGAATCCATTATGCAAAGTGAGCCTTTCGTAGCGATGCTTAGCCACTCTACCTATGGAAGTGCCAAACACCCTGATGTGGATAAAGTCGTAGAAGCAACAAAAATCGCTAAGCAACTTGCCCCACATCTTAAAATTGATGGTGAATTGCAACTTGATGCAGCAATCGTGCCAAGTGTAGGTGCATCAAAAGCAAAAGGCTCAAATGTCGCAGGAAAAGCAAATGTGCTTATTTTCCCTGATTTAGATGCAGGCAATATCGGCTATAAACTTGTGCAACGATTTGCCAAAGCTGAAGCCTATGGACCAATCACCCAAGGTATGGACGCACCTATTAATGATCTCTCAAGAGGTTGCAGTGCTGATGATATTGTAGGCGTGGTGGCGCTTAGCGCACTTCAAGCAAAATAAACTAAGGAGAGAGAAATGAATGTTTTAGTTATTAATTGTGGGAGTTCTTCTTTAAAGTTTCAACTCATTAATACAGATACTGAAGGCGTTCTTGCTTCTGGTATTTGTGATAGAATTGGTATTGAGGGGAGTGTATTTACCTACAAAACCGGTGAGGGCAAGAAATATGAGAAAAAAGAGCCTATGCCCAATCATACAAAAGCCATAGAAATGGTGCTAGAATCTTTAACAAATAAAGAATATGGCGCAGTCAAATCACTTCAAGATATTCGAGCCATTGGGCATCGCGTAGTGCATGGTGGAGAGTTTTTTAAGGAATCTGTGCTTGTAAATGACTATGTAATTAGTCGCATTAAAGAATGTTCAGATCTTGCGCCCTTGCATAATCCCGCTAATTTAATGGGAATTGAGGCGTGCAAGGCAAAAATGCCACATACACCTATGGTTGTAGTCTTTGATACTGCCTTTCATCAAACAATGCCGCCCAAAGCATATATTTATGGTGTGCCCTATGAATGGTATGAAAAGCACAAAGTGCGCCGATATGGATTTCACGGGACAAGCCACAAATATGTATCGCAAAAAACAGCTGAATTCTTAGGCATTGATTATCATAAATCAAAAATCATTGTATGCCACTTGGGTAATGGCTCATCAATTTCAGCCATCAAAAATGGCGAATGTATCGATACAAGTATGGGACTTACACCACTTGAGGGCTTAATGATGGGAACGCGTTGTGGCGATTTAGACCCTGCGATTTTAGAATACATCTCCAAGCACGAAGATTTAGACATACAAAGCATTCTTACTATTCTTAACAAAAAATCAGGGGTGCTTGGCATCTCTGGTGTTTCAAGCGATTTTAGGGATTTGCTTGATGCAGATTTAGGAGGAAATGAACGCGCAAAACTCGCTCGTCTTGCCTTTGCATATCGCGTAATGAAGTATGTGGGCGCATATTGTGCAGCGATGAATGGTGTTGATGCTGTAAGCTTCTGCGCAGGTGTGGGAGAAAATGCAAAATTTATACGCGGTATAATTGTGCAGAATCTTGAATTTTTAGGCGTGAAACTTGATGAAGAAGCCAATAATATATGTGGCAAAGAAGCAGTTATCTCTACACCGGATTCTAAAGTGAAAGTATGCGTGATACCCACTAATGAAGAACTTGTGATTGCACGAGATACAAAAAACATTGTCTCTCAACTCAAAGAGGAAAAATAATGAGGGCTATACTTCCAGCAAAAGATGTGCTTTTTATCTGCATTGATATACAAGAAAAGCTTACAGAGCTTATGGCACATAAAGAAAAAGTGATAAAAAATGCAAATATTCTCTTAAAAGCTGCTACAGAGTTTCGTATCCCTACACTTGTTGTTGAGCAATATCCTAAGGGATTAGGCAAAACCCATAGCGCAATTACAATCCCAGAGGGCGTGAGTGTTTTAGAAAAAATAAGCTTTGGTATATTTGGCGATGAGGGGATTGCCTCTTTTATTGCCCAAAGCAAGGCAAAAACGCTTGTGTTTTTTGGGATAGAAACCCACGTTTGTGTGCTTCAAAGCCTCATAGAAGCGCGACATTTGGGCTATGAATGTTTGCTTGCTGCTGATGCGTGTAGCTCACGAGAAAAAGCAAGCCACAAACTTGCCCTTGCTTTTTTCAATACGCAAGGCATAGTAACACTCCCTACAGAATCTATTCTTTTTAGAATCTTGGGTGATTGCAAACATTCCTCGTTTAAGGCAATCTCTGCTCTTGTAAAATAATCTCCTAGCGCATAGAATCCCACCTATGCGCCTATGTACTTTCAAGCTATTAAAACATAATGGAACTTTCTTTGCTTATAATCCCAAGAAAAATCACTTAAGAAGTGGCAGATTTAGGGGATTATAAAGGACAGAAAGTCATATGGATATAACACTATCGCAGAATTTCATTCAAATCACGGTTGATGAGGATAATGAGTTTCTCCATAAAGCCCTTGCTTATGCCGAAAAATATTTTTCTAAGAGCTACCGCTTATCACGCACAGTGCTTATCCTCGATGATGGAGAGCGATTTAAAAAAGATTATCTTGTAAATTGGGCATACCACGCCCTAGGACAAGATGAAAAACACCAAAAAATCCATAATCTTATAGACAATTTAGACAATCCCCCAGCCCAAGAAGAATATAACGAAAAAGATTCCCTAGAAAAGCCCATAGAAGATCCTTTGCAGGATTTAAAATATTTACTTGATTTTACCTATCTGCCTATACGCATTAAAATAACAAACAAAAATGCGCTTATTGAGCGCGTAAAAATTAGCCTACGACTTCTTAATACCAAACGCGTGGTGCTTAAAATGGATAAAGCAAATAATGTTGCAAGACGCTATATTGCGCATATATTTGAGGATTACTATGTGGGCTGCGATAGAGATGAGATATATTTAGATAGCACAAAACCCTATTTTTGGGAAAGTATTATGAATCTCATTAGTTTTAAAGTCATTCATAATGTGATTTTAGATTTTGATTATGATAGTTTTGCAAATCGTGGTGGTTTAGGGAGCTTTGAATCTTCTTTTCTTACTGATGAGGAAAGAATGCTGCGCGGCTGCTATATGACTTTAGAATGCCATTATCAAGATGATTTTGAACAAGTGAAAAAAAACTATCTCAAACTTGCCAAAGAATATCACCCCGATAATGTTTTTGGACAAGATGAGGAGATTATAGAAAGCTATAATGACAGATTTAGGAGGATTCAAGAGGCATATGAAAAAATAAAAAATTACCTCAAAGCCTCATAAATACGCCGAATCTCCCCGCTTATACAAAAGAAAAGTGTAAATTTGATGATTTTATTTTAATCCCAAAAATAAGCTCAATCTCTTGCAAAATACAAAAAAGATATGGATTCTCTCTCATTTATTCAATGTATTCAATGCGCTTAGAGGGGCTACGCATTTAGAGATACTTAATTCTGCAATTAAATGCGCTTTTGTATTATAAAATTACGCTTTCAATACACTTTCAGTTACAATATCCTGCAAAAAACTCTACACAAAAAAGGGCTACAATGAAGTTTTATCGCTTCTTTTATATTTATATTGCATTTTGTCTAGGCTTTATACTCTTTGGTTGCGCCCATAAGCCTAAAGTTGCCACACAACCCCCTGCGAGTTTTACTCAAAGTTTTGCCCAAAGCAAAGCACAATTAAAAAAAGTTTATAAAGCGCAAAATTTTCATACAGAGTTTTATTGTGGGATTGATTTTAATCCACATACCCTTGCGCTTTTACCCTCACCAAATTACACACCGCGCAATCCCCTCACAAAAACAGGAAAAGTAAATGTGCGCACTACACGTATTGAATTTGAGCATATAATGCCCGCTCACCGATTTGGCAAAGACTTGAAATGTTGGAAAAATGGGGGACGAAAAGCGTGTGCAAGAGATAAACAATTTATGCAAATGGAATCTGATAAGCGCAATCTCGTCCCTGCTATTGGCGAGATTAACGCCGATAGGAGCAATTTTGCCTATGCAGATTCAGCACATTTGGAGTCTCAAAACTCTAAACAATATGGAAAATGTGATGTTTATACGGATTTTAAGCATAAAAAATTCTATCCGCGAAAGAGTGAGCGCGGTATCATTGCTCGTATTTATCTCTATATGAGTGAGCGCTATAACATTACATTATCAGCAGAGGAAGAAAAACTTATGCGCAAATGGGATAAACTCTACCCACCCACGCCATACGAACAAAAACTAATTGCCACACAACAACCCTAAAGTTTTTATATTATTTATGAGTTTTGCGATACTCCAAAATCATTGCATATGCTTCATCTTTGAGGCGCAATTTTTGTTTTTTAAGCACTTCAAGCTCCATATCACCCATCACTTCTTCACCATCTTCAATTTTTTTGATTCTATCATCAAGCTCATTATGCTCATCAAAAATCTTTGCAAAATGTGCATTATGCGTCTTTAGTGCGGTAACCTCATCTCTGTATTCGTGAAACATCACTACTCCTTTGTGTAAAATAGGGCTTTTATTTTAAGATATTTTGTATAATAGCCTAGCACTTTATATATGAATGCTTTTCAAATATGAAAGATTCCCACCAAAAGAAGCATTAACTTCTATAATCGGCATTGATTTTTACATACTCATAGCCCAAATCGCAACCATAAGCGACAAAACACCCCTCACCCTTGCCTAAATCACAGCTAACCCTAAAACTTTCTTTTTGCATTACCGCCGCCGCTTGAGATTCTCTTTCCTTATCAAAACAAATCTGTCCCCTATCAAAAACCACCACATCATCAAAGGCAATACGCAAACTCTCTTGCGCACATTCTACTCCACTTGCGCCAATAGTTGAGGCGATTCTTCCCCAATTTGGATCTCCTCCAAAAATCGCCGTTTTTACCAAAAGTGAATTACTCAAAGCTTTTGCGGCTTTTATTGCTTCAGCTTCATTTCTTGCCCCCTTTACTTCAAAGGCTACAAGCTTACTTGCCCCTTCACCATCACGCACCATATCTGTGGCAAGTTTGTGCATAATCATTTTAAGCGCCTCTTTAAAAGCCATCTCATCATAGCTTCCGCTACGTCCATTAGCAAATAAAAACACAGAATCATTTGTGCTCATATCGCCATCTACGCTAATAGCATCAAAGCTTGTTTTAGCGCATTCTTTTAAGATTCTATCTCCACAAGATTTTGGCAGAGCCGCATCGGTAGTGATAAAACAAAGCATAGTCGCTAAGGCTGGTTGTATCATACCTGCTCCCTTTGCCATTGCACCAATGCAAAAACTCCCTCCTGAAGGCAGATTTACCCTAAGAGCAATTTCTTTGCTAAAGGCATCAGTTGTGCGTATAGCATCAGCAGCACGAGCGTGAGCATTTGAATCTTTGGCATTAGGGCTAAAAGCGGCAAAAGAAGCTATAATTTTTTCTTTAGGTAAATACTGCCCTATCACGCCTGTACTTGACATAATGGGATTTTGCACAAAGGGAAAGCGAGCTTTAAGTGCATCTAGAATCTCACATACATCTTCTATGCCTTTTTGCCCTGTCATCGCATTTGCATTTTTAGTCGTAATCAGCACAAAATTACTTGCTTTGCCCTGCACAAATGTTTTATAATGCGTGATGGGCGCTGCCTCAAAGGTATTGCTTGTAAAAAGCGTAAAAGGCTTGAGTGCATCTTCGCTATACAAAAAAGCAACATCAAGTGCGGGCTTACCATTGCTTAGTGGGGGTTTTAGCCCTGCGCTCACGCCATCAGCATAGAATCCTTGTGGTGCATTAATGCCGCCTTTGATAGGGATAATCTCAAACATAATCAACCTCTCTTGGTCTTTGTTTTTTCATAATCAATCGCTTTGTGGTGCGGATATTTTCACTTGATCCAATCACAAGGAGTTTGCATTCGCTTGAAACAATCACATTTCCATTTGGCATTGTAATATAAGTGCCATCTTTTTGTGTAAGCCCCACCACTGATACATTTGTAACATCGCGAAAATGTGCCTCTTTAAGCTTTTTTAGCACAAGCCACGAGTAGCGCGGCACGACAATCTCTTCTAAATCAAGTGGCGTATCGTGGCGATACAAAAATCGCTCAAGCAGATTCTCCATATCTGGGCGCAACGCCATTGCAGAGATTCTCTGCGCCATAAGCTTAGGGGCAGAGATTACAGAATCACAACCTAATTTTCTAAGCTTTTTATCCTCTTCTTCAGAAGTTGCTGTGGCGATAATATAATAAGGCTTTCTCCTAAGCTCCTCCTCAAATAATCGTGCGCTCACCACCATTGTAATATTATCTGCGGCATTTTTAGAAAAGCTCACAATTCCCCTCGCGCTTGAGAGGTGGGATTTAAGCATTGCAAGATGCGTGTGGGGGTCATCAACAATATAATAGGGATATTTGTATTTTTGTGCTTGGGATTCAAAATCTGGGGAATTATCTATGACAACAAAGGGTATGTGAGATTTCAAAAATTGTTGGGCAAGCTGTATTGTGAATTCATTATGATAGCAAATCACATAGTGATTCTGCAGACGCGCGATTTTATACACCATTTTTTGCTCCTTAATCAATGCGATAAGTGTGCCATTATTAACTACACTCATAATAAATGCCACACTAAAAGTTACTACTCCCGCCCCGCACACCATAAGCAACACGGTAAAAATAATCGTGATTGTGCCAAAATGCCCCTCGTTTAATGAGCCAAATCCTGTATTGGTAAAAGTATAAGAAGCCTGAAAAAATGCCTGCATTAAATCATAATCTTCTAAAACCAAATACCCCAAAGTCCCAAAAAGGAGAAAAAATTGAACAAGAATAAGCGGAAGGCGGAAATTTTTGAGCTGTTCATACAGCTCACCCGAAAGTGAAATGTCTGGTTTGGGCTTATTGCCCCAATGAAGAAGTTTCCTAAGTTTTGAAAACAAAATAAAATGTAACTCTAGGAGTATTTCTTCAATGTGCGTAAAGTAGAAGCTGCTACCCTCACGCGAACTTTTGTGCCATCTTCAAGCTTAAGTGCGATGCTACGAAGATTAGGAAGTGAGCGTCTTTTTGTCTTATTATTGGCATGGCTTACATTATTGCCAACCATTGGACCCTTACCTGTAAAAAAACATTTCTTTGCCATTATTTACCCTTTATATAAAAATAGGGCGAGATTCTAATCAAATTTAGCACAAAACTACCTTAATCCTAATCAATAAGCACACTCATACCTACGCGTAAACCCTCAATATGTGCAGTAGGATAAGCCTCTACCTCAAAAGTTTTCACATCATAGCCCTTATGTGCGCTTGTAGCTCTCCAAGTCGCAAAATCTCCCATAACAGATATAAAACTTACTTTAAACTCCGCTTCTTTCCCAAGTGCTGGGATATATGCCTTAAAAGTGCTATTTTTAGGAAAATCTTTGAGACGATATTCAGGCAGATGAAAGCTAATCCACGCATCATTCATATCAATCATTAACACCACAGGGAATCCACTTGGTGCAAGCTCACCCTCGTGAAGCAAAACATTACTAATCTCACCATTAGCAGGGGCTATGGCTTGGGTATCTTTGGCATAGCTTTCTACTTCACTCACCTGTCCTGCTGCAGCATCTTCTCTTGCTTGAGCAGCAATCTTAGTCTCACTGCTTGCACCCTCAAGAGCAAGTTTATATTGCTGATAGGTTACATTCTCATTATGTTTAGCCGTTGTGTAATTTGCATAGGCTTCATCTCTCCTTTGTTGGCTCACTACGCCATCTTTATACAGAGATTCTATACGCTCATAGGTGCTTTTGGCAAGATTTGCCATAGTTTTTGCACCAGCCCATACATCTTTTGCAGATTGTATGGTCTCCGCTCGCGTTCCTTGCTTTGTTTCTGTGCTTAGGGCTTTAGCCGCTTCATAGCCTGCCTTTGCTTGCTCAAGTTTTGCCTCAAGTTCAGGAGAATTAATACTATATACCAAATCGCCTTTTTGGAGCATATCACCCTTTTTTACAAAAATATTCTCCACACGCCCCGCAACCTTAGAGCTAATAGCATACTCTCGCGCCTGAACTTGGGCGTAGATTCTCTCCTCTTTTGGTTCATACGCGCGTGTAAAGCTCACAATAAGCCATAGTATAAAACATAACACAATCACGCATAGTGCGATAAGTTTTGGTGATATTTTTTTCATTTTGCCCCTCCTTTTTTAATAAAAAAATCCATAGAATCTCTCTATTTCATCACTTAATGTAAGCAATCTTGCAAGTGCAATAGTATAATTATATGCCACACTTTGACGCTCAATAAGAGCAAGAGAGAGGGCATTTTGTGCATCGCTCACTTCTGTGCTTGTGCTCATACCTTGCGAAAACGCACTTTTGCGCAATTTCAAATTCTCATTTGCAAGTTCAATAGAAGATTGTAGGCTGATATATTGTGTTTTGTAAGAAAGCACTTCGTTGTAGGTTTTTTCACAAAGTGTTTTGAGATCTTTTCGGGCTTGAGAAGTCGCATATTGCGCTTCAAGAGAGGCGATTTTGCTCGCTTGATATTTTTGGATTCTCCCATTTGGACTAAGGAGTGTCCATTTTGCCCCAACCCCCACATACCAATGTGGCATAGCCTTATCAAGCAAGGAGCTATTATCATTAATTAAATAGCTCCCAAAAAGCCCAACATCAGGCAAAAATGATGAAAATTCAATATGTGAAAGCTCATTAGCTGATTTAATTTTATTATCCATTATTTGCAAAGCTGGATAAACCTCAAGCGTTTTATTCACAAAATATTCCACCTTTTCTAGCAAAGCTTCCTGTTTAATATCAATACTCTCTGCCACATCTAAGGGTAAGTTTGATTCATTGCCAAGTATCGCATTAAGCGCCATATAGGCAATCTCAAGATTGTCTTTTGCCTTTTGCACCTCAATATTTGATTTATCATAATTTACTTGCGCTTGCAATGTCTCTAAACGCGCAATCTGCCCTTTTTCTTGGAGTTTAAGGGCATTTTGATAATGCGCTAAATGTCCCTCATTTGCGCTTTCAAGTGTGTGTAAAATCTGCTGGGCTAAAACTACGCCATAATAAAGCTTTGTGCAATCTTCAAAAAGGCTTAATTCCTTAAGCTTTAGTGCAAGATTGGCATCTTCAAGTGCGATTTGGGAGAGTTTATTTGCAAAATACTTTTTCCCTCCGGTAAAAAG
>NZ_JAFLSB010000069.1 GCF_022511165.1 Helicobacter sp. | reverse complement strand
GGCTTTGTGCGCGTTGATTTATATACAACAAAGAATAAAATTATCGTAGGAGAGCTTACACTTACTCCCATTGGTGGTACAGGCACATTTAATCCAAAAGAATGGGATAAAACATTTGGAGATTTATGGGGACGCGCACAGCCCCTCTCTTAAACACATAAATTGTCTTGGGCTTTAAAGATTCTAGATTCTAAGTTTTTTAATCTTTCAAAGCGCACATTTTGTGGTCCTAAAATCTAGATTCTAAGTCCCAAAGGCATTTCAAGCTACTCTAAATCAATCCCCGCTTTTTTGGCTTGACTTCTTTGCAGAGCCTTAGGAATATGATAGAGTTTATTATCTTTTATGAATCTCGCGCCTGTTTGATGAAAATGAAACTTCACTCCCGCTTCCCTCGCTTGCTCCCTTAGGGCTAAAACCCACTGATAGTTGCACGCCCTTGCTTGATACCCGCTCTCCCCTCCTACAGAGAGAAGTTCTATATCTTTGAGGTAAGATTCTATGTGAATCTCCTCTAGCAGCGGCGCACAGATTACTAAGCGGTGCTTGATAGGCAACTCACATAAAAGCTTTATACGCTCATTTGCGCGTTTTTGATTCTCTACACTCACGCCAATGCTTACATTATCATATCCGCTTCCCCAATCCTTGGGAAAATGCTCGCCCAAACGCTCAATGCGCTTTGTAAAAAAGATAAAATGCAAGCCCTTGCGCGTCCGCATTATCTCCCACGCCCTCTCACGCCACATATCAGCTTCTTGCAATAAAAAATCACTACTAAAGCAAGTCCATACCAAGCTCCCATCACTCACGCAGTATTCCCCATTTTTGCGCTTTTTGAGGGGGTATTCAAAGTTTTTGTTCAAAACAATGCACTTTGTATCGCGTTTATGGATTGAATCTATACTATAAATAAAGCAGTTCTTGCAGCCCTCGCTAATTTTAAAGCAGCCGTGCCAAGGATTCCAGCTTTTTTCTTGTCTATAAAACAACATCACAACTCATTGTGCTTCTTGTATGTGCCTATGAGCAATGCGCACCGCACACTCACCCTGTATTGCGAATGCCTTGCGCGATGCCTACGATAGTAGCGTGGATTTGTTCAAGGAGGCGCGATTGTGCTTTAGGATATTTACAGCTTTGATATCTTTTTATCAGCTCAATTTGCGTGAGATTAAGCACACTCAAATAAGGTTTGCGCAAGAGGATAGATTCTCTAATAGCACTTTCAGAATCAAAGAGCTCATCTTCGCCACGCAAATATAAAATATACTCAAGCGTGAGATGATATTGACTATAAATATGCTCCCAAATATCCTCACGCACAAGCTTATCTTCTACAAATGCCCCATAAAGCTTTGCAATATCTAAATCAACCTTAAGCATTGCTTGAGAAATATTATCAATGGTTGTTTTAAAAAAAAGCGATTGCTCATAACAACTTTTGAGCGCGTTTTTATCCCCATAGGCTAATCCGCTCCCTAGTCCATACCACGCGGGGATTATAGCGCGATTTTGCGTCCAAGCAAACACCCACGGAATCGCGCGTAAATCCTCTACTTTTTGTGAATCTTTGCGCTTGCTTGGACGCGAGCCGAGATTGAGATTTTGTATAAATGATATAGGCGTTGCCTTTTTAAAATAGCCCATAAAGTTTTTGTTCTCATATACGAGCGCACGATAGCTTTGAAATGAGCCCACAGAAACCGGCTTGAGCAATGCCATAATATGCGCATCACTCTCACACGCCCCATTGATACAATAAGTATCGGCTACACTTTTTTTAAGCAAAGCTCCAAGCGTGTTTGAAAAATTCTTTGTAGCAATGTGTTTGTTGAGATATTTTGCGCTTATCATTTCGCCTTGTTCAGTTGTTTTTAGCTTACTATGCACACTTTGGGGTGCAGATGAAAGCAGAGCTTCTTCTAGGCTACCGCCCCCTCGGCTAACACTCCCACCCCTGCCGTGAAAAAAGCTAATAGTAATATGCAGCTCATCTTGCAAATGTGTAAGCTCACTAATGGCATTATGGAGATTGTAATTACTTGCAAAAATCCCGCCGTCCTTGCTTGAATCCGAATACCCCACCATAATTTCTTGCGTATTGTTATTATCATAGAGATACTGCCGATAATGCGTATTTGTATGGAGTGAGCGTATAATGCCCTGTGCGCGTTGCAAATCATCAATAGTTTCAAAAAGTGGAGTGATAGAAATATATGCCTTACCACTTTTAGATTCTGCTTGTTTGCCTACTTTCCACAAACCGCTTTGTTTGGCAAGCCATAACACACAGAGTAAATCACTTGCTTGTGTGCTCATAGAAACGATAAAGCTTTGCACAATGGCTTTAGAGATATGTTTTTTTGCCCATTGTATGCGTAAAAATGCTCCTACAAGTCGCTTAGAAGATTCGCAAAGCTGCTCAACAATTACATTGAGATTGTATTTTTTGCTTAAGGCAATATCAAGAATCTCGCATTTTTTCTTCTCGCTTAAATCTTTAAAATCACTATCACTTAAGCCTAGCAAACAAAAAATCTCGCTAATAGTGCTTAAAATCACATCTCTATGCTCTCTAAAATCAAGTTGCAATAAATGAAATCCTCCCAAAAGCACTAAATGTCGAAATTCTCTCAATCCCTGTGCAGAGAGTGGGTCTAATGATTCTATGAGTAAGTCAATATCTGCTAATAGCTCTTTGGAGTTATTATAAGTAAAGCTCACGCCTTCGGGTGCATTAATGGCGATAAGACGATTTTTGAGCTTTTTTCGTATGAGATAGAGCTTGGCACGATAAGGCTCTTTAGCAAAAAGTGTTGCCTCGCTGCTAGGAAGCTCGTGCATTTGGCTTTGCAAAGATTGCATAAGGGCGCGTGAGGGCTTGACAAAATCAATTGAGATTGAGAGTTCGCGTATGAGCTTATCGCATCGAGTTATATAGATATTAATAATTGCTTTATGTGCGATTTTCATTACCTTTGTCATAATCTCATTGCTCACATACGGATTACCATCTCTATCGCCTCCTACCCAACTTCCTAAGGTGATAGGAGAAGATTCTAGGGGTTTATCAAGTAGGCTTTGCACAAAATCTAGCACTTGTAAGGCAGAGGCTAAAACCGAGCTTTCGATAATATAAAGCAGATTATCAAGCTCATAGAGAATCTCCATTTTTTCGCTTCGCACAAGATGCGTTTGCCAAAGGAGCTTGAGGCGATAAAGGAGCTGATTTTTTGCTTTTTCATCATTATGAGCTAAAATCGCCTTAATTTTTTGACTCATTTGGTGATGTGCTTCAAGGAAAGTGCGGCGGCGAGATTCTGTAGGGTGGGCAGTAAAAACCGGATAAAAGCGTAGATTTTCTAAAATTTCTAGCATTTCTGGCTTTTCATAACCCTCATTGTAGAGATCTTGCAAAGCTTGGGAGAGTTGATTTATCTGCACATTATTGCTAATGTTAAGCTCTTCGATGATGTTAAGAAGCATATGATAGAGGGTAAAAGCCTTGATAATAGGCAATGTCTTGTCTTGTTTATTCAAATGCGAGAGGGTGGATAAAAGCGTGGCATTATCGTGTTGTTCAAGGGCGTTTTTAAGCGTAATAAAAGCGTTTTTAAGCTCAATATCAATAGTTTGGAGCAAATGGGTAATGGTTTGGGAAACAAATTCTATTTGAGAAGATTCAAGCAAAGCAGAACCAAAAGGCTTAGAATGCTTGTGTGTGCTTTTGTTTGGCATTTCATTTCCTTTTTTGTATTGTGGCTTCTTAGCATTAATTATAACTAAGTTTGTTTTAACTATAATTGAGATTTTATTTTACAAGAGGGCAATACCTCGAAAGGAACTCGTATGGCATTACAAGTGTATTATGATAAAGATTGCGATTTAGGGCTGATTCAAAAGAAAAAAGTAGCCATTATTGGCTTTGGGAGTCAAGGACACGCTCACGCGGAAAATTTGCGAGATTCTGGCGTGGAAGTGGTGATTGGGCTGTATAAAGG
>NZ_JAFLSB010000068.1 GCF_022511165.1 Helicobacter sp. | reverse complement strand
CCCGGAATATCCGCCATTACAAAAGAAGAAAATTCATCAATATAAACTACACCCAAATGAGGTATAAGCGTGGTAAATTCATAATTTGCAACCTCTGGCTTTGCATTTGAGAGTGTGGAAATAAGCGTGGATTTGCCTACATTTGGAAATCCCACCAAACCCACATCAGCAATAAGCTTTAATTCCAAAAGTATATGCCTCTCCTCTCCACTTAAGCCATTTTGCGCATAAGTGGGGGCTTGATTAGTCGCGCTTTTAAAATGCACATTGCCCAAACCACCCTTGCCACCTTTAAGCAAACGCACACTTTTAGGGTAAGTATCCATATCTACAAGAAGCTCTTTTGTGTCAAAATCAAAAATCTGTGTGCCAAGTGGCACTTTAAGCGTGATATGTTCCCCTCTTTTGCCATTGCATTTTTTGGGCTGACCGGGCTTTCCATTTTTTGCCTTATAATGCCGCGCACCGCGAAACTTTGAAAGTGTGTCTGTGTTGTTATCTACTTCCACATACACATCGCCGCCATCGCCGCCATCGCCGCCATCAGGACCACCTTGTATGATGAATTTTTCTTTGCGAAAACTTACCGCCCCAGCGCCTCCCTTGCCCGAAGAGACGAAAATATCCACCTTATCTACAAACATCATAGCCCTTATAAAAGCACGATTCAAGTATATTTGTAAAAATTCTCATAAATGCTTACCAATACACTCTTTGCATAAACACAAGCAAGATTCTTGTATCTTGCTTAACCTGCTTCTTAAGAAGCAGGAATTACCGAAACTTTCTTACGATTCTTATCTTTTTGCTGAAATTTCACTATCCCATCAATAAGTGCATAAATAGTATGATCTTTGCCTAAGCCTACATTATCGCCCGGATGTACTTTTGTGCCTCTTTGTCGCACAATAATATTACCTGCACGCACAAATTGTGAGCCAAATTTCTTTACACCTAAGCGGCGTCCAGCAGAATCGCGGTTATTTTGGGTGCTCCCTTGACCTTTCTTGTGTGCCATATCTTGCTCCTTATTTTGCTACAATTTTAAGAATCTTTACACGCGTAAAATCGCGTCTAAAGCCCCTTTTTGTCTTACTATCTTTTCTTCTGCGCTTTTTGAATGTAACGACCTTTTTGCCTCTGCCTTCATTAATGACTTCTGCCTCAATTTTCGCACCTGCCACAAGCGGCGTGCCAATGCGGACATTATCTCCATCGACAAGGGCTAAAACTTCGTTCAATTCAACTTTTGACTTTGGCTCAAGGCTCATCTTATCAAGAAGCACGATGCTCCCCTCAATGACCTTGTATTGCTTGCCTCCATTCTTAAATATTGCATACATTTGCATTCCCTTGTGAATTGAATTTTTGCATAAACAAAGCTAGGATTCTAGCTAAAATTCTTTAATCTAAGCTTTTAATGCTATAATTTTGCCCAAATTTGCGTAAAAAAGGAGTTTAAATGCGGATTATTCATACTTTTATCACTACTTTCATTCTAGGATTTGGGATTTTAGGGTTTGGGGCTTTAAACACACTCTATGCCGATAAGCCTTGTATGGATAGTTGGTGCGCAAAAAGCTTTACTGCCTACAATGGCACAGCTTTTATATACCACATAGACAAAAAAGTGCCGCTCACTTTTAATAATAAAGCTCTTCATCTTATCAGCCACCCTACTAAAAAAGATGAGTTTATTGCCTTTGTGCCTATTGGCTATTATGAAAAAGATACCAAATTTATTAAATCAGGCAAAACTCTCTTTGCAGAGATTGAGATTCAACAAAAAGCATACAAAAAAGAGCAAATTACCGTGGCACAAAATAAAATCACCTATTCCAACGAAGTAGCAAAACGTATCGAAAAAGAAAGAAATGATATGATTAAAGTATATCACACTATCACTAAGGGGCGTTTATGGGATAAGCCCTTTGCAAAGCCCTTAGATTCTGTGATTACTAGCCCTTATGGAAGTGCGCGTGTATTTAATAATACGATTAAAAGCTATCACGGAGGCACAGACTTTCGCGCCGCTATTGGCACAGATGTCAAAGCAAGTAATGATGGCAAAGTAGCTCTTGTGCAAGATAGATACCTCTCGGGCAAGACAATCGCGATTGATCACGGAGAGGGGCTTGTAAGCGTGTATTTTCATTTAAGTGATTTTAATGTCAAAGAGGGAGAGAGTATCAAGCGCGGACAGGTAATTGCTAAAAGTGGCGATACAGGGCGCGTGAGTGGGGCGCATTTGCATTTTGGCATAGTCATTAATGGCACAAATGTCGATGCCCTAGACTTCATCGAGCAAGTTGAGGGTTTATTCAAGGAATAGCCACACTTCTAAATCATCAAAAGTATGGAGGGAGATTCTGCACCTTGTTTTTGTATATTCTCTTAAGATTCTATCAAGTATAATCAAGCTTATGTTTTAATATTCAAAGGAGAGGAAATGAAAAAATTATTTTTAATCATCGGTGCACCCGGCTCTGGAAAAACCACAGATGCACAGCTTATTGCTAAAAACAATGCAGATTCTATCGTGCATTACTCCACCGGAGATTTGTTGCGCGAGGAAGTTGCAAGTGGCAGTGAGCAAGGTAAGGTTATTGATGAATTTATCAGTAAGGGCAATCTTGTGCCACTTGATATTGTGGTAAGCACGATTGTAAATGCCCTAAGTAACGCGCCTAAAGATGTGATTATCATCGATGGCTACCCTCGTAGCATAGAGCAAATGAAGGCACTTGATGAAAAGCTCAAAAACCAAAGTCAAGTGCAGCTTGTAAGCGTGATAGAAGTGCAAGTGAGTGAGGCAACTGCGCGTGATCGTGTGCTAGGACGCGCAAGAGGAGCTGATGATAATGTAGAGGTTTTTAATAATCGTATGAAAGTCTATCTCACACCACTTAAAGAGATTCAAAGCTTTTATACCCAAAGTAAAGCGCTTCATACAATTAATGGTGAGCGCAGTATCGAGGCGATTGTAAGCGAAATGGAAGCTTTTATAAAAAGTAAAATCTAAGGGTAGCCAAAATCTAACATAGAAGTAGCCATAAATGAGTGGGCGAAACGAGGGGAGCTTTTGGACTAGCTTAGATTTGAGTGTATCAAGTGTGAAAATTAAAGCCAAAGATGATGAATTGATAAAAACGCAACCAAATGAGCATATTTTTGGCGGAATCTACACTTTGCAATGGGAGCAAACACCCCTATATCTTGGGATTTATGGTGCAAACGAACATATTATGCGCATTATACATTACCCCAAGAATCCACTCTATGCGGCTTACACACCCACCCCACCGCTCATAAAATCAAAAAAACTTACCCCAATCAAAACCGCATCAGCAAAAAAAGCCCTGCCTATAAGCAAAACACAAACATTTATGGCGCATATACAGCAAGAGAGCATAGCCAAGAATCCTTTGAGTGATGAATGTGCTAGAGAAATACAAGCCTATCTCAATGGGCAACTTTATCGCTTTGAGATTCCATTTTTAGCACAAGGAAGCGCATTTATGCTGCGTGTGTGGGAGGCTTTAGGCGAGATTGCCTATGGGGAAGTCAAGAGCTACAAGGACATAGCAGAGGCGATTAATGCGCCTTTTGCCTTTCGCGCTGTGGGTAATGCCAATCATAAAAATCCACTCCCTCTCCTTATCCCCTGTCATCGTGTATTGCGCAATAATGGCGCACTTGGCGGCTATGCACTCGGCGAATCTTTCAAGGCAAAACTTTTAGCAATGGAAGCAAAAATATCACGCACTTTTACCCCTCCAACTCATAGATTATAAAATTTTATAGAATAAGCATTGAGCAATGTATAAAATCGCTTGCATAGGCTCGTGGGCGAGAGTTTGACTTGACTTATTTTTTTTTTTTTTTGTTAAAATCACAAGGAGAAATTTATCTTTTTAAAGGAGGATTCAATGGTGGAGTTTAGTAATGAAGAAAGACAAAAATTTCAAAGGCTAATGAAAGAATTTATCGATGAAGTTGAGAGAATGGCACCGCAAGGGACTACAACAGGGAGTGAGCCAAGCCGACAAGAAAAAAATATTGATGAATTGCTTAAAAAGATAAATTATGTTTCAAATGTAAATTATGGAAGTGGAGGATTGAAAGCTGATTGCGGTTTAAGTTTTTACAGAAAGGATATTTTGGGCGAAGGATTTATTAATGGCAAAGTTTCTAGCCCAAAAAATGGTGTATATATTTGGTTTGGCTATACCCATAAAGAGAATCGTTTATATTTAATATTTGCAGCCGAGCAAAAATACAGAAATGAACCTTTTGATTGCAAAGCTCTAGAGCAAATC
>NZ_JAFLSB010000067.1 GCF_022511165.1 Helicobacter sp. | reverse complement strand
TAAAATGAACATCTTGTGTGTGATATGATTGTGTTTGCAAAGAATGTAGCATTGCTAAAGTCGCATCTTTGCTGCCGTCATTGATAAAAATAAGCTCCGCCTTTGTATGAGGATATTTCTGTCTTATCTGCTCTATCACGGCAAATATAGCTTCACAAAATGCCCCTAGATTTGATGCTTCATTATAGCAGGGGCAAACAAGAGAAAGCTTTGCCACAATTAACCTCCTATCCCAAAAATCTCTTTCTTCTCTATTTAGCTTTCGCAGGGGATTATAGCATATTTTAGAATCTAGCGCACCCTAAAGACATAAAAATGCAGGGGCAGCACATAATGATTCTGCAAAAGATTATTCCTACTTCATCTTAAAAGTGCAAAAGACAAAAATAATCCTATACTCTTTACGCTCCCACTTAAAAAAGCTTGAGCTTATAAGGACAAATACATAGGCAGGGAGCAAATAACTATTAATTTAACGCAGCATACACTGACTCACTGCCCCAAATTCACATTAAACAGGGAGGGAGATAAGGAGCTTTTGGTAAATACCGCATAGATATAACACCCTCCCTACAAAGGTGCAACATCTACCCAATCAAAGATAAATATTTTATTCTCATCTAAAATTTCTTTCTCTCTATATCCTCTAAGATTCCATCTGCTATGGTGGTTACTTTATGGGTGGTTTCGTTGGTGCTATGGACGACTTGGACATTTTCGTGGGTTACTTCCTCAAGCTGGGTGATTGATTCATTGATTTGAGAAAGCCCCTCTGTTTGCTCTTTAATCGATTCACTCATTTCATTTACGCTTTGGACTAAGACATTGACATTGCTTTCTATCTCTCCTAGGGATTTTGTGGTTTTTTCAGCAAGTTTTCGCACTTCATCAGCCACCACCGCAAAGCCTCGCCCGTGCTCTCCTGCGCGCGCTGCCTCAATAGCAGCATTCAAAGCTAGGAGGTTTGTTTGCTCTGCAATATCCTTAATCATATCCGCGATATTGCGTATATCATTTGCCTGTGCTGCGGCATCTGCAGTTTTATCATTAATACCTTGCATAGAGGAGCTTATCTCCTCGATAGCTTTCGCGGATTGCTCAAGCGAGCTTGCTTGGGATTTGGAGCTATCGGCAAGTTTTTGCATAGAGGATTCAAGCTCTGCTGTTTGGACATTAAGCTCTTTGGCAAAGTTTAGATTCGCCTCTAGCATCTTTTTAATCTCATACCCTAGCGTGTTTGCAACCACCTCTACCCTGCCTTTTGCATTCTGCACCTCTGTGGTAAAATCAAGCTGTGCATAGGAGTTAAACACTCGGGCTATTTCATTAAGATTGCCCCCTATCTCTTGCTCAAGGGTATCAAGCATTGTATTAAGCACCTCTTTAAGCTCTACTAATTGAGGATTGGAGGGATTATAAGTAATGCGGACTGTTAAATTTCCATCTTCTACTTCTTTAGCTGTTTGTGCTGCTTGAGCGATGACTTCTTTGTCTTGGCTAAGAGAGGCTTTAGTGCGCTCTATATTGTGATTAATCGCTTTTGCCATAGCACCAAACTCATCATTAATATTATAAGCAATCACACTGATATTATCATTCTTGTGATTAATGAAATCAAAGAAAGAATCTAGCCCCTTTTGAATAACATTTAGAGGTCTTAAGAAATACCCAATGACAAATGCCAAACTTGCCATAATAATTATCATAAAAGCAACGGCGAAGAGAATCTGACGCCAAAGGATATTTGAGAGCATCTCTTGATAATCTTGCACAGCATTTGAAGAACACATCAGCCATTCATTTGTATCAAGCATACATACAGCAAGTCGGGATTGGTTATTTAAAGTGTAAGCAATAAAATCTGTGGGTTTGTTGTTATATGCTTTTGTTTGAGTATAGAGAAACTGCATATTCTCAATGACTTTTGCATCTTCTGTCATTACAAGCTTTGCATTAGAATGGCTCATTACATTGTATTCGCTATCGACAAGAAAAAATGAGGTTGTTCCACTTCCCACTTCTTTGAGCGTAGAAATCGTTTCTTGCAATTCTGTAAGAAATATATCTCCACCTACTACTGCCACTAAGTTGCCATTAATATACACAGGGGCAAAAACGGTAATACAAAGCTCTCCTGTGGTAACATCAATATAAGGTGAGGTATATCCTGCCTTACCCATTTGCTTTGCCTGCATATACCAAGGGCGCACACGAGCATCAGTATCTGGGCGTCTGCGAGGTGTGTTATTGGAATCAACATCGGTTATTAAAAAATATCCATTTTCTTCTATGCCCACGATAATAGCGGCAAGGTGGCTATATGGCAAAGCATTTTTGAGCATATTTTGGATATTTTCTACTGATAAATCCCCATTTTTTTCAATTTCTTTGGCAAAAATTTCAATCGTGCCAAGTTTTGCACCAAAAAACTCGTGGATAAAATTCATACCATTTTGAATAGATTCTTGCTTACCAACAGCGATATTATCAAAGGTATCTTGCCTAGAAGTATAATAATTTGAAGCAATAAAAATACTAAAGCCAAATCCTAGCACAATAAAACTAAAGACGATGATTTTTTTTACAATCATTTAAGCTCCCCCTCATATTAGACAAAATACATCATAATAATTATACATAAAAAAAAAAAAAATAAAAACTTTATAAAACAAAATGATTGTAAAAAACCATAGTCACCTATCGCTTTTTAGGCATCAAGATATATCTCATAAAGAGCTACTTTGTTAGAGTGCTAGAATCCACTCTTTTTTAGATAAATTTTTAAGAGATAAAGAAAAAATCGCATAGATTCTAAGAATCCTAAAGCACGAGATTTTTAGAATCTCCCTCGCTTGCCTGAATTGATTTTATTTGATTCTTGATATGAGTTTAGATTCTAATGTGAAGTTATAATTACAAGTTTATCAGATTCTTTTATTCTTTTTTATAAGGAAGTGAATAAGCAGATTTTAAGGCGACAAAGTATAAATAAAACCAAAAAATAGAGGAAGTAAATGAGTGCAGAAGATAAAGTGAATATGCGCAAAGATTCTCTTTCTAAGCTCTTTTTTTATTTTTTTATCCCTAATTTATGTGCGATGCTCGCTCTCTCTACTTATTCAACAATTGATGGTATTTTTGTGGGAAAAAAGCTAGGGGAAGATGCTTTAGCAGCGATTGGCTTGTGTTGGCCTGTATTTCCTGTACTCATTGCCTTTGAGCTTCTTTTTGGTTTAGGTGCGGCTTCTATTAGTGCATATTTTTTAGGCAAAGGACAAGATCATCGTGCAAGATTAATGTTTAGCTCGGTGTTTTATTTTGCTACTTTCTCTTCAGTGATTATTGGTGGGTTACTTTTTGTGTATGTGGAGGAAGTAGCAGCTCTGCTTGGTGCGAGCGGACGCGTAACCTCTTATGTAGTGGAATATTTGGAAGTCATTTTTGTAAGTGCGGTAATTATTGTCTTGCACCCTTTGCTTGATGTTTTTGTGATTAATGATAAGCGCCCTATTCTCGCAATGATGGCGATGATAAGTGGCTCTGGGCTTAATATCATACTCAATTACATATTTCTTTTTGAGCTTGAGCTTGGGATTTTTGGCTCTGCTTTGGCAACAGCTTTAGGGCATAGTGTGGGGGCGTGCATACTGCTGACACATTTTATGCGTAAAAGGGGGCGTATTTATCTTGTGAGAGCTTTTCATTTCAATGCTGTTTTGGCTTCGGCAAAAAATGGCGTACCTCAAAGCATTTCCGAGCTTAGTGTGGCGTTTGTAATGGTTTTATTTAATCATACACTTAAATCTCTTGCAGATTCTGAATCTTTGCGTGTGAGTTATCTTGCAAGTTATAGTATTATAATGTATGTGGGCGTGGTGTTTTTTACGATTTTGCTCTCTTGTGCGCAGGGGGTGCAGCCTATCGCAAGCTATAATTATGGGGCAAATGAAATGAAGCGGGTAAGGCATATTTACGCCTTTGGTGTGATATTTGCAACTTTTTTGGGAATCCTTGCTTATATTCTATCAATGAGCATTGATCATTTTCTTGTGAAGCTTTTTTTAAAAGAGGGGCAAGAGGCAATTTTAGAGCCAACGCTTGAGGCAATGAAAGTGTATTTTATAGGCTATATCTTTGTGGGATTTAATATTGTAAGTGCTATCTTTTTTCAATCTATTCAGCGCCCAAAAAGCTCTTTTATTATCACTCTTTCGTATAATTTTGTGTTTATTGTGCTTTTGCTTTTTATTTTATCGCATTGGTATGGGGTTTTTGGCGTGTGGCTTTCTTATCCGCTTTCGCTTTGCTGCTCAAGTGTGGTTGTCATAGGTGTGATTATCTATGAATATCGTTATGGTGTGCTTGGCAAGAGATAGGATATTTTTAACTTATGTCAATATTTTTTTACTCACTTTGCCCTAAGATACCACAACTTTACAAGGGAGAATCTAATGGAGGCATTTTATCCTTATTTCCTTACATTGCATTTGCTTTGTGCGATAATATTTTTGGGTTATATTTTTACTGATGTGGTGCTACTCTCGCCACTAAGGAAGATTCTAGGCGATGAGATTGCCGATAAGGTTACGGATAAAGCTTTTTCCGGGTTCTCCGATAAGAGAAGAAAAGAGATTATGAAAAATCTCACTCTCATATATGAGAATTCATTATGAATCCCGGTAATTCCCGGTACTTTA
>NZ_JAFLSB010000066.1 GCF_022511165.1 Helicobacter sp. | reverse complement strand
TAAAGATATGATTCCAAATGATGCAGAGCCTCTTAAGGGTAGCGCAACACTTCCCGGGCTAGATTATCCTAATACGCCTTATTATCCAAATATTCCTGCTATTTTTTAAATAGGCTAGGGAAAAGATTTGAGATATACCCTAATTAACACACTTTATTTTTTCAAAGATTTTTCAACTTCCACAACCCTTTGCCAAGTGGCAATCACAGAATCAGGATTGAGTGAGATAGAGCTAATACCCTCTTTAACGAGGAATTCTGCTACTTCAGGATAATCACTTGGGGCTTGCCCACAGATTCCGCAGTATTTATTATGTCGTTTGCAGGCTTCAATTGCCTTTTTAAACATTGCAAACATCGCAGGATTGCGCTCATCAAAGATATGGCTTACAAGCTGCCCATCTCTATCCACGCCAAGTGTGAGCTGTGTTAAGTCATTTGAGCCAATTGAAAATCCATCAAACATATTCAAAAATTCATCAGCTAAAATCACATTTACAGGCAATTCACACATTACATAAATTTCTAAGCCATTTTTACCCGATTCTAGTCCATTACGGCGCATAATCTCAAGCACTTTTCTGCCTTCTTCTGGTGTGCGCAAGAATGGAATCATCACTTTCATATTCGTTAATCCCATTTCATCACGCACCAATGCAAGGGCTTGACATTCCCATTCAAATGCGGTGCGATATTGATCAGAATAATATCGACTTGCCCCACGATAGCCAAGCATTGGATTTTCTTCGTGTGGCTCATAGCCCATACCACCGAGCATTCCTTTATATTCATTTGACTTAAAATCACTTGTGCGCACAATAACAGGGTTTGGATAAAATGCCGAGCAAATCATACCAATCCCTTCAGCAATTTTTTTTGTGAAAAAATCCTTTGGATTTTCATAGCCAGACATAATTTTTTCAATCTCTGTTTTTTCTTTCAAGTCTTTTGCATTGCCATTTTGAATATCAAGGAGTGCAAGGGGGTGAGCTTTGATTTGATTAAGTACGATAAGCTCCATACGCGCTAAACCCACGCCGTGATTTGGAATCTGCGAGAATCCAAAAGCTTTTTCAGGATTCCCCACATTCATATAAATTTTGGTTTTTGGATTACCAAGATTATTAAGCTCAATGCTCTCAATTACATATTCGTGTATGCCATCATAGACATATCCCTCTTCACCTTCAGCACAAGAGATTGTTACCTCCATACCACTATAAAGCCTATCTGTCGCACCAATAGCCCCCACAATCGCAGGGACACCAATCTCTCGCGCTACAATTGCTGCGTGGCAAGTGCGCCCCCCGCGATTTGTAATAACTGCCGCCGCTTTTTTCATTACCGGCTCCCAATCTGGGTCGGTATTATCTGTTACAAGAATCTCACCTTCTTTAAAGCTATCCATATGCTCTAAGTCATTAATGATACGCACTTTTCCTGCACCTATCTTTCCACCAATAGCTTTACCTGTAAGAATAATTTCTTTTTCGGCTTCAGGATTCATAAATTTAAATTTCTCTAATTTTTGTCCATCATTTTGTTTGCCCTTTTGGCTTTGCACGGTTTCTGGACGTGCTTGAACGATAAAAATCTCCCCGCTCTCACCATCTTTTGCCCATTCCATATCCATAGGGCGATATTCTCCTGCTTCTTTTGTATAATGCTCTTCAATTTTTATCGCATATCGAGCAAGGGTAAGAATATCTGCATCAGTGATAGAAAAGCTCTTCATTTCGCGTTGTGTGGTTTTGATATTTTTTGTAGGGCGATCGCTCCCACGTGGTGCATACACCATTTTTTGATGTTTATGCCCAAGCTGACGCTTAATAATAGGGCGTTTGCCCTCTTTGAGTGTGGGTTTAAAAACATAAAATTCATCGGGATTGACTGTACCACCCACGACATTCTCGCCAAGCCCCCAAGATGAAGTGATAAACACCGCATCTTTGAATCCTGTTTCTGTATCGATGCTAAACATCACTCCAGCACTGCCTTTATCTGCGCGCACCATTTTTTGCACTCCCACAGAAAGGGCTACTTTGAAGTGATTAAAATTCCTTGAGGCACGATAGCTTACCGCCCTATCGGTAAAGAGTGAGGCAAGGCAGGATTTGACATAGTGGATAAGCTCTGTTTTGCCTTTGACATTTAAATAAGTATCTTGTTGTCCCGCAAAACTTGCATCAGGCAAATCTTCAGCAGTTGCCGAGCTACGCACTGCCACATCAGCTTCTTTCATTCCATATTCTTTGCTTAAAATCTCATAGGCTTGGAAGATTTCCTCGCGTAAATCAGCAGGAAATGGGGTATCAAAGATAAGTTCGCGGATTTTTTTAGAACGTGTCTTGAGTGCGTCAATTTCGGTTACATCAACCCCATCAAGCAAATCAATAATTTTTTGTCGTATGCCACCAGAATCAAGCAAATACCAATAAGCCTCGCTTGTAATAGCAAAACCATTTGGGACACTTATCCCCTCACTTACAAGCTCTTGAAACATCTCGCCTATGCTTGCATTTTTACCACCAACGATAGGCACATCTTTATTGTTGAGTTCCTTGAAAAACTTAATGTATTTCATTTACGCTTTCTCCTTGTTGCACATTTAAAAGCGCGTAAATTGTAGTTAATCAAAGTTTATCACAAACTTAAAATTAGAGTTTTGAGTAGAATTTTTAGTTTATTTTTGGTGTATTTTTTCATAAAGCAAAAAAAAGCTAACTTGTGATAGAATCCGCGTTCCTTTAAGCATTGCTTATTAAAGCTTTAAATAAGTTAAAAGCAGGATTCTTAAAAATCATTGAATAAAGGTCAATAATGGCAGTTCATATTGCACATCTTATAGGCGAAATAAATGAGCTTGATGAAGCACTAAAAACCCACAAGCTTTCAAAAGCAGATTATGATGAAATTGTAAAGATTCTTCATCGCCCCCCTAATCTCATAGAATTAGGTATTTTTTCGGCAATGTGGAGTGAGCATTGCAGCTATAAATCAAGCAAAAAATATTTGAAAGGATTCCCCACGACTGCGCCTTGGGTGGTGCAAGGTCCGGGAGAGAATGCAGGAGTGATTGAAATTAGCGACAATCTCTGTGCAGTTTTTAAAATAGAATCCCATAATCACCCAAGCTTCATTGAACCACACGCAGGAGCAGCCACAGGTGTAGGGGGTATTATGCGCGATGTTTTCACAATGGGTGCGCGTCCTGTGGCAATGCTTAATTCTATACGTTTTGGCGATGTCAATGATAAAGGCGCATTAGGGCGCAAACATCGCTATTTGCTACGTGGCGTAGTGGAGGGTATAGGGAGTTATGGAAATTGTATGGGAGTGCCTACAATCGGTGGTGAAATGAGTTTTGAATCTTGCTACAATGGTAATATTTTAGTCAATGCGTTTTGTTTAGGCATTGCTCAAAAAGATGAGATTTTTTATGGACGAGCTGATGGTGTGGGCAATCCTGTGATTTATGTAGGAAGCAAAACAGGGCGAGATGGCTTAGGAGGGGCAGTAATGAGCTCTGATAGCTTTAATTCGCACTCAAAAGCGGTGCGCTCTGCTGTGCAAGTAGGCGATCCATTTGCACAAAAGCTCTTGCTTGAAGCGTGTTTGGAACTTTTTAAACAAGATTTAATCGTGGGGATTCAGGATATGGGCGCAGCGGGGCTTACAAGCTCAAGCTTTGAAATGGCGGGACGAAGCGGGAGTGGAATGATAATGCACCTTGATAAAGTGCCTATGCGTGAGGAGGGAATGAATCCTTATGAGCTGATGCTAAGTGAATCCCAAGAGAGAATGCTAATTTGTGCCAAAAAAGGCAAAGAACAAGCAGTGCTTGATATTTTTGCTAAATGGGAGGTTGATGCAGCAATTATTGGCGAAGTAACTAAAAGTGGCGTTATGGAGCTTTTTTGGTATGGGGAAAAATGCGCAAATGTCCCTATTAAGGAGTTAAGCGAAAATGCACCTATGCTTGATATGCCTGTGCGTCCTATTCAGGCGCAAAAGCAAAAGGCAGATACGCTTAAAACTCATTTAAGCACACAGGAGATTTTTAATCTCATACTTGGGAGCGTGGAGATTGCCAATAAAAAATGGGTATATCAACAATATGACAATAGTGTGCAAAGCAACACAATAACCCCCGCAGGAAGTGGTGATGCGAGTATGATAGCCCTTAAAAATAGCACTATGGGCTTAAGTATGAGTGTGGATTGTAATATGCGTTATTGCCACCTTGATGCTCGAAATGGTGCAAAAATCGCGGTAGCAACTTCGGGACGAAACTCAATTGTAAATGGGGCAAAACCTCTTGCTATTAGTAATTGTCTAAACTTTGGCTCACCACATAACCCAGAGGTAATGTGGAGCTTTGAGCAGGTGTGTGAGGGGATTAAAGAGGCGTGTAAGATTCTCAATACCCCTGTGGTAAGTGGGAATGTCTCGCTTTATAATCAAAGCGATGGTGTGGATATTTACCCAACGCCTAGTATTGTAAGCGTAGGTGTGATAGAAGATACTACAAAAATCATACCCTCATTTTTTCAAGGGCAGGGTAATATGCTTGTTTTGCTTGGGGAAGTGAGGGCGGAATTTGGGGGTTCTCTTGTGCAAAAACTTTGTGAGGGGCGTATTTATGGGAAGATTCCGCATATTGATTTGCAAAGAGAGCTTACACTTTGGAATCTCATATTAGAAGCACATACAGAAGGGATTTTAAGTGCGGCAAAAGATATAGGCGAAGGGGGCTTAGCTATTAGTTTAGCAAAAATGGCTTTGGGGAATGGCGAACATAAACCCATAGGTTG
>NZ_JAFLSB010000065.1 GCF_022511165.1 Helicobacter sp. | reverse complement strand
AGAATGAGACAATATAGAATCTCACATACAAATCCCCCCAAAGAGACATATACAAGGGGGATATTCCGTTCTCTATGAGCTACATTCTCCTAACTCTTTTTATGTGCACAAAATATTTTTTAAAAATAAAGACTTTAGATTCTGGAAACTAAGAGCGTGAGAAGTTTAGGGGGTAGCATTTAGAGAATATTCAAAAATGCGCAAAAAGCACTTGTAATGTCTTTTGATAAGCAGATTCTAGAATCTCGCTTTTTTGGATTATTTATCATTTACAATGGTGTTTTTCGCTTTGTTGAGATTCTCTAGAGCCCAAGAATCCCAAACTAAGCTTTTAGATTCTTTGCTCAATGATGTCCTTAAAACACATAAGAATAGCCAAAGCTCCCCAAAACATTCGTAAAGGATACCGAGCTATCATCTGTATTGGTTTTGATGTAATTAAGTGGTAAAATCTTCGCAAGAAGCTCAAAGCGATGTTTGCCAGAGCTTAAAAATACGCCACCATTGATGACAAAACCAGAATTTACGCCATCTAAGCCAGAAAAATTATCATCATACAATGCCGCCGCAAAACCAAGCCCACCGATTAAACCAATGCTTTTTGTCTTGTCCTCGCCAATGCCCATACCCACAAGCGCATCGATATTAAGTGCAAGCATTGTGAGTTTTTGCTTGAGATTTTCACTCGCATTTGCAGCATTCCTTGAGCTAAATCCGCTTCCTGCGTGCAAATCCGCGTAAAAACGCATTCCAGAATAAGGACTAAAAAACTTTTGATACCCGCCAATAATACCAACAGACGCGATAAATGAGCTAATATCCCCATCAGCATCTGTTTGGCTATATGGCAATCCGCCGCCGATATTTATTCCCAAAAGAAAGCCGCTTTTTTCATCTGCGCTGTTTGTATTGACCGCATCTTTACGTTTTTTGATGATGGCTTTTGCCTTTTGATAGTCCATTTCCGATACTTCTTGGCTCTCTCCTTGTGTATTGCTTTGTGTGCCACTTTGTGCTATCTCATCTGCAAAAAGCCCTATACTAATACAGGATATGAGTGTGATAAGTCTTAGGTAAGCTTTCATTATTTTGCTCCTTGATTTGAGAAATTCAAGGATTATATTGTATCGTTTTTTTTGTAAAGTCAAGTGCCGCGCATTAAGAAGGTCTCTAAATACGAATACAAGCCACTTTAGAGATGTGTGTGAAGGTAAAATAAGCAATATGCAAGTCTTTAATACCATAGTATCATCATTTTGGGTAAAGTTTAGGCAAACATAAGCCCCGCACGAATCCCTTAAAATCTTAATTTCACAAGCCTACGCCTATGCGCTTACTGCAGACATTATACTCAAAAGATATTGTTCCCATAACCGTTGATGTGTTGGTAGATATAACATAGAATCTAAAAAACTTCAAATGCCATTTGAGAATAGATTCTTAAATATTTTTGAGCTCTATCTTGTCTTTTTTGCTTTTACAAATGGGAGGTTTAAGCATACAAATAAAATGCAAAGAGATGATGAAAACCTTTGTCTAGGCCCTTACAAGCCTTTGAGGGTATCAAGGCTTGTGTAAAAAGGACTAAAGCTCGGGTTTTGGTGTTTTTTCTGTGGAAGCAGGAAGTTGAGGATAGGTAATATTTGGCTTTTTGCCTGTGAGTGAGCGTAAAAATACCTCAATGCTTTGAGCTTCGCTATCGCTGATAGAAATGCCAAGCTGTGTGCTTCCCATTTCTTTAATCGCATCTTTAAGCGACCAAATCGCACCATTGTGGAAGTATGGAGCAGTTTCTTCGATATTTCTCAAAGTAGGTGTTTTTACCATACCATTTTTATCCCCTTTGAAGTTGCCAAGCTTTGCAAATTTGTATTTACCTGCTACTTCAAAAGCTTGCATTGAGCCACCAAGATTCACGCCATTATGACAAGTAGCACAACCTTTAGCGATAAAGAGCTTAAGCCCTTCTTGTTCTGCTTGGCTAAGAGCTTTTGCATCGCCTTCTAGGAATTTATCAAAGCGAGATGGAGTAATCAAAGTGCGCTCGAAGTTAGCGATTGCATCAGCGATATTATCAAAAGTTACATCTCCATAAATCTTCTTAAATTCATTCACATATTCTGGTAAAGAAGAAATCTTTTTGACTGCAAGTTTTGCAGGAGTTGCCATTTCTGGCTCGGCTTCAATGGGACCTTTGGCTTGATCTGCTAAGGTTCCTGCGCGCCCGTCCCAAAATTGTGTTGTATTTAAGACTGAATTATACACGGTTGGAGAATTGAGATGTGAGGGATTTGCTTTCCATTTATGCCCCACTGCAGCAGCGATACCATCTGTCCCACCTAAGCCTAGATTATGGCAAGTATTACAAGAGATAATCCCGCTTTTTGAAAGTCTTGGGTCAAAGTAGAGTTTTTTACCCAAATCTGCTTTTGCTTGGGAGAAAGCAGTTGCTTTGACATTATTTTGTTTTAAAATCGCATCTACTCCCTTTTGATCTTTGGGTAATGGAACCAATCCTGCGCTTTTTGCTTCCTTGATAAGAGCAGGGTTAGCACTAAGGGCGGATACAAGCAGCAATGAAGATGCTACAAACAAGGCTGAAATTTTCATTCTTGCACTCCTTCTACAAATTTGTGATGCAACGCAATAATAAAATTTTTAGGCTTATTTTAGATTTAAATATATGGATAAAAATTATTATAAAGGTAAAAATATCATTCTTGTAACTTTTACTACCACTCTTGTGTTTTATTTTTTAAGGGTTTTTATAGAATCTGCTTTTAAGATTCTACTAGATTCTACACCCAAAACTTGCCTAAGGAGCTATGATTTATATGTTTTAAATAATGCTTCTTATGTGATGAGGTTAAAATAAAAGAAAAGATTCACTCCACCGTAACGCTTTTAGCAAGATTGCGCGGCATATCTACATCATTACCTAAGCGAATAGCCACCTCAAGCGCAAAAAGCTGCAAAACTACCATCATCGCAAAAAATTCCTCCATATAGCTCTTGCAAGGGGAAATAAGGAGCATATCATCAATGCCTTTTATATGCTGCGCACTTACCGCACAAATAGTTGCATCACGCGCACTTAGCTCCTCCACATTGCTTTTAATCTTATCAAAAAGTAGATGTGTGGGCATAAGGGCAAGAGTGAAAAGTTTAGAATCTGCTAAAGCAATAGGTCCGTGCTTCATCTCACCGCTTGGGTAACCCTCTGCGTGCAAATAGCTAATTTCTTTGAGTTTGAGTGCGCCCTCAAGCGCAAGAGGATAGAACACATCTCTCCCGATAAAGAAAAAGCCGTGTCCGTGTAGATAACGCTTTGAAAGTCGTTTGATATGCTCGTGCATTTCAGGCTCTACTTTGGTTTTTTTGGCAGCGCTTACCATTTGAGCAATATGTGTTTTAAGCTCTTTTTTGGGTATATGTCCGCGTATTTTACCTATATATACACTTAGAATCCATAAAAGCATCATTTGAGTTGCATAAGCCTTTGTGCTTGCCACACCCTTTTCAATTCCTGCTCGTGTGAGGAGTGATACATCACATTCCCTCACAATCGAGCTATTATCGACATTGCAAATACACAGACTCTTTAAGCCATTTTTTTTTGCGAGTTTAAGTGCCTCAAGCGTATCGGCAGTTTCGCCACTTTGAGAGATAACAATAAAGAGGTCATTTTTACTCATTACAGGTTGGGCATAGCGAAACTCACTTGCAATCAGCACATTTGTTTTAATCTTTGCAAGTCGCTCAAAGAGATATTTTGCGCCTAGTCCCGCGTGATAGCTTGTCCCACACGCGCAAATGCTAATGCTCTCAATCTCATCAAAAAAGCGAGATTCTACTTCGCTTAGTGTAATATCCCCCTCACTCACGCGCCCCATCATTGTCTCAAGTAAAACTTTGTGCTGTTCATAGATTTCTTTTTCCATAAAGTAGCGATAGCCCTCTTTTTGAGCATAGGCTTTAGTGCTATCAAGTTTTTTTATTCCTTTGAGCGTATCAAAAGCGTGAGGATTCATCACGCCCACATCGCCATCTTGCAAATACACGACATTTGTTGCAAGTCCAATGAGTGGCGCATCAGAACTTGCAAAATAAATCTCATCTGCTTTATTTGCACTTTGAGCAATAATGAGAGGCGAGCCATTTTTGGCATAAAAAATACAGCTAGGCGCAATTTTTGTAATAAGCAAAATCGCAAAAGCCCCCTTTAAATCAGCAATAGTTGCTTTAAAGGCTTCAAAGCTATCGCTTATAGTTTTGGTGTATTCTTCAAAAAGATGCACAATCACTTCAGTATCAGTTTGGGAGAGAAATGTATGCCCTTTAGATTCTAAATGTGCCTTAATTTCTTGGTAGTTTTCAATAATCCCATTATGCACGACATTGCTAAAAGAGGCGATGTGAGGGTGAGCATTTGCTTCAGTGGGCTTGCCGTGTGTAGCCCAACGTGTATGCCCGATACTCACACCAAAGCCAGAGGAGTGAAAATCTTTGCATTTACGCTCTAAGTTATCAAGCTTTCCCACTGCGCGAAAGGTTTGCAAAACATCTTGACTTAATACCGCAATCCCTGCACTATCATAACCTCGATATTCAAGTTCTTTTAAGCCATTAAGCAAAATTTGCTTTTTTTCATCGCTCCCTATGTAGCCCACGATACCACACATTTGCATTCCTTTAGAGAGAGTATTATTTACATTTAGGGCATTTTACTATAAAATGATAATCCTAGTTTTAAGTGAGAGGGCAAGATGAAAAAATGGTGCATTTATCTTGGATTATGCTATGTTTTATTAAGTAGCGTATTTGCAGATGATGCCCCCAAGCTTAATGAAGATACTTCTTTAAGATATATAGCCAAAGAAAATGAAAAGCCCTCTTATATGTTGCTCTATCCGCATAAGGCAGTATATATTTTACCTTTTTATCATAGTTTGAGTGAGCCAGCAGAAAACAATAAAGATACAGAGACAAAGTTTCAATTTAGCTTTAAACTCTCTGTATTAGGAGCATTGCTTGAGCCTTATGGGCATTTCTATTTTGCCTATACCCAAACAGCGTGGTTTCAAAATTATAATAGAGCAGATTCTCGCCCAATGCGTGATTTAGACTATCAACCAGAGTTGTTTTATAGCTATGATTCGCCATTGCCTTTCTTAGGCGGGGCGTTTAAGGATATTTCTTTTGGATATAAC
>NZ_JAFLSB010000064.1 GCF_022511165.1 Helicobacter sp. | reverse complement strand
GCTAAGAGATTAGTTTGATCAGCAATATCTCGAATGATACCAATGACATTTTTAATATCTTCACTTTGTTGAATCACTTCTCCAGTCTTAGAGCTTACATTTTGCATTGATGAAGTAATTTCTTCTACGGCTTGAGCTGTTTGTTCTAATGAACTCGCTTGAGTATTAGTGAGATTAGTAAGATTAGCAACTGCTTCAGAGAGAGCGTGGGCTTCCTCTCCAAGTGTTTGAGCAAAACCTGCACTTGTGCTGAGCATTTTACGAATTTCTTCTCCAAGCGTATTAGTAACTACTTCTACTCTACCACTTGCATCTTTAACTTCTGTGGTAAAGTCTAATTGGGTATAGCTATTGAAAACTCGAGCAATTTCATTAGTATCTCTTCCTATTTTGTGTTGTAAATCATCAAGCATATGATTGAGGACTTCTTTAAGTTCATTAAGCTGTGGATTATTTGGAGTTTCTGTGATTCTTGCTCTTAAATCCCCTGCCTCAATAGTTTTTGCTGTGGCAACTGCTTGTTCAACAGCTTTGGCATCTTGTTCTAAGCCTTTTTGGGTGGAGACAATGTTTTCATTGATAGCTTGTCCCATTTCGCCAAGCTCATCGTGAGTTTTAATAAGAATAGACTTTGGTGGCTCTTTTGTCTCGTGATTTATATATTTAAAGAAGGAGAGTAGCCCTTCTCTAATCGTTTTCACAGGGCTAATAAACATTCTAATCACAAAATAAAGCAAAATCGCGCCTACGGCGAGTAGAATTAATGTGAGAAGCATTGTAGAAACGAAGTTTCTTGTTATCGCTTCTTCATAGTCGTTTTTATCAGCCCTTGCAACAATTGTCCAATCAAATGGAAATCGTTTGTAAAATGCAATACTTCTTTGTCCTTTATAATCAGTATATTCAATCTGCCCCTCTGAAGAAGTCTTTAAGGCTTTACCCAAATGAATTTCTAGAGGTGTGGGGCTAGGATCTGTTGGCGAAGGAGGATTTTTTCTAGAAAATACCGTTCCTTCGCTATCGGCAATAGAGATGTCCATACTTGGAAGTTCAGGACGTTCAAAGTTTTTGAATCTTGCTTGAAATCCATCTACAAAAATATCTACGCCAATGACTCCGGCAAATTTTCCATTTTTATAAAAAGGAATAGCTGCTGTGGAGAGTACTTTTCCTTTATTTGCGCCTACTTGTGAGACATAAGTGGGCGTTACCAAAAAGTCATTTTTCTTTTTTGTTTCTATATACCAATCTCTTTCCCTCAAATCTCCCACATTATCCCATTGAGTAGAAGTGGGTGCTTTTTTCCCCGGCTCAAATTCTTCTGTCAAAGTCTTACCTGTATTTTCATAAGTAACATACACGGCAGGGTATTGTATTAAATCAGCAACGCTAAAAAGGTATTTTCGTTGTGCAAGAATATCATCTTGATCAACATTTTCTAAAAAAGAAGCAATCGCTTTAAGATGCTGCTGTGCCTCGATATTCATTGTGATGTTGATAGTTGTAAAAGATGAAGATAAAGCAAGTTTTTGTAGTCCTTTAAACACCTCGCCCGTATCATTTGAAGTATTCCTGTAGCTGAAAAAGCTTGTTGTAAGAAGCACAACAATAAAAATAGCCAAAACAACACTAATAAGTTTAAACGTCAAAGATTTTCCCATAACTTGTCTCCAAAAATTTTAATAGGCTCTCTTTAAAGCCTATCACTTTAAAATAGAGTGTGCAGGATTTTACTTTAAAAAACATTTTAACTTTCTTTATTTTTTTTTTTTTGTCTTTATGAGCTACATTTTGTAACATACTCCCTTAAAGCGCTCACCCATTGTATGAAGCAGAGTTTTTACCTTGTGAATCTCTTTGAAATATGCACTGAATCCTTTTTGTGTATGAAAAGATTCTAAAAGCTCTAAAAGCCGCATTTGCTCAATCAATACTTTAGCTTGTGAAGAGCCAAAGATAGCAGTAAATCCTGCTTGTCTAAGGAGCATATCTAAAAGCGTAAAATCCACATCATAGGTTATATCAACCTTTTGATAGAGTGTTTTAAAATCGCCATTTTGCGCAAGAAAGGAAGCTAGAGTTTGCATCGTATGTGTGCTAAAAAAACGTGGATTACTCTGCAGTGTATTTTGATTTTCATCAAAATTGCCATAATCAAAATTAACTATATAGCTTTGTGTGTGAGCTTTAGCAAAATGAGCAAGGGAGGCGATAAAAGGCTGCCACAAGGGCAAAATACCGCTATATTGGACAGGATTCAAGGCAGTGTGGCAGAGGGCGAGATTTTGCAATAGCTCTTTGGTTTTATCCTCTATCTCTCCCCACATACCGCGCCACGAGGGAGAATCTTGACTAATATAGAGCATTGTATCTTCTTTTATCACCTCACAGGGAAAGCTATCAAAAAGTTCATTAGCAATCACAAAAAGGCTTGTTGGCGTATTTGGCAGAGGGCAAGAAGCGCAATCTCTAAAAGTGGCAAAATGCAGAGGAGTGCTAAAAGAAAGCGAGGCAAGATGCGCCATTTGAATCTGCGCTAAGGAAGCAAAAGGCTCTAGGGTGATAAAGGTGCATTCTTGCAAGACATTATGGCTTAGCGCATCAAGAAAAAGCGCAATATCACCGAGCAAATACCCCTTATCTGCGCCAACTTCCACAATGCGCAAAGGCAGAGACAAATCGCCATTTTCAAGCAAAGAGAGGATATAAGAGGCAATCGCACCGCCAAAAAATTTACTCGCACTCACAGAAGTATAAAAATCCCCCTTTGTGCCTACTCTTTGCGCATTTGCGTAGTATCCATTTTGCTCATCATAGAGGCTTTGGGACATATAGAGGCTAAAGGGTATATGCGTTTTGCTCAACTTGCACCTGCCTCAATGTTAATCTTTACATTTTTTGTATTTAAATTTTATTTGAATCTAGGCTTGTAAGTGCGTTTTTTAGTCGCTTAAACCCTTCGTCCATTTCTTCTTGCGTGATAGTCAGTGGTGGGAGGAAGCGCACCACGCCTTTACCAGATTTAAGCACAAGCACACCAGATTCAAGCGCAGCAGAGATAATGCGCCCCTGCATTGCGCTATCTTTTGTATAAAGCCCACACATCAGTCCTAAGCCGACTTTATGCGTGAAAATATGCGGAAACGCGCTCACAATGTCTTCTAGTGCATTATGGAAAGATTCTATGGTTTGGGCTAATGCTCCGCTTGAATGCAGAGCAGAGAGTATCTCAAGTGTTGTAAGTCCCGCCGCACAGCTTAGAGGGTTACCCCCAAAGGTGCTGCCGTGGTCGCTAGGCTCAAAAATATCAATCAGCGAGGTAATGACTGCCCCAATAGGCACACCACCAGCCAAACCCTTTGCGGTGCTTATCACATCAGGATTAATACCATAGACTTTAGAGGCAAAAATCTCACCGCAGCGGAAAATGCCCGTTTGCACTTCATCTATCATCAGTAAAATCCCTTGTGCTTTTAAATGTTTGCTTAGCGCAATGATTTTTTCTCTCTCCATTGGGGCGATACCCCCCTCGCCTTGCACGAGTTCAAGCAATACCGCGCAAGTGTGGCTATCAAGGTGGTTGTAAATATCATCAATATCTTTGGCATATACGAATCCATCGGGGTATGGTCCAAAATGCTTGTGCATTTTTTCTTGTGCGGTAGCTTTAAGTGCAGCAAGTGTGCGTCCGTGGAAGCTTGAATCAAGCGTGATAATTTTATAAGCTCCTTTATTTTCACCATATTTGCGTGCCATTTTAATTGCGCATTCATTTGCCTCCGCACCAGAATTACAAAAAAATGCGCGCATTGGGCTTTTTGTAGGCATTTTGTCTTGATAAAGCGTGATGAGTTTTTGGGCGAGTTTGGCTTGATTGGGTATGAAATAGAGATTTGAAGTATGCAGGAGATTTTGTGCTTGGGTTGCTATGGTACTTGCAAGTTGCGCATTAGCGTGTCCTACGCTACATACCGCAATCCCTGCACCAAAATCAATATATTCCTTACCTTGTGTGTCAAAGATTTTTGCATTTTTACCCCGCACAAATGCCACAGGAGAACGCGCATAGGTCTGTAAGAGAAATTCCTCATCAAGTGCTTGAATCTGTGCTAAGTCCATTTTTGCCCCCATAAAATTACAGATGCGCAAGGATTGTGTGTTGCGCTACATTGTATCTTAAAATCATCATTTTAGCAATTTATGGAGCGTTTTTTGCTAGGGGAGAGTGTTAAAAATTTAAAAAGGAGTGTAATTTGCGTATTGATTCGCCTATAATGCCCCCCATAAATGCTGCAAATTACGCAAAAAATAAAGAATCTCCAAATACAATAAACAATGAAAATACTCATAATAATATAGATGCACAGCACAATAATGCACCTCTTTCTCAAAATGATAAGGCATTAGATAATATACAGAGAGGGCAGGTGGATTCTCCAAATGTCAATAGGATTGATGAGATAGAGCAAGGAGGCGTAGAAAAGCGTGAGCGAGTGCATTTAGAGGAGCATAAGGATCGTATCACTTATGGATTAAAAGTCCTTGAGTTAATGAGTGAAGAGGAGTATCAAGCCTTTTTGTGGGCTACACAGGATTTGAGCGAGAGTGAAAAAATCCTTATGGCACAGAGTCTTTATCGCTTTACAAGCTTTTATCAGGGCAAAAACTTTGAGCAGGGAAATAAAGAAACTGATATGCAAAAGCTTAATGCGCATAGGGCTTTTGGCGTGGAGCATTCGATGATGGAAGATTTTATCCAACGTTATAAAAACGCTTATAGTAGGCTTATGCAATCCCAACTTGATGCGCAAGGGTAGATTCAAAAAACTTTGAGATTTTAAGAGAGGATTAGGGCAAATTGTTGATAAAACTTTTTTAAGCCACTTATGTAAGAGAGATGATACAAACTCAAAAAGCATAGAATCTTAGGGAGCAGATTTCGCGGAACTTGCGAATGTGCGAATGATTGTGGATTTTTGTAGATTCCAAGGTAGGCTTGACTTTTTGGCACTTTTTGCATAGAATTGTCAGCTTTATTCCCCCATAAAATTCACAAATATTAAAAAAAGTCAAAGTAGCTCAGCTGGTTAGAGCGCACGCCTGATAAGCGTGAGGTCGGAGGTTCAAGTCCCCCCAGGCCCACCATTAATTTTGGCCTGTTGGTGAAGCGGTTAACACATATGCCTTTCACGCATACATTCATGGGTTCAAATCCCGTACAGGTCACCAAAAATGCTCAATAAGCTCCCATAAATAGGGAGTTTTTCGATTTTACAATTGTTATCTATATAATAAAACTTTTTCGTAATTTTTCAATTTA
>NZ_JAFLSB010000063.1 GCF_022511165.1 Helicobacter sp. | reverse complement strand
ATCAAAAAAGAGATTTTGATGAGAATCTAGATGATTTTAAAACCTTAAAGAAGAATCAAGAGCCAAGCTTTCTTAGTCCGCTAGATGTATAATTTATATATTAAAATATCAATTTTGGGATTTTAGAGATAGAGATTCTGCGTTTATCCATAGCTTTGCTTTTACATTCTCTCAAGCAAAATAGGCGCTAAAGCCCCTATCCCAGCCACTTAAATCTTTATAGAATGATACATTGAGCGCATCACGCAAAAGTTCGCTTATTGCTTCTTTTTGATCATAGCCCATTTCGCAGAGTAGCCATATATTGGTGTGCGTTTTAATAGCTTGTAAAATTTTTCTATATACATCTAGCCCGTCCTTTCCACCAAAGAGGGCAAGATGGGGCTCAAAAAGTAGAGGCTTCTCTATGGGATAATCATCTCTAATGTAGGGAGGATTGCTGATAAGAAGTTCAAAGGGTGGCACATC
Source organism: Helicobacter sp. (assembly GCF_022511165.1). Lineage (GTDB taxonomy): Bacteria > Campylobacterota > Campylobacteria > Campylobacterales > Helicobacteraceae > Helicobacter_C. Next base: position 5,093 of record NZ_JAFLSB010000063.1, on the reverse strand, counting down.
AGGAGGGATAATAGAGCAATGGCACAGGGTAATATCTGCATTTGGCGCATAAGTAATGATATTTTTTTGTGCGACACAAAGGGCTTCTTGGCTCACATCGGTAGCAAAAAAGCGGCATTGTGGCTCTAGTTTTGCAAGTGTAGTAGTGATGATGCCAGAGCCTATACCTACTTCCACTATGGAATGGATATGGTGAGTGTGGATAAGCTCTCTTGCTTTATCGATTAAAATCTCTGTTTCGGGGCGTGGGATAAGCACAGAGGGATTCACAAAAAAATCATAGCCATAAAAACTCGCACTTTGGGTAATGTATTCAAGTGGCGTGCCTTGTTTGCGTAATGCGATGAGTGAGAGATAATGCTGCACAAGGGTAGATTCTAGAATCTGTGTGCTATGAGTGTGGAGGTAGATTCGAGGGAGTTTTAATACAAAACTAAGCAGTAGCTCACTCTCCATTCTTGGCTTTAAATGGAGGCTTTGAGCGACAGAGGAAAGCTCTTTTGTCGCACTTTGCAAAAGCTCATCAATGCTAGAGCTCATAATCAAGGGCTTTTAATCTTTGAAGGAGTGGTGGGTGGGTGTAATAAAAGAAAATATAAGCAGGGTGGGAGCTAGGAAAGCTTTTATTTTCATTGACAAGGCGCACAAGCACATTTGCAAGGCAGTGTTTGCTTGAAATATCTGCTCCAAATTCATCGGCTGCATATTCTGCTTTGCGACTAAAATAACCAATAAGAGGCATAAACCAAAAGGCAATAACGGGCGAGATAAGAAGCATTACAATCAAAATCCCCGCCCCATTGTGTGCTAAACCGATTGTATCAAAGAGCTGCAGAGGTAAATGCCCCACAACAAAGAAAAGCACAAAAAACACACAAGCCATAATAATGATATTTTTAAAAATATCATTATGCTTAAAATGCCCAAGCTCGTGTCCTAAAATAGCAATAAGCCCATCAGCGCTAATTTTATCAAGCAGAGTGTCAAAGAGCACCACGCGCTTACTTTTGCCAAGCCCACCAAAATACGCATTCAGTCGCCCATCGTGTCTTGAGGCATTAATCACAAATACACCGCTACTTTTAAAGCCTATACTATTGAGTAAAGATTCTATACGCGATTTGAGATTTTCATCTTCAAGTGGAGTGAATGTATTAAATAATGGTGCGATGAGTGTGGGGTAAATAAAATTTGCTAGAATTACCACAGCAAGCAATACAATAAATCCTACAATCCACCAAAGTGAAATATGCTCTATGATTAAAATGAGCAATGTTGTCACAATGCCGCCTACAATGAGACTTAAAAATAATGTTTTAATGGAATCAGAAATAAAAATGAGCGGTGTTTGCTTACTGAAGTGGAATTTTTTATCAAGCCAAAAGGTTTTATAAAGAGAAAAAGGTAAGTCAATAATGCTCCCAATAAGCATAAAACTTAGCACCAAAGCCACACCTTGCCATAAAGGATTAGTATCTATTGGAAAAAGTGATGTAAGCTCTGTGCTTAATAGATGTAAGCCAAAGCTCACCCATAGAGCAAACACAAGCGCTTCAGTGATTTTAGAAAGTATATCAAGTCGCAAGGAAGCAAGGGCGTATTCTCCTGCTAAGATATAATCTTCAGATTCTAAAAGAATGGCAGGTTTGCGCAATTCTGCTTTGATATGTTTAAATTGAAGTATGGCTAAAATGATACTTGGTAATGTGTAGGTGCAGATAAAAAGAGCAATAAATAAAATAAGCATATCTTGCAAAACTATCTCCTTAAGAATGATATATAATAATTTTTATTGATATCATAGGAGAGAAAATACAAAAAAGGGTAAATTAACACACTTTTAACTCCTAATTTATTATTATTTGCATAAATTTTAGAATCTTGATGAAGGGAATAAAATGTCAGTGAAGTATATTTTTGTAACCGGAGGCGTTTTAAGCTCTCTTGGGAAGGGTATCACCTCTTCTTCCATAGCAACTCTCTTGCAACATAGCGGTTATAATGTCTCTATTCTTAAAATTGACCCTTATATCAATGTTGATCCGGGCACGATGAGTCCACTTGAACACGGCGAAGTGTTTGTAACTTGCGATGGAGCGGAGACAGATTTAGATATAGGACATTATGAACGTTTTTTAAATAAAGATTTTTACAAGACAAATAATTTTACCACCGGGCAAGTGTATATGTCAGTGATTGAAAATGAGCGCAAGGGTAAATATCTTGGAAAAACCATTCAAATCGTGCCACATATTGTTGATGAGATTAAAGCGCGTATTAAACTCGCAGGAGAAAGAAGTGATTTTCTTGTGGTGGAGCTTGGGGGCACGGTTGGTGATATAGAGGGTATGCCCTATCTTGAGGCAATGCGCCAAATGAAGCACGAACTTAGTAATAAACAAGTGATTTCTATTCACGTAACGCTTATCCCTCTTGTGCGTGCAGCAGGAGAGCTTAAAACTAAGCCCACGCAGCATTCTGTGCAAGAGCTTAGGCGCATAGGGATTTCACCGCAGATTCTTGTTGCGCGATGTGAGAGGAATCTTGATAAAGAATTAAAACGCAAACTTGCAATGAGCTGTGATGTCGATGATGATAGCGTGATTGTTGCAGAGGATACAGAGAGTATCTATAAATGCCCACTTAATTTTTTAGAAGAAGGCATACTTACTCCCATAGCTCGGCATTTGGAGCTTGGGGTATTAGAGCCTAAAATGGATAATTGGGATATGCTTGTAAAAAAAATCATTGCGCCTAAAAGTCAGATAAGCATTGGTTTTGTGGGGAAGTATTTGAGCCTTAAAGAATCATATAAATCACTTATAGAATCCCTTATTCACGCAGGAGCAAATACCGATACACGCGTGAATATCAAGTGGATTGATAGTGAGCGTTTAGAAGAAAATATCAGCCTTTTGTATGATGTAGATTCTATTCTTATTCCGGGAGGATTTGGCGAGCGGGGGATTAATGGCAAATTAAAGGCGATTACTTATGCGAGAGAAAATAATATCCCTATGCTTGGCATTTGTCTTGGTATGCAGCTTTCTTTGATTGAATTTGCGCGTAATGTGCTAGGAATCAAAGAGGCAAATTCTGTGGAGTTTGATTTACATACCAAAGAGCCTATTATCTATCTCATCGAGGATTTTATAGATGCACAAGGCAATGTGCAGCTAAGGACACATACTTCGCCAATGGGCGGAACAATGCGATTAGGCGAATATGAATGCCACCTTAAAGAGGGCACAAAGCTTTATGAATCCTATGGCAAGCAAAAATTAATTAAAGAGCGGCATCGCCACCGCTACGAGGCAAATCCTGCTTATCGTGAGCTTTTTGAACAAAATGGTATGATTATTAGCGGTGAGAGTAATGGACTTATAGAATCTATTGAGCTTGCTCATCACCCGTGGTTTGTGGGGGTGCAGTTTCACCCTGAATTTACCTCGCGTTTGCAGCGTCCAAATCCTGTGATTCTTGATTTTGTGAGGCAAACTCTTGCGCATAAAAAAGCATAGTTCTTGCCCTAGCATAAGGCGCAAAGAGGGGTATAAATGAGCTATCCTATTTTGAGTAAAGCCCAAATTTTAGATTTGCTTCTAGCGCGTGATGTGGAGCGAGGATTCTCATCTTTGCAAGATTTGCCCTTGCCTCAATGTCTTGCGCATACTTTTGAGGGAGCAGAGATTGTTGCAGAGTGTATTAAAAAAGGGCAAGAAGTACTTGTTGTAGGGGATTATGATGCTGATGGCGTGTGTGCAAGTGCGATTATGGTGCTTTTTTTTAGAATGCTTGGCTATGCCAATATGCGCCTTATTATCCCTCATCGCTTTGAAGATGGCTATGGGGTAAGTGGCGCGCTTTTAGATAAATATGCTCAAAATGCCGCTGTGGTAGTGAGTGTGGATAATGGTATAACTGCTCTAAGTGCGGCGCAGTGGTGCAGGGAAGCTCAAATCCCCCTTGTGATTACTGATCATCACACGCCTACCGCGCAACTCCCAAATGCCGATGTGATTATTGACCCTTATTTGCCTGAATGTTTTTTCCCTCAAAAAAGCATTTGTGGTGCGGTGGTGGCTTGGTATTTTTGTGCTACTTTAAAGCAGATTTTGCAATCAAACATTGATATGGGCGTATTTTTGCCCTATTTGGCTCTTGCAAGTATTGGCGATGTAATGCCTCTAGTGGGTATTAATCGCTTGTTTGTCAAAAAAGGCATTCAATCCCTGCATACGACTTCTGCGCCATTTGCGCAGATTCTGCGAGAGAAGTATAAAAGGCTTGATGCGCAGACGCTTGGCTTTTATGTGATTCCGCTTTTAAATGCTCCCGGACGCATAGCAAGCGCAAATATGGCGCTTGAATTTTTAGTGAGCGAGGACTATACCCACGCTAAAATCGCGTATGAGCAGCTTGTGAGCCTTAATAATGAGCGCAAACGCATTCAGGGCGAGATTCTAGAATCTACACATAATGTTCTTATAGAAAAAGAAAATGTGGTAGTGAGCTATGCACAGGGTTGGAATGAGGGAGTGCTAGGCATAGTCGCTTCTTTTTTGGCAAAAAAATACAAAAAAAGTGCTTTTGTGTTTAATGAATGTAATAATGTGCTAAGGGGCAGTGGGCGCAGTTTTGGCGATGTGAATCTTATAGAGAGCATTATCCCTTTTGGAGAGAGTTTGCTCAATTTTGGAGGGCATAGCGGGGCGGTTGGGCTAAGCTTAGAAGCGCAGAATCTGCAGAATTTCATCACATTTTTTTCCACACATCTTGTGCTTGAAGAGACTAAGGGCGAGGATAATGTGCTAGGGTGTATCAAAAGTATAGATATTGATAATGAGCTAATGGAGTGCATTGAAGCCTTTGAGCCTTTTGGTGCGGGGAATCCTACGCCTCTGTTTGTGTGTGAGCAATTAAGTATAGAATCTATAAAGCCCCTAGGCAAAGAGGGCAAACATTTTGAATATATTTTGCTTGATAAGCAATCTCAAACAAGGCTTAGAGGGGTGGAGTTTTTTGCTCCTTGTGTGCGTGAAGTGGGGCAGTATGGTGATGTGTATTTTGAGCTTATAAAAGATGATTATTTT
>NZ_JAFLSB010000062.1 GCF_022511165.1 Helicobacter sp. | reverse complement strand
AATCTATCTTATCTAAGCCCTCATCGAGATTTTCAAGGCTAATACTCTCTCCTATCGGTTCTTCATTTTCATTCCCCCCACCTGCTTGCGCATCTTTTTTGAGCTGCTCGGTAAAAATATCCAAAATGCTTGTTGGCAAAAAAGGTTTTTGTATATAGTCATCAAAGCCCTCAATACGCTTTGTGCCTTTATTATAAATGAGACATTTGCGCTTGTCTTTGAGGGCATCAAGGTAGGTTCGTTTATCAAGCGATAAACAATCATCATCAATAATGATATAATCATATTGCGTCAAATCACCCATTTTGCTTGATTCTGTAATGCTTGTGAGCTTTGCCCCTGCTTTTTTAGCTGTAATCTCAACGAGCTTTTGGACAATTTGATTGGTATTAATCAGCAAAAATTTCATAAGAACTCCCGCGGTTTTATTGCTTTTTTATGATAGAAACTTAAAATTATAGCCAAATCGATACGACAAAGGAATAAAATGTGCCAAAAATTAACAAAATTGCTTATCCTCTGCTTCATTATGGGGCTATTTGGGTTTTGCGCCCACGCAAAAGAGAGTCTTTATATGCTTCCTTATGAGCAAAAAGAAGCCCTCAATGCCTTCAAAAATGCACTCAAAAACGCTCAAAATGAGATAAAAATAAGTATTTATAGCTTTACTCATAATGATATTGCCAATATTTTAAAAGAAAATGCCAAAAGAGGCGTGCAAGTGCATATTATCTATGATAAAGAAAGCAATATCGGCAATAAAGCTTCGAGTATCGGCTATCTTGCAAAATATAATAATATTTCGGTTTGTCTTTTAAGTGGTTTGCGTGCAAAAAATAAGCAACATTTTGGCATTATGCACCAAAAAATGGCAATTATTGATGGGCATACTCTTGTTATTGGCTCGGCAAATTGGAGCAAAAATGCGTTTGAAAACAATTTTGAGACTTTGCTTATAAGCGATAATAAGGAGCTTATTGATAAGGCAAATTGGGCTTTTGAAAAGATGAGGCAAACTTGCACGAGGTTTTAAAATGAGATAGGGATTATATCTGCAAAAGATATTGTTAGGAGATTCCATATACATATACCCCCTATATGTATATTTACTTTTGCTTGTTATTATTACATTCTCATAAATAAAATCAAAGTAGGCATCTTAACTTTGATTTTTCAACCAAAGCGAGTATTGATTGGAGGACAAGATGAAAGAGGCTTCTTTTTATATTGAGCAAATGAGCTGTCAGGCGTGTTCAAGCGGTATTGAGCGCGCCCTTAGTCGCAAAAGCTTTTGTGAAAGCATACAAGTGCATCTCCTAAGCAAAAAAGCGCATATTCGTTATGATGAGACACAAGTAAGCTTAGAGGATATTTTTGCACTTATTCAAAAAATGGGTTATGAACCACATTTAAATAAAGATTTGCCACCAAAAGCAGATATTTCTAATGCCTCCAAAAGCTTCTCTCTCAACGCCCTTATGCAATCTTTTGACAATGCTTTTTTACCTCCAAAACGAAAGCTTTTTATAAGTGTTTGTGCTACACTTATTACGCTTGTGCTTTCTTGGGGAGAGATGTTTCATTTCTTTCATTTACCTTTTGAAGTGAGCTATTTTACTATGCTTTTTTTGAGCCTGATTGTGGCGCATATGGGGCGGGGATTTTATATTCGCGGATTCAAGGCACTTTTAATGAAAAATCCAAATATGGATTCGCTCATTGCCATTGGCACAACAAGTGCCTTTTTGTATAGTCTTCAAGGGCTTTTTGGTGTGCATTCTCACGCCTATTTTGATAGTGTGTGTGTGATTATCACACTTGTGCTTATAGGCAAAACCATTGAAAATCGCTCTAAAAAAGATGCCCTTGATAGCGCCTCCTTGCTTTTAGAACTCAATCAAAAAAATGTGCAAAGGCTATGCTTAGATGATGCCTCAAAGCAAAATGCAAGCGAAGGCATTCATTTTTCAAATACGCCAAGTGAAAGTATTTTTGCTCAAGATGTGAAAGAGGGCGATATACTTAAGGTTTTACCCGGAGAGATGATAGTAGTAGATTGTGTCGTGCTAGAGGGAAAAAGCAGTCTTGATACAAGCGCGATTAATGGTGAATCCTTGCCTACTTTGGCACAAAGTGGCATAGAGATTTTCTCTGGCAGTATGAATATGGATTCTGTGCTGTATGTTCGCGCCCAAAAAAATGCCAAACAATCCACCCTTGCGCAAATTCTTGCCCTTGTGCAGCAAGCCCAAGAGAGTAAAGCTCCTATCGCCTCACTTGCAGATAAAATTGCTGGAATCTTTGTGCCACTTGTGATATGTCTTGCCTTAGCGGCGGGGGCGTTTTGGTGGGGAATGAGGGATTTTGAGTTTGGCTTAAGCATTTTTATTGCCACACTTGTAATTTCTTGCCCCTGTGCGCTAGGGCTTGCCACACCAATGGCGATTTTACACGCTCAAAGCATTTCAAATAAAATGGGTGTGTTTTTCAAAGACGCAAGGAGTTTGCAGATTTTAGGCGAGATTACACATATTGCCTTTGACAAAACCGGCACACTTACACAAGGTTTAGCAATCGAGCAGATTCAAATTTTTGATAATAATAGAAGTGAGCAGGAGGTTTTTAATCTTGCCTATACTTTAGAATCAACAAGCCACCATATCATCGCAAAGGCTTTTTTACAACACCCTTTGAGCCAAAATGCCACGCTTTTGCCTGTGAGCGAATCTCAAAATATCATAGGACAGGGAATTAAAGCAAAAATCAATGGGACACTTTATTTTTTGGGTAATGCTATGCTTTTACCTCAGCATCTCCAAGAATCCGCTCAAAATAAAGATGATAAAATTACACTCTACCTTGCCACGCAAGAGCGTATTTTGGCGCAATTTTCCTTGCAAGATTATCTTAAAAATGATGCCTTACTTGCTCTTAAATATTTCAAAGAGCGTGGAATAGAAGCTACTCTTATAAGTGGGGATAATACCAACAATACACAAAAAATTGCCCAAATGCTTGGCATAAGCGATTTTTACGCACAAGTACTACCAAGTGAAAAAATGCGTATTTTGCAAGAAAAGCTTTCACAACATAAGGTGCTTATGGTGGGTGATGGCATTAATGACGCTCCCGCACTTGCTTTAGCCTTTAGCTCTGCTGCGTTTGCCTCTGCATATGATATAGCCACACAAAGCGCAGATATGATTATCTACAATCCTAAAGTGATGAGTATTTACAACGCATACGCACTTTCACAAGCAACGATTTTAAATATAAAACAGAATCTTGGCTTTGCTTTTTGCTATAATATTGCTTTCATTCCTTTAGCAATGGGCGCATTGGGAGGGTTTGGTATATTTTTACACCCGATATTTTGTGCTTTAGCAATGAGCTTATCAAGCTTAAGTGTGGTATTTAATGCTGCAAGATTAAAAGGCTTTAAGATTTTATAAACCAAAATAAAGGAGTTTGTTATGATGATTGAATTATCAGTTGGCGGTATGCACTGCGGAAAATGTGTGGATAAAGTCGAAAAATTTGTGGGTGAAATAGAGGGCGTAAGCCTTGTTGATGTCAATTTGGAAAAAGCACAAGTAAAGGTGGAATTTAACGCTCCTGCGACACAAGAGATGATTGCTGAAGCTATTCTTGATGCGGGATTTGAGGTTAATGCGCACCATCATTAATTTTTTTAAAAAGTTTTTTCCCTATATCAAAGGACATTATATATCCTTTGGTATAGCTATTATTGCATCACTTGTCGTTGCGTTTTGTAGCGCGGGGATTACCTATCTCATTGAACCTTTGCTTGATACGCTCTCGGGCAAAATACCCCGAGCTAATCCGCTTTTTAGCTTTGATGAGTTGGTTCAAAATGGCAATATGGCTCTAGCAATGGTGCTTATGCTTATAGGGGTGTATTTTGGTAAATCTGTGGGTACTTATATTCAAACTTATTTTATGAATTTTATCGGGCAGGATATTGTGCGCCAAATGCGCGATAGAATGCTACAACATATGCTAAGCCTTGAAATGGCATTTTTTAATCAAATGCGTGGCGGGGAGCTTATAGCTCGTATCACTAATGATATTGGCATTATCCGCTCGGCTGTATCAAATTATATTACAGAGTTTATTCGCGAGAGTGTTACGATTATCGCACTTGTGGCAATTAGTATTTATCAAAGTCCAAAATATGCCTTTATAGGTTTAATTATTATTCCCTTAGCACTCATTCCGCTTAATCTCATCATCAAAAAACTTAAAAAATACTCCCGCAATATCCAAGAAAAAAATGCAGATATTACAGCAAAGCTCAATGAGATTTTTAACAATGTCGAGGTGATTAAGGCAAGTAATGGCGAGAAACTAGAGTATAAAAATTTCTCTATGCAGAATCTACAATTTTTGAAAATCAATATGAAAGCAGTGCGTATAGGAGAGCTAACTACTCCGCTTATGGAGCTTTTGGGAGCAATTATGCTTGGAGTTGTTATTTATATGGCAATCGTAGATATTGCTGCAGGGGAGCTAAGCGCGGCACAATTTTCCTCTTTTGTGGGCGCACTCTTTTTTATTTATACGCCGCTTAAGCGTCTAGTCAATCTCTATGCGCAAATGCAAAGCGCAATTGTAGCAGGTGATAGAATCTTTGAGATTTTGCACCAAAAGCCTAAGATTCACGATGGCACTTTGCCCTTAAAAGCTCCTATTGAGGATATTGTCCTAAAAGATGTGCATTTTCATTACAATACCGACACTCACGCGCTTAAGGGCGTAAGTATGATTTTTAAGAAAAATAAAATCACTGCGCTTGTGGGTAAAAGCGGGAGTGGGAAAAGCTCAACGATTAACCTCATCTTGCGCCTTTATGAAGCACATAGTGGCGAGATTTATATCAATGGGCGCAGTATCAAGGATTATACACAAAAAAGTGTGCGTGATAATATGGCAGTGGTTACGCAGCGAATCTTTATCTTTAATGATACCATTGCAAATAATGTTGCTTATGGGAAAGAAGTAGATGAGCAAAAAGTGATAAAAGCACTTAAACTTGCCTATGTATGGGATTTTGTGGAAACTTTACCACAAGGCATATATGCAATGCTTGATGAATTTGGCACAAATTTAAGCGGGGGGCAAAGACAGAGAATCGCTATTGCACGCGCTATTTATAAGAATCCGGAGGTGCTTATTTTTGATGAGGCAACTTCAGCCCTTGATGCCCAAACAGAGGAGGCAATAAAGGAGAGCATAAGGCATTTAAGCAAAGATAAGATTGTAATTATTATAGCGCACCGCCCAAGCACGATAGAGCTTGCTGATGAGGTGTTGCATTTGCAAGAGGGGCGCATTATAAAAAGCGAATTAAGGAATGCAGAATCCAAAATCTAAAAAATGCTAAATTTACTTTGATTTATTAAAAGATGAATGAATTTGCCAAAAGAGAAGAGCCAAAAAGGACTTTGTAAAACTTATTCTATTCATTTATTTTTGCAAGATATGGAGATACTCCAAAGTGCTATCTTGTTTTTGAATGCGTTTAGAATCTGCCTTAAATCGCTGATAGCTTTGTGCTTTGAAGCTATACTTGCCATACTTACTTAAAATATCTTGGATTTGCTCTAGGCTAAGTAGCCCCTCATCATTATAGCTTAGAAAAATGGTTGAAAAATTTGCATTTTTAATCAAATTTTCTAGCTCATCTGCAACTTTTGCTTTTTTACACCAATTTGATTTTTCATATTCTCGTAAGCCTGTTTTGCCTTTTGGAGTGAAATCATCATATAAGGCAATAGTATTT
>NZ_JAFLSB010000061.1 GCF_022511165.1 Helicobacter sp. | reverse complement strand
TTGGGGGGTGAGTGGTATATCTGCGAACGGGATAAGGGGAGCGACTTCGCAATTTAAGCCCCTCCCCCTTATAAAAAAAAAAAAAAGAATCTAGATTCTAAAAACTCCAAAAATAAAAATCTATTTTTAGATTCTAGAATCTTAAATAAACCAATGAGATTCAAAACTCACCCAAAAGCCACTCGCAACGCGCAATGCGTTTAACTGCTCCTTTAAATAAAATATGAGAATGTGTATCTAAGCAAAGCCATAAAGTCTCTTTGCTTGGTGGGATAAGGATTGCCTTAGTTTCGCATAGATTGCGCTTGAAAGCTATAATAAAAGCTGCTGCCGCTCCTGTCCCACACGCAAGAGTAATATCCTCAACGCCTCGCTCATAAGTCATATATGATATATGATGCTCTCCTCTATGAGCAAGAGTGATATTTGCATCATATTTTATCCGCAACGCCCTTAAAAGCGCATCTTGCTGTGTAGGCAAGGCACTTTGTGTAAAGCCCACTAAATGCGGCACACCTGTATCAACAAGACTCCATAAATCCACGCCATAGGGATTAGATTCTACAATATGCTCTTGGAGGAGCGTATATGCGCCTAAATCACTCTGCACCAAAGATGTATCACACTCATCTAATGTAATGCCTATCAGCCCTACTTCGCTCAAAAAGCGATGTTTTAAGGGGGCAAGTCCCTCGATATACGCGTAATGCCCTACACTGCGACTTGCATTCCCGCACATTTTGGCGCGTGAGCCATCGGCATTATAAAATTCCCACTCATACGCATAATCTGCGCTATTTGAGGGGATAAGCACCACCATACCATCAGCGCCAATGCCATTATGCCGCTCACACACACTTTGCGCGAGGGCAGCGCGTGAGCCATCATCGTGAGTATGGGTGTGAAAAATCAAAAAATCATTCCCACTGCTACTATATTTTATAAACTGCACACAATCCCCCTACTGCGCTTTAATAACCTATCAAGGCAAAGAGCGAATATATATCTCTACGCGCTGTTGCAATGCGCACAAAGAGCCATCATTACCAATAATATCATCGGCTAAGCGGACTTTCTCCTCAATAGGCATTTGCGCATCAAGTCGTGCCTGTGCCTCCTCCAATGTAAGATTATCGCGCCGCATAATGCGCTCTATGGCTTTTTGTGCTGGAGTATAGACAACAAGTGAGCGCGTTACTGGAAAATATTCCTTGCCTCCTACTTCAAAAAACAAAGGAATATCTAAAAAATACCACATTCTCTCTCCTTCGAACTTTTGCGCTCGGGCAAGAATGCTCTCTTTGATATGAGTATGGAGAATAGATTCAAGCTTTTTGCGCTTCTCTGTTGAGGCAAAAATAATCGCACCAAGCTTTTTTCTATCAATCTTGCCATTTTGACCCACAATCTCATCTCCAAAGGCAGCAATCACTTCTTGGCTATGCTCATCAAGCACTTGATGAGCGATACTATCAGCACAAATACTCTTAAAGCCATAGAGCGCAAAAAGCTTTACCAATGTGCTTTTGCCACTTCCTATCGAACCTGTGAGGGCGATTGCGTAATTTAAAGTATTTTTTTCCACTATACTAAAACTTTGCGATGTCTTGTATTTTTTCAAACAAAAAGTTAGGAAGCACGAATGCACTCTCGTGTATATGGGCGTTGTAATAACGCAATGGAGGGAGAAGGTCGATTTTTTGTAGCAGCATATCTGCAAGAGGGTGGAGAGCTTTTGAAGCAAAAATATAACTTTTATCACCCAAAATGCTTAAATGTGCCGAAAAAGGCATAACAATACTAAAAAAAGATGCGCAATCGCCTAACATCTGCACAAAAGATTCTGTCATAAGGAGGGGGTGATGATTGCGAATAATCAAAATCCCTTGTGGTGAAAGCATACGCGATAAGCCATCGATTTGATGTTTAGTGAGGAGCGCATCGGCAATAATAAGATCATATTTTTTAATATCTAAATCCATTATCTGCTCAAAAAGCATAAAATGTGGATTTTCTATCACTTGATGAAAATGTGGCAAAAAGCTCATAAGCGAATCTAAGCTCTTTCTATCATTTTGCACACAATCCACGCTTACCTTATGCTTGAGGCATTCATAGGCAATCTCAAGATTGAAACTATCAAAAAGCAAAACCTGTTTGGCATCGGGCAATACACAAAGCGGGAGGTGGGCTAGAAGCTCGGATTCTATAAAGAGATATTTGCTAAGCATTAGATGTGTTTGATCAATCATCGCTACTTGCTCAAAATCAGCACTCTTAAAAACTTCTACAATATATGTGCTACGCGAATCTAAAATCTTTGTATCAATAGTATATTCTTGTCGAAAATTAGAAGTGAGCTGCCGAGTAATCCACATTGCAAAAAACTCTCTTAAAAAAATTTTTTGCTTGTATAAAATCAAAAAAAAGCTTAAGATTGTATTAAATTAGAAGAAATTTATAAAACTCCCCTGCAGGTGCTTATGGCACATAAAAGCATAAGATGCTCTGCTGTGTTCCCACCCTGAAGCGTTGTCTCATACATTCATTGCATAAGTCTGCAAGGAAGCGGGGAAATTATAAACATTTAAGGCTTAAAAGTGATTGAAAACCTTTAAGCATCACTTGGTTTTTTAGGATAACAAAAGCGATAGCCTCTGCGGCGCACAGTTTCTATTGTGCCGATATTTAAGGGCTTATCCATTTTTTGGCGAATCTGATTAATGGCTACTTCAATAACATTAGGCGTTACAAGCTCTGGCTCCTCCCAAATCGCATCAAGGAGCTGCTCTTTAGAAACAATCTGGTCGCGATGACGCGCAAGATGTGTGAGGACTTCAAAGGGTTTGCCTTTGACTTCAATCTCTTGCCCTTTGTAAGTGATTTTCTCCTCATCAGGGTTAATCACCAAATCTTCAATCTCAATCACATTTGAACCCCAAAAGCGCAATCTTGCTTGGATTCTAATTAAAAGCACTTGTAAATTGAAAGGTTTAGGCATAAAATCATCTGCACCCTCTCTAAAAGCCCGAATCTCATTATCAGCGGAAGTTTTATTAGAAATAACAAGTACAGGGGTGCGCGGAGATTTTTCTTTTACTTGTGCGATAATATCAAGCCCACAGCCATCAGGCAAATCCCAATCTGCCAACACCAAATCATAATTGCGGATACTGATATAGTATTCACCATCTTTTAGATTTTCTGCAACATCAGTTTGGTAGCTGCGTTTATTGAGCATTTCTACGATATTTTTACATAAGGTGGGATCATCTTCAATCACCAAGATTCTCATTTTGTTTCCTCTCAATACTTAGTTTTAGCTTCAATTATAGCATAATTTATAAAAATATTTTGCCAATTCTAAAATTTCTTACGCGTGAAGTGGCAAAGGCATATTTTTTGAGCCAAAAAAGACTTGCCTTGCAATCATATCGTTTAAGCGCGTCATTGCTCTCTGTAATGGGGTTTAAGCCCTGTTGTTGCGTATAAAATGCCTCATAGCCTATGCTTTTTGCTGTGCGAAGCAACCCTTGATTATAACCCCCATCAGGCCAAGCAAGATGCTTTGTATCGACATTAAGCCGCTCTTTTATGAGCCGTTTTGATAGCTCAAAATCCTCGTGCCACGAAATTGAAATAATATTTGAAAATTGATAGGTATGCGTCATTGAGCCTATGCTAAAAACATCTTGCATTTGAGCAATCTCATTCCAATTACACATTATGCCTCTTGCATTTTCTACAAGCATATTTTTGTATTCACTATGAGGCACTTGCGTGTATTCACTTGTGCCTTTTGAGGCTTCATCAACCCATTCTGTTACGACAAATAATCCAGCTTTGACATTGTATTTTTTTAAAATCTCATAGGCATTGATATAAATATCGCGCCACGCCCCATCAAAGGTAAGCAAAACAACGCGTTGAGAGAAAGGCGCACTATCTTTTTTATAAGCAATCACATCATCAAGGCTCAAAAACTGAAAAGACTTCTTTTGCAAATACGCAATTTGTTTTTCAAAAATCGCTGGAGATATACTATAAGAATCCTGCATATCGCGGATATGGGTGTAGCGGAGTATAGGAATGCACATCATAGGTAATTAACCAACGACATTTGATTAATGCGACTTGTTGAAGCAAGGATAGCATTATAATTTGTAGTGAGATTTGAGAAGTGATTGTAAGTTTCGGCAACATCTGTGCCAATCACATCACTTTTAATAGATTCTATTTGCACGCGCAAAATTTCATTCCTCCTTATCACATTTTCAAAACTGCGACTATGTGAGCCATTGAGCGCAATCATTTTTTCAATATGATCCCCTAAATGCTTGAAGAGTTCTATACCATTTTGAATCCCTTTATTGCGCATTTGGTCGGTATATTCCTCTCCATAAGAATCAGGGCGATACACACCTGAACGCACCGCTTGAATAATACCATCAATAGCATTAAAAAAATCTACATCGGGCTGATCAATTATCAGCGCATTGTTAGCATTAAATGTAAGCGAAGCTTGATAATCGCGTATGCCTTTCTCGCTAAAATCATTACTTGCCTTATCATATATCATAAATTTCATACGCGAAACAGAGCGCATATCATCGCTAATCTCAATACGCCCATCTTTACTTAAATATACCCTCATACGCGCATTCGTATCTGCCACAAGTGATTCATAGGCATTTTTCCCTGCTTGTGTAGGGGTGTTATTTTGCACTTGTGTCGCTTGATACGCACTTGTTGGCTGATTGCTATAATTAAGCGCAATACCTATCATATCAAGTAATTGACGATAAGTAATATCATCAGCCTTACTAATAGTTACTGCTGGTGGCTCATCGTGGGGATTATAAAATGGAATAAAAATTTCAGCTTGGGATTTAGAATCTGTCATATCAAAATCCGCATTGGGTAGCACTAAATATGAACCTTTTTCGCCAAATTCCATACGCGCATTAACAGGAACTCCATTATGATCTTCGAGCTCAAGTATGTAAGTTTGCCCATTGAGGCTTCCTCCTGCGACTTCTGAAAGCTTTGTCTCATCATTGGCATAGCTCATACCATCTGCAAGAATCTGCGATACATTAGAAATCAGCTTAGAGCCTTGATTATCAAAGCTCACTTGATCATATTCTGTGCGATAATCCCGCCTTAAACCCTTTGTCTCTAAGCCATTACCATCAAGTGTTGTAAGCGAGAGAGAGAATCCACTTGGTCCATTAAAAGGAGGATCCATCAAATCTCTATCTTTATGCGTTACATTCATATCGCGGAATACAAGCTCACCGCGTATAATCTCACCCTCTATCTTGCCACCAAAATGATTTTTTACAAGAGCAAGCACATCTTGCACTTGCAAATCATCATCAACATCAATGCTCAATGGCTCAATAGATTCTTCATTGATTGTGCCATCATCATTATTTGGACGTGTGCCTGCAAACACAAGCGTTTTGACATCTTCAGCCAATACATCTTTAAGTTTTGTATTTAAAGTAGCAGGAAAATTATCTTTTGTAAGCAAAGTTGAGGGGATAGTCAGCTCACGATGATCATAATTGCTTTTTATCGCCTTTATCTCGCTTTGTGAAAATTGCCCCATAAAATTGCTTTTTTGAAAGCTTGTAACACGCGCCCCAAGTGCGGGTAAATCATCGACATTATCTACATCAGTATCGCTTGAAATCAAATGAAAATCTAAATTTGCATTGCCGGGTTTGAGATTTTTAATCTCAATCTCTCCCCAAAAATTCAAATTCACATCAACCACTTTATTTTTGCTTGTATTGCCATATTCTTTACCGATTCTATCAAGCAAATCCTGCACTTTTGTGGCATTAGCAGCATTCTTATAACCTACATCAAATGAAAATTTGCTCTTAAAACTTGTGCCATCAGGGCGAACACCGCGCAAATAAAAATATTCCTTGCCATTATTGCTTGTATCATTATCATTATCCCCTATCAAATCACGCAAAGTATCCCCTGCCTTGATATACACCTCTTCGGGTATATCGCCACGCTTAATTTTATCCATAATATCATTATTGAGTTTTGTTTGATTAAACTTGCGGATATTGCTTGTAATACTTTTATGATAATCAGAATCTCGCCCAAAAAATAGCTCTTCTCCGGTAATATTATAAGGTATGAGATTATTATTGCTTACCAAAGCTTCAAGCCTATCATTATTTCCCTTATAGGTGCCATCTGGCTCAAATGGGCGAATCTTCACATTGCTCCCTGCAAAAAGAAACTCACCACCAATAGCAGTATTTGCGATATTTATCATATGCTCTTTGAGCTTTTCTAAATCCCTTGCTATCGCCTCACGCGAAGTAGGCGAGTGAATATCATTTGCAGCTTGAATAAGCTTGGTATTAAACTGCTCGGCAGTAAGTGAGAGCTCTGCAAGGGCTTTATCAGTATTAAGCGTGGCAGTGTGAGCGTCATTACTCACATCAATGCCTTGATCTAAATTGACTTTTTCATACTCAAGCTTAAGGTTTTGATTAAACACACTGCTATCTTGGTAGCCATATTGAATCTTAAGCCCTGAAGCAATCTTTGTGTTTATATCCATAAGCTTACTTTGCATCGTGCCTTGATAATAATTCATTTGGTTATATTTCGTGCCAAATGTAACCCTCATTGTTCTTCCTCGCGTTATTGATATTTACAGAATACCACTTCTATATCGACTTTTAAAGCAAAAATAATACCTTAAAATCATAATCTTAAGAATCCTAAGCTTTATCTTTATTTATCTTTACTTTCACTCACTGCGCACTGCGCCTTTTAGAGATTTTAAACAAATATCAATCAACCTAGCGTGAAATATCAAGCACCTCCTCTTGCTGCTCATAGATAATCTTGCTCTTATCCCATTCAATCTCACCCTCT
>NZ_JAFLSB010000060.1 GCF_022511165.1 Helicobacter sp. | reverse complement strand
TTGTTGATACTGGCTTTGCTGATACTTTAGAAAGTCTTAAAAATGCACTCAAACAAGCTAAGCTTAAGCCTAATGATATAAGTCATATTATCATCACTCACGCGCACCCTGATCATATTGGTGCTTTTA
This sequence comes from Helicobacter sp., assembly GCF_022511165.1. GTDB lineage: Bacteria > Campylobacterota > Campylobacteria > Campylobacterales > Helicobacteraceae > Helicobacter_C. The sequence goes on along the minus strand of NZ_JAFLSB010000060.1, from coordinate 7,430 downwards.
TGAGCAAAAAAAATCCTTTTACAAAGGCTCAAGTCCTCATTGATGAAAAAGAATATGAATATTGGACAACAAGTGGAGCGAATGAAGAAATTAAAAATGCTCTCAAATCAATCAAGAATAAAGCATTTTTTGATCATAGTAAGAAACTCATTAAAGATGATTCTATCATCTCTGCAATTCCTGCTTATGGGCATACTCCCGGGCATAATATGATTATGTTACAAGATAAGGACACGCAGCTTATTTTTTGGGCAGATTTGCTTCACGCCTTTGATGTGCAAACAAAGCAGCCTAATATTTCTGTGAGTTTTGATACCGATGCTAAAAAAGCCGCTCAAACTCGCACTCAATTTTTAAAGCAATTTAAAAAAGATAAATCTCAAGTCGTAGGTAGCCACGTGCCTTTTATTGAGCCTGTGGTGCTTAAGCAAAAATAGCTTTTAGTTTTTGTTTATGGAGATAACATAGAGTTTTATAGCGCAGATTCTAAATTGTGTGAGATTTGGAGAGAGAATGAAAGTTTTATTACTTGAAGATGTGAAAGGTTTAGGAAAAAAAGGCGAAGTTTGTGAGGTTAAAGATGGCTATGGAAAAAATTTTCTTATTGCTAAAGGCAAGGCACAGCACGCAACAAATGAGGTAATTAACAAATACAAGGCAGAGCTTAAAAAACAACAAGAATTAGAGGCTTTAGAAATAGCACAACTTCAGCAGATAAAACAAAGTATAGAATCTTTAAAGCTTATCTTGCATAAAAAGGTTGGGAATAATGAGGTGCTTTTTGGCTCGATTACAAAAGATGAGATTGCTCTTGCTTTGAGTGAGCATAAAGTATATGTTGATAAAAAGCATATTGAAATACCTCAAGCTATTAAGCACACAGGGGCATTTGAGGTGCAAGTCAAACTTGGGCATAGTATCAATGCGACACTTAAGCTTGTCGTAGAGGCGTTAAAGGGGTAAAATGTTTGAGGCAACAACCATACTCGGTTTTAGAGGAGAATATGAGGGGAAATCATATGCTATTATCGGCGGAGATGGGCAAGTAACCTTTGGAAATTGCGTGATGAAGGGTAATGCCACAAAAATCCGCACGCTTTATAATGGACAGATTCTCAGTGGTTTTGCAGGAAGCACTGCCGATGCTTTTAGCCTTTTTGATACTTTTGAACGTATTTTGGAGGGACGCAAGGGCGATTTGGTGCGCAGTGTGCTAGAGTTTGCAAAACAATGGCGAAGTGATAAATATTTGCGCAAACTCGAGGCAATGATGATTGTATTAAATAAGGAGCATATTTATATTTTAAGCGGGAGTGGTGATGTGCTTGAGCCAGAAGATGGCAAAATCGCAGCTATTGGTAGTGGTGGTAATTATGCCCTAAGTGCAGCGAGAGCTTTAAGCGCGCATAGTTCTTTGCCTCCTAGAGAGCTTGTAGAGCATTCATTGCGCATTGCAGGAGAGATATGTATTTATACCAATACTCAAATTAAGATTTTAGAATTGTAATGGAGTGTAGATGAAGGAGAATATGACCCCAAAGGAGATAGTGAGCTATCTTGATGGCTATATTATTGGTCAGCACGAAGCAAAAAAGGCAGTCGCTATTGCTCTAAGAAATCGATATAGAAGAATGAAGCTTGATAAAGAAGTGCAAGAAGAAATTACGCCAAAAAATATTCTTATGATTGGCTCAACAGGGGTTGGTAAAACAGAAATTGCAAGAAGAATGGCAAAAATGATGGGACTGCCTTTTGTAAAGGTGGAAGCAAGTAAATATACCGAAGTAGGATTCGTGGGGCGCGATGTGGAATCTATGGTAAGAGATTTAGTCCTAGCAAGTGTGAATCTTGTCGAAAATGAGCATAGACAAAAGGCTCAAGCACAGATTAATGATTATATCATTGAAAAAATTACCCAAAAATTACTCCCGCCATTGCCAAGCGGTGTGAGTGATGCAAAAAAGAAAGAATATGAAATCAGTTTTGCAAAAATGAAGCAATGCGTGATTAAGGGTGAATATGATGAGCGAATAATTGAAATAGAAGTGAGCAAAAAACCCCAAATGAGTGATGATAATCTCCCCCCAGATATGATTAAAATGCAAGAATCTATTTTTAAAGTATTAAATGTTACTCAAGATAAAGTCAAAAAAGAAATGAGTGTGAGAGAGGCGAAAGAAGCCTTAGCGACTGAAGCAACAGAATCTGTGCTTGATGCGGAGAGTATTCGCGCAGAGGGCTTAAGGCGCGCAGAACAAAATGGCGTGATTTTTATTGATGAGATTGATAAGGTGGCATTAGGGCATAAGGATAGCTCAAGGCAAGATCCAAGCAAAGAGGGAGTGCAACGCGATTTGTTGCCGATTGTAGAAGGAAGTGTCGTCAATACTAAATATGGGCAGATTAGGACAGATTATATTTTATTTATTGCAGCGGGGGCGTTTCATTTTAGTAAGCCAAGTGATTTGATTCCAGAATTGCAAGGACGTTTTCCTTTGCGTGTGGAGCTAAGCACGCTTGATGAGGAGAGTTTGTATCAGATTCTTACTCAAACCAAAAGCTCCCTTTTGCGTCAATATCAGCTTTTGCTTGATACAGAAAATATTAGGCTTGAGTTTAGCGATGAAGCTATTAGAGAATTAGCGCGACTTTCGCATAATGCTAATGAGCGCACAGAGGATATTGGCGCAAGACGTTTGCATACCACAATTGAGCGCGTTTTAGAAGATATTAGCTTTGATGTGGATAAATATCAGGGCAAAGAGGTTGAAGTAAGTGCAGAAATGGTAAGAGAGGCATTAGCAGATTTGGTTGAAAATGTCGATTTGGCGCGTTATATTCTTTAAGAATCTTTATGAGCGCACATATTTCTTCAAATAATAGCGATGATTTTAGCACTCGTGCCGGATTTGTTGCTACACTTGGCAGACCAAATGCGGGGAAATCTACCTTGCTCAATCATCTTTTGGGAGAGAAAATTGCCCTTGTTTCTCATAAAGCAAATGCCACACGCAAACAGCTCCAAATGATTGTGCCTTATGCACCATTGCAAGCACAGATTGTTTTTGTAGATACGCCCGGGATTCACCATAAAGAGAAGCTTTTAAATCAATATATGCTCTCACAAGCTCTTAAGGCTATGGGTGATTGCGATTTAGCTCTTTATCTTGCGCCTGTGAGTGATGAGGTAATCCATTATGAGCATTTTTTACATCTAAGTGAAGGATTGCCTCATTTGCTTCTTTTGACAAAAATTGATACTTGCACCAAAGAGCAGCTTTTGCAAAAAATTGCGCAATATCAAGCGTATGAGAAGTATTTTCTCTCACTTTTGCCAATTAGTGTGAAAAAAGGATTTGAGAGAGAGCGGCTTTTGCACCAAATCGCAATGCACTTGCCAACTTCACCTTTTTTTTATGATGCCAAACTCCTTACACCAACACATCTTAAAGAAATTTATAAAGAAATGATACGCGAGAGTTTGTTTGAGAATCTAAGTGATGAGATTCCCTATGAAGCTGATGTAGTCATAAAAAGTTTTGAAGAGGGCGCAAAGCTTGATAGAATCCACGCTCATATTATTGTAGAAAAGCAAAGCCAAAAGGCAGTGGTAATTGGCAAGGGAGGAAGCGGTATCAAACGAATAGGTATTTGTGCGCGAAAAAAAATAAGCTCTTTAAGCAATAAGGATATTTTTTTGAAGCTTGATGTAGAGGTGCATAGGGGCTGGAGTAAGCAAAAAGATATATTGAAAAAAATAGGATATGATTTTATGGAATAAATCAAAAAAAGGAGTAGGGAGAATGAATAATTTTAAACAATGGTTTTTATGTATGGCTATTATGGGATTTTCAAGTCTTTATGCCCTTGATACACAACTTATGAATCTTGTGAGTGAATATAAAAAAAATGGTATCAATGCGATAGAATCTAAGCTTGAGGGGTATCTCACAAATAAAGAATATTGGGCAGAATATCTTAAAGAAAATGCCACAGAATATGGATATTTTGAGAATCTGCGATTTTTATTTGTCTCAAATAAAACTGCTCCTTCTTTGACGCTTTATGAATTACAAAATGCGAAGCTCAAGGAGCTTGGCACTTCAAGTGCGCTTGTAGCAAAGGGTAAGGGTAATAAGAAAAAAGAGGGTGATTTGACAACTCCTATAGGCTCGTATGATTTAAATGCGCGTTTAACGGGGCTTGATCAGTATTATGGACCGCTTGCATTTTCCACAAGCTATCCTAATGTATATGATAGATCCCTAAAAAAGACGGGTGGGGGTATTTGGATTCACGGCTTACCACTTAATGGCAATAGAGAGGAGCTTAATACACGCGGTTGTATTGCTATTGATAATGAGATACTCAAAAAATATGATAAGCTGATTGATTGGAAAAAAACGATGCTTATTACTTATGAAGACAAGTTTAAGGCAGCGAGCATTGATGAACTCGCTCTTGTGCTTGCGAGTTTGTATCAATGGAAAAGCGTATGGCAAAAAAGTGATTTGGCAACTTATTTAAGCTTTTATGATGAGCAAAATTTTTATCGCCCCGATGGTATGAGTTTTAAGGCATTTAGGGAGCATAAAAAGAATGTTTTTGCCAAAAATGAGGCAAAAAACATACGCATTTCTGATATTAATGTCTCTATATATCCAAATGAGGAACATCGTAATATGTATCGTATAAGCTTTATGCAAGACTATAAAGCTTATCTCAATGGCAAAATAAGCTTTAGTTCGGTTGGTATAAAAGATATGTATGTGCTTGTAGAAAATGGCAAAGTAAAGATTCTAAGTGAGCAATAAAGGATAAAAGCAGTTAAGATTCGTATATTTTTGTGGCTATCAAAAGTGCGAAAAAGAGGAGACATTAATGAAAAGGCTATGGAATATAAAAGGGTTTTTGCCCTTTATTGCCGTGGCATTTCTCAATGCCTTTATGGATTTGGGACATAAAATTACCATTCAAAACACACTCTATAAAGTCTATGATGGCAGTGAGCTTACATTTCTTACAAGTCTTATTAATGCGCTGATTTTACTTCCTTTTATATTGCTTTTTACTCCTTCAGGATTCCTTGCGGATAAATTTCCTAAAAATATTACTATGCGCGTATGTGCGTGGTTTGGGTTAGCCTTAAGTATTGTAATTACATTATGTTATTTTTTGGGTTATTTTTGGTTGGCATTTGTTGCTACTTTATTTATGGCAGCCCAATCAGCGATTTATTCTCCTGCAAAATATGGTTTTATCAAGGATTTGGTAGGAAAAGACTTGCTTGCGTGGGGAAATGGTGCAATGCAGGCAGTAGCGATTGTGGCAATTTTGGCAGGTATGAGTGTTTTTTCACTTTTATTTGAAATGTTTTATGCGATAAATGATTTAGGATTTTTTGCACAAAAAGGTGAGATTTTACAAAGTGTTGCGCCACTTGGCTTTATGCTGATTGTTTGTGCGGTTTTGGAGGTGCTGTTATGCTATTATTTGCCCACGCTCACAGAGCGCACAGAGGATAAGTTTGATAAGCAGTCTTACCTTCAAGGAAAATTACTTAAGCATAATCTTAAGCTTTTGTATGCTCATCGTAATATTTGGCTCTCTGTGGTGGGGATTGCTGTATTTTGGTCTATCTCTCAACTCCTCTTGGCAACTTTTCCAACTTATGTCAAAGAGCATTTTTTAGAGCTTAATACCTTTAAGGTGCAAATGATTATTGGTTGCTCTGGATTTGGCATTATCATAGGCTCTATTATTGCTGGGCGACTTTCAAAGCAATACATTGAAACCGGGCTTATCCCCATTGGTGCGGGACTTGTGTGCATAACGACTTTATTAATTCTTAGCTTTTCTTCGCTTATCCCTTATGCTGTAATCTTTTTTCTCTTCGGTATGGGCGGTGCGCTTTTTATTGTCCCACTTAATGCCCTCATTCAATTCCACGCTAAAGAGGGTGAGTTAGGGAAGATTCTAGCTGGCAATAACTTTGTGCAAAATATTACAATGCTCCTTTTTTTGCTTATTGGCACTTTGGCTTCTTTGGGCGGCATTAGCGTTACCTATCTGTTTTATTTTTGTATGCTTGTTGCACTTGGTGGGACGATTTATGTCGTGCGTCTTTTACCTTTTTCACTCGTAAGAATGCTCATTACTCTTGCGTTTTTACAAAGGTATCGCCTGAATGTAGAGGGTTTTGAAAATATCCCCGAACAAGGTGGTGTATTGCTTTTGGGGAATCATATTTCTTTTATTGATTGGGCGATTGTGCAGCTTGCTTTGCCACGAAAAGTATATTTTGTAATGGAACGAAGCTATTATGATAGGTGGTATATTCGTATTTTTTTAGATATGTTTGGTGTGATACCTATTTCGCATACAGGGAGCAAGAAAGCTTTAGAATCTATTGCTACACAACTTGCTAATGGACATATGGTGTGCCTTTTCCCTGAAGGAGCAATCTCGCGACACGGGCATTTAAATGCTTTTAAAAATGGCTTTGAACTAGTTGCAAAACACTTGCAGCCTCATCAAGCTGTGATTTTACCTTTTTATATTCGGGGGTTATGGGGAAGCGCGTTTTCTCGTAGTAATGAAGGATTCCAAGAGAGGCGTAAAAGCTTTGCGAAAAGAAGTATTACAATCGCCTTTGGCGCTCCTCTTGATATTCACACGAATGCAGAACGTGTGAAGGCAAAGGTTTTTGAGCTTTCATTCCGCGCGTGGGCTACACAATGTAATGCGCTCTCAACCATTGGCGCGATGTGGGTGGATAGTGCGAAAAAATGGAATACCGAAGTCGCTATTATAGATAGTGCAAGTGGGGCAATGAGCTACACAAGAATGCTCGCCCTTAGCCTCATTCTCTCTCGTCTTTTTGGCATACAGACACAAGGGCAACAAAATATAGGTATTCTTTTACCCGCTTCACTTGCAAGTGTTTTGTGCAATCTCTCTTTACTCATAGCAGGAAAAACGATTGTGAATCTAAATTTTACTGCGGGGCAAAACGCACTCTTCTCTGCTATACAATCTGCGCAAATGGATACTATTTACACTTCTAGGCAGTTTATGCAAAAGCTTGCAAATAAAGGTGTAGCATTGCAATTTCCTCCTAATGTGCGCGTATTTTATATGGAGGATATTATAAAAGGGGTAAAGCAAAAGAAGATTGATTTTATTTGCAAAATGGCTCAAGCTGTGTTATTACCCTCTTTTATGCTTAAATGGATATATGTCAAACCTCGTAAAAATACCAATGTAGCGGCGATTCTCTTTAGTAGTGGGAGTGAGGGGAAGCCAAAGGGCGTGATGCTTTCGCATTTAAATATTATGAGTAATATTTTGCAAATTTCTGATGTGATTCACGCGCGTGATGGGGATTGTATTCTTTCATCTTTGCCGCCATTTCACGCTTTTGGATTAAC
>NZ_JAFLSB010000006.1 GCF_022511165.1 Helicobacter sp. | reverse complement strand
CACTTAAATCTTGTGCCACACTCTTTTTAGATTCTACTGCGCAAAGCGGGCTAAAAGCTAATCCTAAAGACAAAATTGTAACAAGACTAAGTTTTTTCATAAAAACTCCTTGTAAAGCAAGATATATGTTTCTAGGAAATCATTTATCTCAAGAAACAATTTCATTATATTTATAAAAATTAAAATAAAACTTAAATTTATCATAAATATTAAAATTTTATTTAAAAAAAGTAACATTGTATAAAAATTAACATAAAATAGATTCTACAAAAAAAAAAAAATAATTTTTACTTTTTAGAATCTATATAGATTCTAAAAGCTAAGGAGATGCTCAAGGCTCATAGCGCATTCAAGCATTATTGCATAGTCTTGGCGCGGAGGAAGTATGAGAGGAGTGTAATCATAGATTCTATTATGATAAAAGATAGCATTTAATCGCACAGATATATCACTCTTTTTGATATATGTATTTCCGCGTTTGAAACGCATACCAATGAAACTCTCAAGGCGGAAGCTGCTATCAAAAGTGCTTGATTGAGAGAGGAAGCCCCTCTCTGCACTCTCGCTTACATATTTTCTAAGTATGCTTGGGCTTATACCTGCTCCTACTTCAAGCACTATGGAGCTACTTAACCTTGCGTGATAAGCCATATATGCACCTACAAAAGTGTGATTTGCACTAAAAGTGTGGTTTTCTCCAATATCATATCGCTCTAAGAGTGCCTCAACATAAAGAAAAAGAGGATTCTCTCCGCCAAGCTTTGCACCAATATGGGCGTATGCTGAAAACAAAAGAGAATTATAGTTTTGAATCTTTGAATCTATGGTGGGGGCAAAGCTAGGATACATCTGCCCTATCATCGCACCCCCTGCGAGATAGAATCTCTCCCAATGCCCTCCAATATACAAAGAAAGATATGCACCTGTGTCATAAGTCCTGCTATGATGAATGCCTAAACCTACGCGTATATCCTCGCAATGTGAGCTATAACAAGTATAGGCAAAAGCATTGCTATAAAGAATAAAAGCAAAAAAGAATATTACACGCATATTTTTACAATACCTCAATCATATCTGCACCATAATACCCAACATTTACAACAAATAAACACAAAATGATACCCACAAGAATATAGAGATATTTTTGCTCCTTTTTTCTTTGAATAACTAAAACCAAGATAAAGCAAGTAAAAAGCGCATATATTCCTACACAAAGCGTTATCCACATATTGACACCCAAAGCAGTAAAGACAGAGCTTATGCTTATAGACTCTGCAAAAGAAATCCCCCACAAAACCACAGCTACTATACATATATAGCCCATTAATACTACTAAGAATTCCCATTTACGCATATATTTGAAAGAAAAAATAAGATAATTGACACAAAGCATAATAAGAAAAATGAGCCACATATAAATGTGCTCTAGGGCAAATATCATAACGCTCCTTTTGCATAAAATGATATGATACAAAAACAGATAGCACAAGTTGCAAAAAAACAACTATCGCACTATCTGTTTTTTTAAAATGGAGGCTTACCACTATAAATAGGGTCATTGGTGCTAGGGCATTTAAATAGGATAAAAAACTTAGAAACAATTTCATTATATATACAAAAAATTAAAATAAAACTTAACTTCTTATAAATATTAAAATTTTATTGAGTAAAAGTAACATTGTATAAAAATTAATATAAAGTAAATTTTATAAAGATAAATATTATTTTATAATTAAACTAAGAAGCAAGAAAAAATAAGGGCAATATCAATAAAAGGGATATAAATTATCAGTGAGTTTTGTAGCTCATCTTTAGCTTGAGATTCTTGGAATCTAAGCCTAGCAGCTGCTAGGCTTTATTAAAGCAAGAAGTGAAAATGGCGATTACAAAGCAAATAAATCGCTAAATTCATTAAATGGCGTAGATTCTAAAGCCTTTTGGTCGCTGCAAAGCTTCTCAATCATTGCACATTTTTTAGGGCTAAGTTTAAGAGCAATATTGCGTTTAAACTTGCTCACAAGCACAGGGATTCCTTCATCTCTGCGTCTCTTATGCCCGATAGGATATTCAACCTCCACCTTATCAGTCTTTGAGCCATCTTTAAAGAATACTTGCACCGCATTTGCGATACTTCTCTTATCCGCCTCTAAATACTCTCTTGTATAGCGATCATCAACTTCAACAACCATTTTATCTCTTAAGGCATCAATTCGTGGGTCTTTTGCCACACTATCTTCATAATCCTCTGCACTCAATCGCCCAAACACAAGCGGCACAGCCACCATATATTGGATACAATGATCTCTATCGGCAGGATTTGCAAGCTCGCCTACCTTATTAATAATACGATGTCCAGATTCTTGAGTAGTGATGATGATTTTTTCTATATCATTCAAGCGGTCTTTAACTTTATCGTGGAGTTTGAGAGCTGCTTCAACCGCAGTTTGAGCGTGGAATTCTGCCGGGAAGCTGATTTTGAAAAGCACATTCTCCATTACATAGCTTCCAAAATCTTGTGGAATTGTAAGCTTTTGTCCTTTCATCTTCACATCTTCATACCCCCAAAATTTCGCACTTAACGCACTTGGGTAGCCCATTTCACCACTTAGGGCTTTAAGCGCAAGATTCACTCCTCTACTGCTTGCATCACCTGCTGCCCAACTTTTGCGACTACCTGTGTTTGGAGCGTGGCGATATGTTCTAAGCGCACCACCATCAATAAAAGCGTGGCTCACTGCGTTGCGCACTTCTTCAAAATTACCCCCAAGCATCACACAAGCTACTGCAGTAGAAGCAATGCGCACAAGCAATACATGATCTAAGCCCACTTTATTAAAGCTATTTTCAAGTGCTAAAACACCTTGAATCTCGTGAGCCTTAATCATTCCCTTAAGCACATCTTTCACGAGCAAGGGAGCTTTACCTTCGGCAATATTTTTGCGGCTTAAATAATCAGCCACTGCCCAAATCGCTCCTAAATTATCGCTTGGGTGTCCCCACTCTGCTGCAAGCCAAGTATCATTAAAATCAAGCCAACGCACCATAGCGCCAACATTAAACGCTGCTCTCTCTGGCTCAAGCTGATAGCTTGTCCCGGGAATCTTCGCCCCCAATGGGCGAAATTCTGCACCTTCTACCACTGGTCCCAAAAGCTTTGTGCAAGCGGGGAAATTCAGTGCTAAAAGTCCGCAACCAATCGTATCCATAAGGCAGTAGCGCGCTGTTTCATACGCAAGAGGAGATTTAATATCAAACTCAAGCGCATAACGCGCGATTTTTGTAAGTAACTCATCAAACTCTGGTCGTTTTGTCTCTAAAATACCCATATCGTGGCTCATTGTAACTCCTTAGTAAAAATAAAATATCTTAGCGATTTTGCATTGGCACAAATGCTTTATTGTCTGGTCCTATATATTCTGAACTTGGGCGGATAAGTTTATTATTCGCTCTTTGCTCAAAAATATGTGCTAACCAACCTGAAGTGCGTGAAAAGATGAAAATTGGCGTAAAATAAGGCGTTGGGATTCCCATAAAATGATAAGCAGAGGCACTATAAAAATCCAAATTAGGGAAGAGTTTCTTTTGATCCCACATTACCTTTTCTATCGCTTCACTGATAGGATAAAGCCCCTTTGTATCACCCACATCTTCGCTTAATTTCTTGCTCCATTCTTTAATAACAACATTGCGTGGGTCAGACTTGACATATACACGATGTCCAAAGCCCATAATCTTATCTTTTCTTGCAAGCTTGTCTAAAATCCCTTGCTCTGCTTCTTTGGGTGATTTATACTCTGCGATAAGCTCCATTGCTGCTTCATTCGCACCGCCGTGCAATGGACCTCTAAGCGCACCAATAGCCCCTGTGATACCTGAATACACATCTGACATTGTCGCAGTAATTACACGCGCAGTAAAGGTGCTTGCATTAAATTCGTGTTCAGCATACAAAATAAGACTTACGTGCATTGCTTTAATCCACAAATCTTTTGGTGGCTTTTGGTGGAGTATTTCAAGGAAATATCCGGCAATAGTATCTTGCTTAGAATCTGTGCTAATCTCCTTACCGCTTGTGTGATAATGATGCCAATACGCAAGCACTGAAGGAAAAATACCTAGAAGTCTTACGCCAATCTTTTGTTGCATTGGGAAAGATGCTTTCATTACATCATAAGATTCTGGCTCAAGACAGCCAAGCATAGAACAAGCAGTGCGCATAATATCCATAGGGTGCGCATCTTTAGGCAAAAGCTTCAATGTATCTTTAAGCTTTTGAGGCAAAGCTCTTGCGCCTATAAGTTCTTTTTTAAAAGATTCTAGCTCTGCTTTATTGGGCAATTTTTCTCGCAAAAGCAAATAGGCAACTTCTTCAAACTCGCACTCACGCGCCAAATCATAAATATCATAGCCTCGATAATTTAATCCGTGTCCTGTGCCAACGGTGCAAATAGCAGATTGCCCTGCATTAACGCCTGCAAGTCCTCCAACCTTTGTATTTTTAATAGCTTCTCCCATAAATACCTCCTTTATTTTGATTTATTTTGATTAAAAAGCTTATCTAGCTTTTGCTCATATTCGTGATAACCCAAAGTCTCATACAACTCTGCACGTGTTTGCATAGACTCGATACTCTTTTTCTGTGAACCATTTTGGATAATATCCTCAAATACCCCAAGTGCTGCCTTACACATTGCTCTAGCAGCCGAAAGCGGATAAAGCACCATAGAAATGCCTACGCTTCCTAGCTCATCGCGTGTAAAGTAGGGGGTTTTGCCAAATTCCGTAATATTTGCCAACACAGGGACTTTGATATGCTGTGTGAATTGTTTATATTCCTCGAGCGTATGAATTGCCTCGGCAAATATCATATCTGCACCAGATTCTACATATAAAGCCGCTCTATCAAGTGCTGCTTGTTGTCCCTCACTCGCGTGAGCATCTGTGCGCGCCATCACAACAAAACTTGAATCCAAACGCGCATCTACTGCTGCCTTTACTCTATCGCACATCTCTTGTGGGCTTACTAACTCTTTATTGGGGCGATGTCCGCATCTTTTTTGTGCAACTTGATCTTCAATATGACAGCCTCCCGCGCCACTTCGCGTAAGCTCTCTTATGGTTCGTGCGATATTAAACGCTCCACCCCAGCCTGTATCTGCATCAACAAGCAAAGGCAAATCACTAGCAGCAGTGATTCTACGCACATCAACACATACATCTTCAAGTGAGCTAATCCCTAAATCAGGCACACCCAAACTCATTGCAGCTAATGCACCACCACTTAAATATAATGCCTTTGCTCCACACTTTTGTGCTTGAATCGCACTATAAGCATTAATCACGCCTAGAATCTGCAAGGGCTTATATTGCTCTACTGCCTCTCTTAGTTTTGTTCCTTGTGTTTTCATTTTGCTCCTTTTTGTGAATTTGAGTAGATATTTTAGTCTCATTTCCTCCTTTTATGGTAATTTAAGGGCGAATCTTATTGCTTGCGCGCCAGATTTTCATCTTTTCTGCTTGGGCAATAAGTTCCTCTCTAAAATCAGGGTGTGCTAAAGAAATAATCGCCTCACATTTTTCCCAAGTTGATAAGCCTTTAAGATTTGCCTTACCATATTCTGTTACGAGATAATGCACATTTGCCCTTGTGGCTGTAACAATACTTCCCTCGTGCAAAGTAGGCAAGATTCTGCTTTTTAATGTGCCATCTTTTGCTTTCATTGTTGAACTACAACAAATAAAGCTCTTACCATTTTTTGCCAAATACGCCCCAAGCACGAAATCTAGCTGCCCACCCGCACCACTAATATGTCTTGTGCCTGAAGATTCAGAATTAACCTGCCCAAAAATATCTATATCCACAGCATTATTAATTGATACAAAATTCTCAAGCGCAGCAATCGTGCGTATATCATTTGTATAATCCACAGGTGCGCTCATACATTCAGGGTTATTATCTAAAAAATCATAAAGTTTTTTAGTTCCCATTGCAAAAGAATAGGTTTGTCGCCCTTTATTGATATTTTTTTTGCTTCCATTAATCTTACCCGCTTCGCTCATCTCTACAAACGCATCAACATACACTTCTGTATGCACACCTAAATCTTTCAAATCAGATTGTGCAATAAAAGAACCAACTGCATTTGGCATACCGCCTATGCCAAGCTGTATGCACGCGCCATTGCTAATCTCCTCCACAATAAGCTTTGCCACAGCTTTATCCACATCTGTTGGAGCTGAAGAGCCTACTTCTACAAGGGGCGGATTATCCCCTTCTACAACCATATCTACTTGTGAGATATGCACCTCTGTGCCAAATCCACCCAAACAGCGAGGCATATTTTTATTAACTTCTACAATCACAATATCTGCTGTTTTTACACAAGTATCTAAATGCGATGCACTTGGACCAAAATTAAAATATCCGTGCTTATCCATAGGTGCAACCTGCATCATTGCTACATTTGGTTTTGCCTTTGTCTCTACATAATATCGAGGCAATTCAGAATATCGCATAGGAATATAAAATCCCAAACCTTGCTCAATGAGCTTTCGTCCTATGCCACTTGCGTGCCAAGTATGCCAAGAAGCGTGTTTGCCCCCTGTATCGACTTTGAAAACTTCAGGGACTTGCACTAACACCCCCCCGCGAAGCTTTACATCATCTAATTCTTGTATGCGCTGACTTAGGGCAGCATCAAGTGCCACAGGAGTGGTAACAGCCCAACCATAATCCACCCAATCGCCAGACTTAATCACTTTAACCGCATCAGCTGTGCTTGTGAGCTTTTGCTTATATAACTGATATATATCCATAATGCAACCCTTTCACGCAAATTTTCTTAAAATATAACAAGTCCTAAGCTAGGCTTGGTTTGCTATATTTTAAAGAATAAAACATTCTATACTAGAATATCTTATTTTGTCTTGCACAACTTTTGAGACTTTTCTACAATTTTTACACATAATATTTATTTATGCACAAAAATTGTGCAATTTTGAAGCATCACAGCCAAGAAATGAACCATATAGGCTATTCTTTTTTACAAAAATCTATACAATAAGTAAAGAAAAGCTTTAAATATTTAAGGATAATGATGGCATTAAGTATTTTAGATCGATTGCTTATTATTTATGAACGCTCAAATCTTAGCATCTCGCGTTTTGCACAGATTATTGGCAAAGATAGACGCACACTCACTTCTTGGATTGATAAAAATGTCAATAAAGAGCCATCAAACGAGGTTTTAAGGCTCATATCACAACATTTTCGCTATTCAGAGCGCATTTGGGATAAAGACTGTAGCGATGATGAGTTTTTTTTCTTACTCACACAGATTCCAAAAAGTGAGATAAGAGTCATTGATGAGGGCTATGAAGGGAGTTTAGAATATATTTTAGATAAAGAATCTAAGCGGCGATTTGTAATCCACCCTCGCTTCCCCTCTCCAGCCTATCGTGATAAAATTGTTGCCTTTCCCTACAAGTTTGGGCATTCTCCACGCGCAACACACCTCCGCCAAATGCGCTATGAACTGATGCTCGAACACGGATTTGAGAGTATAGAATGGTATAGTATAGAATCCTTATTGCGCTTTGCATTCTCGCCCATAGGCAATATCTATACAATCAAAGAGCGATTAGCGGTGCTAGAGCTGATGATAGAGAATTTTGAAGATAACTACAATAAAAGCCTCTATCTTTTTGATTCATATAGCACAAAAATTTTTGGCGTGGATATGACCTATCTCTCACTCAATCCCCAAGAGGATTTGATGTTTATTAAACTCCCCATAGATTCAATGATTGTAGAAATTCGAAACAAAATGCTTGTGCATAGAATCCACAAACACTTTACCTCTCGCTTACACGCTCCAAAACATATCCCTAAAGATTTCGCTCCACAGATTCTAAAAATGTGTGCAGAGTGTCTTGGCTCACAAAAAGATATAATGCACTTTTGCACGATTTTGGCAGAAAATACTCCCTATGCACCGCTTTTTATGAGTAGTATCTCAACAGAGTTTCATCATCTGCTTTTTGTGAAATAACCTCATTAGAATCTTTATACCCCTTTGAATAAATTATTAGAGAGTGAAACATACATCACCAAATATGCACTCGTATTTAAGCCTAAAAGAATATAACTTTCTAAAATTTTTAGAATCTAAAAAATACAAGCCTTGAGTTTAGATTTTAGCTTAAACACAGAATCTAAAAAATATTTTTGCATCTTTCTTTATTTATTGCAAAAAGGTTTATCCCCTCTTTAAATATTTTGCCCCCATTATAAAAAAGTAAGATTCTAGATTCTAAAAACTCAAAAAATCTAGAATCTATTATGATTCTTTGACTATCAATACCCCCTGCCAAAGCAGATTTATTAATATTATTGCCGCCTTTTTTTAAGCCACTCTGATAATCGCGCAATATAACTCCAAAAAAGAGGGATAAAAAAGATAGCGATAAATGTTGCTGCTAGCATTCCGCCAATTACCCCTGTGCCAATAGCGTGCCTACTCGCGCTTCCCGCTCCTGTGCTTAGAGCTAAGGGAAGCACCCCGATACTAAAAGCAAGTGAAGTCATAATGATAGGGCGGAATCTTAGCTTTGCTGCACCTATGGCAGATTCTAAGATACTCTTGCCTTCCTTCTCGTGCAAATGTTGGGCGAATTCCACAATCAAAATAGCATTTTTAGCTGATAGAGCAATGAGCATCACTAATCCCACTTGAAAATATACATCTGCACTCAAACCTCTTAATGCTGTTGCTGCACTTGCTCCAAAAACAGCAAAAGGCACAGCACTTATTACTGAAAGAGGCATCAGCCACCGCTCATATTGCGCACATAAAATCAAAAAAACAAAAATAAGCCCGAACACAAAGGCAATTTTTCCTGTGCCACTCGCGCTTTTTTCTTGATAACTTGTGCCACTATAAGCAATAGTATAGCCCTCGGGCAATACCTCTTTGGCTAATTGCTCAATCACTTGCAACGCAACTCCGCTTGAATATCCCTTGCTTTCATCAGGGTTGCCGATAATTTTTGCACTTGTAAAAGAATTGAATCTATCTACAATATCTGCCCCAACTACCCGCTCAAACTTCACAAGTGCGCTTATGGGAATCAAATCGCCATTATGTGATTTCACAAAAATATGGCTTAAATCCTCCGGAGTTTCTCTAAATTCACTCAAAGCCTGCACATTGACTTGATAAGACTTGCCATAGAGATTAAAATCATTTACATAATACTGCCCCAATGTGCTTTGCAAAGTCGTAAAAACATCATCTACATTGACATTCATAGCCTTTGCTCTCTCTCTATCAAGTTCTAAATGATATTGCGGAATATTTGCGCTAAATAGACTCCTCACCCCTGTGAGTTCCTCACGCTTATTAGCTTCTGCTGCAAATAAATTAGCATATTTTTCTAAGTCTTTAATCGTGCCTCCACTTCTATCTTGAATATAAAGCTCAAATCCTCCCACTGTGGAAAGCCCCATAATTGCCGGTGGAGTAGTGCTTAAAACAAAAGCATCAAGACTTGCATTAAGCGCACCCATAGCTTTTTGCGAAAACTCAAGTGCGCTTTCTTTGCGCTCACTCCAATCTTTAAGAGCTGTAAATATTACCGCACCCGAAGTGCGCGCAGCACTTGCTAACATATCAAAACCTGCAATAAGCGTATTTTGCTGTGTGCTTTCTTCTTGCTCCAAAAATGCTAAAGCCTTTTGCCCTTCGGTAATGGTGCGCGATAATGAGGCAGCTGGAGGTAGCTGAATAAAGTTTATCACTATCCCTTTATCCTCACTCGGCACAAGTCCGGTAGGAAGCTTTACAAGTAAGCCCCAAGTAACAATTAAAATACCTCCAAAACATAATAAAAGAGCCGAACCTCTGCGCAAAGCCTTGCCAATTTGCTCACCAAATTTATGTGTAAGCCAATCAAAAACCTCATTAAATCGCTTGACTAAATAAAATGGCTTAGGTTCTTTGGCTTTTAGAATCGATACACATAATGCAGGAGTTAAAGTGAGAGCCACAAAACCTGAAATAATCACTGAAATCACAATAGTAATAGCAAATTGCTGATAAATTGCTCCTGTGAATCCGCCAATAAATGCCACAGGGATAAACACCGAGCATAGCACAAGCACGATAGCAACAACAGGTCCTTGAATCTCACTCATTGCCTTTATAGTCGCTTCTTTAACAGAATATTTTTCGCCCTTTTCATTCCGCTCATTATGGAGGATTCTCTCTACATTTTCAATCACAATAATAGCATCATCAACCACAATCCCGATAGCCAAAATAAGCCCAAAAAGCGAAAGGAGATTGATAGAAAATCCTAGCACATACATACCTGCAAAAGTCCCTATAATAGATACAGGAATGGCAATCACAGGAATAATAGTCGCGCGGAAGTTTTGCAAGAAAAAATACATAATAATAACCACCAAAATAATGGCTTCAATAAAAGTCTTTACAACTTCTTTGATAGAAATTTTCACAAATCTTGTATTGTCATTTGCAATCTTATATCGCATACCATTGGGGAAATTTTTTGATAATTCTTCTATCTCCTTTTCCACCCTATCTGCGACATCAAGCGCATTAGCACCGGGCTGCAATGCGATACCAAAAGCCACAGAGTTTTTGCCATCAAGAAAAGAACTCACACTATAATCTTTTGCGCCTAGCTCAATTTGTGCTATATCTCTTAAGCGCAGTGATGAACCATCTGTATTTGCCCGAATAATGATATTACCAAATTCTTCGGGGCTAATAAATCGCCCCTGCGTAGTGATAGAATAAGTAAAGGCAATATTGCTTCTTATGGGTTCTTTACCAAATGAACCAATCGCAAATTGTGCATTTTGTTCAGAAAGCACTGCAGCCACTTCTGCGGGAGTGAGGTTATTTTGTGAGAGTTTATCGATATCAAGCCACACGCGCATAGAATAATCCCGCTGTGCAAAAACATTCACATCGCCCACACCCGCCACGCGTTTAATTTCATTGACTACATTTAAAATTGCATAATTTGCTATATAAGTAATATCGTGTGCAGGATTATCCGAATATATTGCATACACTTGCAAGAGTGTAGAGGAGCGCTTTCTTACCGTTACCCCCACTCTTTGCACTTCAGTAGGAAGCTGCCTTAAAGCACCCTGCACGCGGTTATTGACATTAACTAATGCCATATCAGCATTAGCATCATTAGGAAAAAACACACTAATAGTCAAACTCCCACTTGAAGTTGATGAAGATTTCATATAGAGCATTCCCTCTACACCATTAATGCTATCTTCTAAGATGCTTGCTACCGTATTTGCTACCACTTCCGCGCTCGCACCGCTATATGTGGTTTGCACCATAATTTCATTAGGCACAACTTGCGGATATTCCTCCACGGGCAAGATATTGATACAAATTGCCCCAACAAGCGTAATTACAACAGAAAGCACCATAGCAAAAATGGGACGTTCAATACAGAATCTTGACATATTGCCTCCCTACTGCTTTGGTGAATCCACTTGAGCTTTTGCTTTACTTACAGATTCAACAGGACTATCATCTCGAATTTTAGAGAGTTGATTAAGGATAAGTTCATCTCCTTCTTGCAAACCACTTGGGATAAGCATTTCTCCATTGGGGAGTTGCTGTCCTAAAACAATACGAGCCATTTTTGCCTTGCCATCTTTTATGACATACACATAGCTTCCTTGTGTATCTTGCAAAAGCGCACTCTCTGGTATAGCGATTGCATTTTGTGCTTCAAAGCCCTTTAGTCGCACACGCACAAACTCATTAGGTAGCAGCTTATACCCATCATTATCCACAATAGCTCGCGCCCTTATGGTTGCTGTCTGCTCATCAAGCACACTATCAACAAAATCAAGCGCACCTATTTTCTCATATACCTTTCCATTGCCAAGTAAAAATTCCACTTGAATGCGAGAATTTTCTAAACCACGCATAAAATAATAATCCACATTGGGGATAGCAAATTCCGCATAAATAGGGCTAAGCTGCGTGATTGTGCCTAATACATCTTGTCCGCTTACCCCCACAAGATTCCCCACATCATAGCTACGCATACCGATTCTGCCACTTATAGTTGCCACAACATCAGTATATCCTAAATCTATATTAGCATCATCAAGTGCAGCTTGTGCGTTTGCGACATTTGCTTGAGCAGAGAGAAAATTAGCACGAGAAGTATCATATTGATCAATAGTATAAACCCCTTGTTTATAGAGCTTTTCTACGCGTTGCCAATCACGATTTGCCTTAATAAAATTTGCCTCTGCAGATTGCCTTTGAGCCTTTGCTTGATTGACTTTTGCTTGATAACGTGAAGGATCAATCTTAAAAAGTAATTGCTCTTCTTGGACAATATCACCCTCTTTGAAATTTTTTGATAAAAGCACACCTTGCACCCTTGCATAGATTTTCACACTTTGGACACTCTTAAAACGTGCCGCATATTCAAAGCTTAAAGGCACATTTTGATGCGTGATTCTTTGCGTTTCTACCTTGAGAGTTGGTCTTTGCTGTCCATCTTGTTGAGAATCCTTGCAGCCCACAAACACACCCAAAATGCAGAATGCAATCACAAAGGACAACGCACTCATTTTTTTCATTCTCTCTCCTTCAACATAACATTTTGATGTACAACCTCATCTTACAAGAAGAAATCATAACAATAGAGGTCAATAAATACAAAAACATAAAAACAAAAAATATGCCAATCCTGCATTTTGCGCGTTTTGCTTTGCTTCCTGCTAAAGCTATAAACTTAAATACCTCACAAAGTCCTAGCTATTACCTACTTCAAAACAAAAAATTCTCTAAAGTTTAGGCAAAGTCTTTTAAAAGCAACTCTTGTGTATTCATCACACCCACGCCCTTATCAAGCACAGCTTGGGCAATTTCTTGAGCTTCTTTAAGAGAGTGCATTT
Source organism: Helicobacter sp. (assembly GCF_022511165.1). GTDB lineage: Bacteria > Campylobacterota > Campylobacteria > Campylobacterales > Helicobacteraceae > Helicobacter_C. The sequence goes on along the minus strand of NZ_JAFLSB010000006.1, from coordinate 35,743 downwards.
TGGCAGTGCCACATTGATAAATATTGAGTTCGGGGATTTCCTTTTCATCGCGGATACGCAATACATCGCGCATACTCGCTTCCCACGCTTCTTTTACATCATAAGCATCTGGCGCACCTATCACGCTCATATAAAATCCTGTGCGACAGCCCATTGGCGAAATATCAATAATTTCTGTGTGTGTATTATTGAGATGTTCCCGCATAAAGCCGGCAATGAGATGTTCCATTGTGTGAATGCCCTTTTCGCTTAAGATTTCGCAATTTGGACGAGAAAAGCGCAAATCAAATACGCTAATCACATCGCCCTTTGGGGTTTGCATACTTTTTGCTAAACGCACTGCGGGGGCTGGCATACGCGTATGATCAACCTTAAAGCTATCAAGTAATGGCATATAAACTCCTTATATCTTTATATTTGAATAAGTAAGAAGCATATTATACAAATTGATACCTAGTGTTTGTCAAGTATTAAGTAAGAAAGAAAAAAGATTCTTTTTTTGCTGAGTAGCACTTTACACAATAGCGCGATAAACCTCATATGCAAGCATAAGGCATATTTAACCCCTAGAATCTACATTAAAAGATTCTAGAGCAGGGACAAAACTTATACTTTATCCGAATCTTGTTGGGCAACTTTTGCTCTCCATACATTTTTTAACTCATTAATGGCTTTAAAGAGCGTAGTACTTGCATTTTCCATTGTTTTAAAATGGTTTAAAACATCAGGGTGGCACGCATTTTCATTGCAAGATATTGCTTCTGGCACACCAATTTTAGCAGATTCTACCATAGTATTATGAGAATCAATAATAGCTTGCAATTCATTTGTTCCACCATAATTTATTTGCCCTCGTTTTGTAAGCCATTCATCAAAGATTTCAGAAATATGGCTTGCAAGATGCTCATCATTGACTTCCTTAAACACATTTTCATACACATCACTTTTAAAGATAAGATAATCAGTAATCAAAATATTGCCATTTAAAATTGCTGTTACCACTCGCGTAGAGGTATTAATCTGTGCGGAATTAGTGCTAATCTCTTGGAATAAGTTCTCAAATTCGCTCATTGTTTCCCCAAAATCATTCATTTGCTCAAGCATTTTTTGAGAGTTTTCATAAATCTCATTTGTAGCTTGTTGAAAAAGATTGATTTGTGTCCAAATATCTTTTGTAGAGTGCTGGGTCTTTTCTGCAAGCTTTCGCACCTCATCAGCCACGACTGCAAAGCCTCGCCCGTGTTCTCCTGCACGCGCGGCTTCAATAGCAGCATTTAAGGCTAAGAGGTTAGTTTGTTCAGCTACTTCATTGATCATATTAACAATTGAGTTTATCTCCGTAGATTGTGTGCTTAAGTCACCTACGGCTTCATTATTTGCCGATACAAGTGCGCGGGTTTGCTCAAGCGAAGTCATAGAAGTCGCCACATTTTTATAGTTTTCTTCAGAGCGAGTAGCCATTGTGTAAATCTTACTTGACATATCGTTAATGAGCGAAAGAACTTCGTGGAAGCTTGTCTGTATGTCTTTTTGCTGTTGGGGATTTTTATTGATATTTCTTAGGGCGAAGTTAAGCTCCCTGTTTGCATTGAGTCGCTCTATTTCTTGTACCACATTCACATTATCATTGATATGTTTGCCCACCATTTGCAGATTTGGCAAAATACCATCGGTTAAAAATGGTCTGTAACTCCCCATTTCTAGGGATTTGCGAATCACAGTATTATTCTCGCGTATAAATGTCTCTAGGTTATCAAGAAGCCCATTCAAGCCTCGAGCAATCTTATGAAGCTCTGTATTGCCAAGATTTGTGATTCGTGGCTCAAAATTACCCTTTAAAACTTCATCAATAAGATGTTTGATTCTCCTTATCGAATCTTTATCTTGTGCCACCTTTGCCTTAAGAAATATGATATAGCCCAATAACCCAACACATACAATAGCTAAAATGCCTATAATCATTTTTTATCCTCCTTGCTGTGCTCATCTTCTACCTGCAAATGCAAGACAAAACTTTCATAGCTTTGCCCCAAATCTTGAAAATATTGACGAAAAAATGCCAAACCAGATTCTATGCCACCATTATTTTCTGCCTCTTTGATTTTGGCATATAAAGCAGTAGCACTCTCAATTCCCCTTGCATTGGGTTTTCTACGCACAGAGTAATACCCTATAATATTGCCTCTAATATCAAGCGAGGGGGTTACATTTGCAAAAACCCAATAATAATCTCCATTTTTTGCGAGATTCTTCACATATACATTCACTTCCTCTTTATTTGATATTTTTTTCCATAAATACGCAAAGATACTGCGTGGCATATCCGTATGACGCACGATATTATGTGGTTTGCCTAAAAGCTCTTCTTCAGTAAATCCTGAAATATTAATAAACGCCTCATTGCAATAAGTAATTTTTCCTTTTGGATCAGTCTTAGATACCAAAAAACCATTTACGACTTTTTCTCTACTCATTTAAGAACCCCTTTCTTAAAGAACAGCTTTAATTTTAAAAGCTCTTACCTTATAGTAAGGTATTTTTAAAAAAATATTATGCCCTAAAAATCAAAAAAAAAAAAAACGTTACATTTTAGCTCTTTTTTCTTTTTTATGCTTATAAAACCTAAGGAATTAGATTTTTTTTTGAGCTACTCCTGCTTATTGAATATAATCGCGTATATTTTGCGCAGTGAGTGTGATTAAACGCTCTCTTGCTCTATCATACGCCCACGCAATATGAGGTGTAAGGAGCAATTTATGCGCAATATTTGGATTCAAAAAGGGGTGATTTGCCCTCATTGGCTCACACTCTAGCACATCTGTGCCAAAATACATATCCTTACTTTTGAGCAATTCTGCTATGTCTTCTTCATTAACAATCCCACCGCGTCCAACATTTATAAGCACCGCACCATCTTTTAAAAGCCATAAATTTGTGCGATTTAAGAGATTTTTTGTTTGAGGATTGAGCGGAGCGTGGATAGAAATAATATCACTTGTTGAAAGTAAGCTCTCTAAATCCTTTCGCATAAAACCCATTTGAGCATTTTTGCCACTTGTGGAGTAATAACTTACCTCTGCGCCAAAAGCTTGAGCAAGTGCTGCTACTCTTTGCCCGATATTCCCAAAGCCAATAATCCCCCATTGCAGATGTTTTATCTCACGCAAACCCCCATTAATATGCACAAAAATTTCACTCTTACAATACGCACCGCTTTTGCAATAACTATCATAATAGCCAAGTCTTGCCAAAAGATGTAGTGATATACTCATCGTATGCTGTGCAACAGAATCTGTGGAATATCCGGCAACATTTTTAACAACAATGCCCCTTTTTGCTGCATATTCTAAATCAACATTATTCATTCCCGTAGCTGTGATACAAATGAGCTTCACACTAGGAAGTTGAGATAAAATTGCTTCATCAAGCACGACTTTATTTGTAAGTATCACTTCCGCCCCAGCACAGCGAGAAATCACTTCATTTGGTGCGCTAAAGCCATAGCTTACAAGCTCGCCTAATGCCTTTATCTCGCCCAAATCACACTTGCCTAGAGTATCCGCATCAAGTATAACCATTTTCATCTCTTATCCTTTGCATAAAATTTGAGATATAATAGCATTCATCTTTTGCTCAAGGGTTAGTTTATGCAAAAAAATGCAAGGGTTGTGAAAATATTGCTAGATTCTCTCCCATTCATTAGAATCTTTCGTGGCAAAATTATTGTCATTAAATACGGCGGTGCAGCCCAAAGCAGCCTAGAACTCAAAGAAAAATTCGCCCTTGATATTGTGATGATGTATATGCTTGGACTAAAACCTGTGATTATTCACGGCGGAGGCAAACGCATTAATGAAATACTCGATAATATGGGGATAAAAAGCTCCTTTAAAGATGGTTATCGCATAACTTGCGCAGATTCTATGCGTGTAGTAGAAATGGTGCTAAGTGGCGAAATTAATAAAGAACTCACAGCTTTTTTAAACTTTCACGGCGCAAAGGCAGTGGGTATGAGTGGCAAGGACGCACATTTACTTCAAGCAGTAGCAAAAGATAATGGCGCACTTGGCTACACAGGCGAGATTACACAGGTAAATCCTGAATTTCTCCTGCAAGTCATCAATGATGGTTTTGTGCCTGTAATTGCGCCTATTGCCACAGGCGAGAGTGCGGGACATTTGGGCTATAATATCAATGCTGACCTTGCTGCTTGCCATATTGCAAAAGCTCTTAAGGCACAAAAAGTAATTTTTTTGAGCGATATTGCCGGGGTATTAGATGCCAATAAAGAGCTTATTTCCTCGCTCACACCAAAACATATTGAGACGCTCAAAAAAGAGGGAGTGATTAGCGGGGGTATGATTCCAAAACTAGAGGCGTGTGTGGATTGTGTGAAAAATGGCGTAGAAAAGGCGCATATCATTGATGGGCGTATAGAACACTCCTTGCTTTTGGAGCTTTTTACTACGCAGGGCATTGGCACGGAGATTTGCAATGAATGAGCAGCTAAAACAAACTAAACAAAAACCTACTAAGCCCAAAGGGGCAGATTCTAAGTCTATGGCGAGTGAGCCAAAATCTCCAAAATCTATGGTAGAGAAGCCAAAAGTAGAGATAATCCCTGAATCTGCAAAGCCAAAAGTAAAGCCTAAAAAAGGTCTAGATTCATATCAATATGGCTTTTTAAAACGCTTATGGCTTAAATTAGAATCCCGCTCGGCTGATAAAAATACTGAAAATATCATTATGATTTTGCCTGTGTTGCTTTTTATGCAAAAAGAGCATCTTGAAGTCCTCCTTGATGATTTGCCTAGGATTTTATCACTTTATCTTAAGCCCCATTTGATACAGCGCGTTTTTATTCATATTGTGATAAGGCTTAAAAAATACATCAAAAATGAACAACTTTTTATGCAAGAGCGTGATAAGGCTCTAGAATATATTGCTACAAATATCCAATTCTACGCTCTTGTGCTTGATTTATTTGATGAAAAATCAGAAGATAAACTTGCCATTATCGAACAAATCGTGCGTAAAAAATTTGATAAAGACTATCAGTTAAATAAAGACGATCACCGTTTGCTGCTTTTACAAGAAAAATACTACCAAAACAATGCCTAAGCTTAGAGCATTAAGATTTATATTAATCTCATCTGCAAGATTCTCATTTCTTAGAAAGTGAAATTATAGCCCACTTGCACAATGCTTGCACGAAAGGTAGCCACTCCGCTAAAATCTAGCCAATCAGGGCGATTGCCATCATCATTGTCATAATTATAGCTTGCAAGGGGAATCTTTGCTCCTAAAGTAATTTGATTTGAATTACTCACATTAAGAGTAAGCCCGATGTTTAAAGGCACAGCCAAGCCACCCTTTGCTCCACGCCCTGTAATTAAAGGATTAGTATTGCCAATCCAATTCCAAATGGGATTATACTCTTGATAACCTATACCAAAACCAATATATGCACCAAAAAAGCGTGTGGCATTAAAATAATAATCAACATTTGCGGTAATGAGTTTTTGCGTAATATGAGAATCTATTGAACCAAATACTCCATTATCTTTAAAGCCTTTAGTTTCATTGTAATTATAGCTAAGATAGAATTTTAAGCCATTTTCTTCACTTAAAGCTTTTTTATAGCCTACATCTACGCCCCAGCCTTTGCCTGTTTGATTTTGAGGAAACCACCGCCCATAACCGATATTTTGTGTAAAATCACTAAATTCAGCTTCAAGCATAGAGAGTCCATAATTCACCCCGATAAACACGCCACTGCTTTGAGCTTCTATAATAGAAATTAGCACAAATACGCCTATAAAACTTTTTTTCATAGCCTTATCCCTAATTATTTTAGATAAATCTTTAATAGCAAAAATTTATCTTTTATGCTTATTGATTTTGCTCTACTATTGTATATTTTTTTTTTTTTACAATCAAGCTTTTTTCAAGTCTTTGCCCATCAAAAACTAAACTTGTGGGCATTATTTTTGAGCCATTGGCTGCTTTTTTGACGCACTTCTTCATCAAGCGCACAAATAGATTCTATACTTTGGAGTGAAGAAAAATCAACATTATTCAAAGATTCTAACATCGCAAGAATAAGGGTGCTTATTGTCCCAAAGGGTATGCGTCTAGCTAAAAAATGCGATATAGCTACTTCATTGCTAGAATTCAGTATGATACCTTTTTGCGGAGTAGCAAGAATCTCATCTTTAAGCTGCCACAGAGGATAGCGACTTTTTTCAATAGGCTTAAAACAAATTGAGAGCAATGAGGGCGAAAGAGGAGTGATAAAGCTTTGATTTTGCGCAAGAGTGGGATTAAGCGCATAGGCGATAGGAAGCTTCATATCAGGACAAGAGATATGAGCTGTAGTGCTTCCATCTTGAAATTCAATCAATGCGTGAATGCTTGAGCTTGCCTCAATAAGCGCATCAATGTGGCTTGTATGAAAAAGCCATCGTGCTTCTAGAATCTCAAAAAGTTTATTTGCCATTGTTGCCGAATCTATGGTGATTTTTTGTCCCATTTGCCAATTTGGGTGCTTGAGGGCAAGCTCTGGCGTAGCAGAGGGGATTTTTTCAAGTGGATAATCCCTAAAAGCCCCACCGCTTGCAGTAATATAGAGTTTATGTATAGGGCGATTATTATACAAATACCATAGCCCAAAATGCTCACTATCAATAGGTGTAATGTCGGCATCTTGCAAGAGCCAACCCGCATTGACTAAAGATTCTTTATTGGCAAGAGCGATTTTTTTACCACATTGCAGAGCTTTAAAACTAGGCATTAGCCCCACAAAACCCACAAGAGCATTAAGCACAAGAGAGGATTGCGAGGATTCTATCATTTCTAAAATCCCCTCACTCCCATAAAAAAGACGATAATTCCCAGAAATAAGCAGATGTGCATCTGCTTTGTCAGCAATACACACATTTTTGGGCTTGTGTGTGGCAATTTGCTGATTTAAAAGTGTGATGTTTTTCCCCGCACAAAGAGATTCTATGGGGATACAAAAGCGCGTAGCGACCTCAAGGGCATTTGTGCCAATGCTCCCTGTGCTCCCAAGCAGAATCATTACTTACCTTAGAACACAATGATAAAATCATTATAGGCAGGGAGAAAAAAAAGTAAAAAGTGCATTACCACCGCACCAAAAAGCACAGCATCAAGTCTATCAAGCACCCCGCCGTGTCCGGGCAGTATAGAGCCGCTATCTTTTACTCCGGCTTCGCGCTTTAAATAGCTTTCAAATAAATCGCCAAATACTGCACTTATGGCTACAACAAAGCTAATTCCAAGTGAATATAAAAAGTTTTCAGTGATACCAATGCCCACAAATGAGCCACAAACCACACCACAAATAACCCCACATATCACACCCTCAATCGTTTTTTTAGGGCTTGTGGGGCAAAAGGGCGTTTTACCAAGGATTTTACCCCCAAAATACGCCCCTGTATCTGTAAGGGCAACAATGACAATAAGCCATATAAGCACCCATACGCCATTACCTCCAGCATCTTTGTATAGGGCATAAATGCTTAAAAATGGCAAAAGTGGGTAGATAAAAGGAAAAAGGGCTTTGGGCGAAATTTTTTTACTATATGCAAGATAGGAGGCATAGACAATGAGTATAAAGAGGGCAGATTCTATAACACGACTACTCAAATATGCCCCTACCCACGCTAATGCTGTGGCAATGCAGTAATGAGGGGCAGATTCTAAGCCATAAAGACTAAGGGATTCTCGCACACCAATAAGACAAAAAATAGCCAAAATAACGCAAGTAAGCAAAGGATAATCAATGCTAAGCACAATAACAAGTGCGGCAATGAGAGCAAGAGCAGTAATAAAACGCGCTTTATCGGCAAGAAAACGCGCCTTTATGCCTTCTGTAATGCGCTGTGAGAGTGGCTCACTCCCCAAAACCTCATCACTTGAAGCACCCTCTTGATGTATTTTTTCATCTTTTGCTTTTTTTTCTACTTGCTTTTTTGCATTATGATTTTCCATACTTATCCTTTATAGTCAGTGGCATTTATTTTAGCATTAAAGCTTTTTAGATTCAATATTGCTTGGCTTTGTTTAAAGCTATGCGTGAGATATATTTGTATAGAGTGAATGAGCTTAAGAGGCAAAAAGTCTTTGGTGTTCGATTTCAATGCAACTATCTTCTTGATATAAAATCCCGCATTCTTGCGCTTTTTGATAGGCTTCTTGGCTTTTTAGTCCAAGCTGCACCCATACACATAAACGATTTTTATCAAAAGAGCTTAGATGTGAGAGAGCGCAAATCTCGCTAAGCACAGCAGGCAAAGCCTCGCTTTTGCGAAATACATCGATAATATCACATTGCTCATTTTTTTGTGCAAGAGATATAAGGGCGTCTTTAAGAGAACAGAATGCTTTTTGTCCTAGAATCTCCCCACCTCGTGGATAAACAGGAATAATAGTATAGCCTTTTGCAAGGAGATAGCTTGCGACTTGAAAGCTTGGTTTTTGCGCATCTGGGCTTAAGCCGATGATAATGATGTTTTTAGCATTTTCTAAAACTGCCTTTTTTTGAGTATCTGTAAGCAATGTTTGCACTCCTTTAAAAAATAAAGCATTCTACACAAATGAAGTAAAAAAGCATATTATTGTGATATACATAGATTTAAGAGAGTTATGGCATCTATATAAGCCTTATTTTTGGAATCTATTCTTTATATGTGTTGTGCGGTATGATTTTTTCTTTGATTTGAGGGAATTGTGTGAGGATATTTTTGATTTGCACATCATTTTGCTCTTGAAGGCAATTTATATGCCACAAAGGATTTCCTTCATCAGCAAAACCCTTTAGCTCGCTTATATTATGCTTTATGACATTAATCTTTGTCCCTTGTAGCACTGCCATAGCCCAAAACCACACATCATCAGCTGTGGGGCAGAGATTCATAAACATACTCCAATCTTGCACCCTTTTATCTAAGGTATGTGGTGGGTAAAGCACCCCGCCAACGCCTGTAAGAAAATTGAGAAATGAAGGAGAGGTTTTTGTATAATCAATGCAAGATTCCCATTGATGATAGGGCAGGAGGTTATTATCTGCATCAAAGCTTACCAAATGTGCCCTATGGGCGTGTATGAATTGCGGTGCTTCTTGGTAGGCATTATAGAGTAGTTCTAGCCAATGTGGCGAATATATCGTATCATCATCAATGGTTATAATAATATCATCAGGGAAATCTTGCAAGGCAAAAATGAGTTTGTTATATGGTTTCAAATTTTGTGCTACCCATCTAATTTCTAAACCTTTGTGTAAGAATGCAAGAATGGTTTGGGATACGCTAGAAACTTGATTTGGATATTCTTCCAAAGCAAGATAAAGGATAATTTTATCGGGCTTAAGAGTTTGTGTGAAAAGTGAATAAAGCGTGTAGGGGAGGATATGGGCGCGTTTAGGATAAGAGGTAAGAGAGATAATGATTTGAGGCTTTCTTATCCCCCCCCCCTGTTAAAATATTTTGCTTATTGTGAAGAAAAAGCTTAAGCTTTGTATGAAATATATAGCTATCTATTTTTTTAAAGAATCTTCTAAAACCAAACATTACTGCTCCTTAAACTAGCAGGATAATCCTGTTTGTTATACCATTTTTCCTCTGTTTTAAGGCACCTTTATCATTTATAATAGGCTGTGCTTTAAATAGGAAGCACTCGAATATGAGAATCTAGCTTTTCTTGCAAAATAGATTCAATAGCATAGAGTGTGCCTGTTGTCCCACTCGCACAGCCACTACACGCGCCAAGATAGCGGATATATACATCAATATAACCATCGCTTGTATCTTTAATATCTAAAATCTCCATATCCCCGCCGTCCATCATTAGCATTGGGCGGACATTCTCATCAATAAGCTTATCAATGCTTTTAACCTTTTGCACCATTGTCATTTCTTTAAAGGCGATGTTTCCACTTGCGCTTTTTTGAGCAGATTCTCGCACACTTTCTCTATCCATTTCTGCCCTTACATCACGCAAAATATCCACCAAATAATACTCTCTTTTTTCGTGTCCGCCCTCTTTTATACAGCTTTTGCAAAATGCTCCTGCTTTGGTGTAATTTGTGATTTCTTCCACACTCTTTAAATCATTAAGCTTAATCACTTCTTTAATCGTAGAGAGGCTTACACGCGCACATTCGCATACGATAATCTCATCTTCAAAATCTTGCGCATCTTTGCCTAGATACATTCCGGCAGCTTTTTTAATCACATCATACGCCATTACCGAGCAGTGCATTTTTTGCCCGGGCACTGCGGGAGTATCTGGGTCATCGCGCAAGGCGTGTTCAACATCAAGATTTGTAATTTTTACAGCCTCTTGCACCTTTTTGCCAAGGCAAAGCTCTATCATCATATCGCTACTTGCTATGGCAGTCCCGCAACCAAAGCTCTTAAACTTCGCATCAATAATCCTATCATCTTTATCCACAAGCCAATACAAACGCACTGCGTCTCCGCAAGATTCTGCGCCATAGTCTGCCACGATAAGTTTTGCCCCTTTTGCATCAGCATCTTTTTGGGTCAAAACACCTAGATGTGTAGGATTATCCATTCTTTCACTTACTTTTTTTGAGTAGGCGTCCCAAAGTGCGCCCCCAATTAAATCATTTTTTGCCATTTTCCCTTCCTTTGTTATTTGTTACGCGCTGTATGAGCTAGAAATCGCTCGAAGTCTTTTGACTGCTTGTTGAAATATATCAATCGTGTAATCTATATCTTCATTTGTTGTGAATCTGCTAAGAGAAAGCCTAATTGCAGTATGAGCAAGCTCTTTATCTGCGCCAATAGCTACCATTACAGGATTTGCCTCTAAGTCCTCACTCGCACACGCACTTCCGGTTGATGCAGCAATTCCGGCTTTGTTTAAATCCCATAGCATTGCCTCACCTTCAATGCCCCGCACACTAATAAGCGTGGTATTAGGCACACGATTTTCTCTTGTGCCAATCACTAGCACATCAGGGATAGCAAGAAGCGCATCTTCAAGTTTATCGCGCAGTCGGCGCACCTCTGTGAGTTCATAATCAAGGAATTTATGTGCTAATGCCATTGCCTCCCCCATACCTATAATATAAGGCACATTGAGCGTGCCTGACCTCCTGCCGTGCATATGCTCTCCGCCGTGAAAAAGTGGCGTAAGGGGGACATTTTTGCGGATATATAATCCACCAATGCCTTTTGGTCCGTGGAATTTATGCGCACTAAAACTCAAAAAATCCACCTGTGCCTTTTGCACATCAACAGGAATCTTACCAATAGCTTGAACTGCATCTGTGTGAAAAAGCACATCACGCTCTTTGCAAAGTGCACCTATCTCCTCAATAGGAAAGATAAGCCCGGTTTCATTATTTGCCCACATTACACTCACAAGCGCAGTATCATCTCTTAAAGCCTCACGCACTTGTTGCGCGGTAATACTGCCTTGCGCATTAATAGGCAGATAAGTAACCTCCACGCCAAGAGATTCTAAAAATTCGCAAGTAGAGCGCACTGCTGGGTGTTCCACCTCTGTGGTAACAATATGTTTCTTGCCTTTTTTCACAATCTCATCAAAATATATGCCCTTAATCACCCAATTATTTGATTCTGTCGCGCAACTTGTGATGATAATATCATCGCTATCATTTGCATTAATGCCATTGTAGAGCTGCTCAATTGCCCTTGCAATCGCGGGGTGAGTTTGTGTGCCATATTTATGAAGACTATTTGGATTCCCAAATTTTTCACAAAAATATGGCTCCATAAGCGGCAGTATGCTCGGGTCAAGCATTGTTGTCGCATTATTGTCTAAATAGACTTTTCTCATCTTTGAACTCCTAAATTTGTGTTTGAATATTCATCAAAATAAATTTTTCTCAACCTTAAATAATACTAAAGAAAGCGCAGGTTTTAACATTTTATAATTAACTTATGATTAACTGATGTTATGTGTGGAAAAATGGGCTTATAATCTCTCAATTTTAAAAATAATTTTTAGAACTTTATATTTTTTAAGGTTAGGACTCCCTACAAAAAGCAAGAATCTTAAGCCAAAGAAAAGCTAAAAAACACAGAATCTATTCTGCCATAATGTGCAAAAGCTCTTGCAAGGAAGATTCAAAGCTCCATTGCTCATTTGTTTCTTGTTTTAAAAATGCCTCCATAAGTGGATGCTTGTTGATTGCCTCATCAAGCTCGGGGTCGCTCCCTTTTTGGTATGCACCAATGCGGATAATCACTTCATTTTCTTTGATAAGGGAATATAAGCGTCTAAATTTTCGCACTGCAGCAAGATGTTCGGGTGTGATGATGTCATTTATAATACGTGATGAGGAGTTTAGGATATTAATAGGTGGATAAATGCCCATATCAGTCAAATCACGATTAAGCACAATATGCCCATCAAGGATAGAGCGACTTTGATCAGCGATAGGATCACTTAAATCATCGCCCTCTACAAGCACGGTAAAAAAGGCAGTGATTGAACCTACCCCATCTTCTTTTCCTGCACGTTCCATTAATTGAGGAAGTAATGTGAGTGTGGAGGGTGGGTAACCTTTGCTTGTAGGTGGCTCCCCGAGTGCCAAGCCTATTTCGCGTTGTGCCATAGCAAAGCGCGTAACAGAATCCATAATAAAAAGCACATCATTGCCAAGTGATTTAAAATACTCTGCAATCGCCATTGCGCTAAATGCTCCATATTTACGCATAAGCGGAGAATCATCACTTGTTGCCACCACAAGAATAGTATTTGTCAAATCATCATTGAGATTCTTATGTATAAATTCTGGCACTTCTCTTCCACGCTCGCCAATGAGCGCAATAACTTTAATAGGGGCATTTGAATTACGCACAATCATTCCCATAAGGGTGGATTTCCCCACACCTGATCCAGCAAAAATACCCATTTTTTGCCCCTTACCGCAAGTAAGGATTCCATCAATGGATTTCACACCCACTTCAAATACCTCATTGATTAAGCCACGTTTGAGTGCGCTTATGGGCGGGCGTATAAGCGCGGTGCTTGAGGTAGCTTCGATTGCTCCTTTATTATCAATAGGCTCACCAAGCGGATTTATCACGCGTCCTAAAATTTCTTTTCCCACGGGGATTTGTAAGCCGTGATTGAGAATCTCCACCCTATCACCACTTTTATGTCCCTCTATAAAAGAAAAGGGACTAATAAAAAAATGCTCTCCCTCAATGCCTATAACCATACCAAGATTATGGATATTTTCTTTTGCGTGTATATCTTGCCCATTTGTGTATGTTTGCGCAGAATGAATAGAATCCGCATCTAAAGATTCATTATCGTGCTTAAAAGGAGAGATTTTGACTATATCGCCTACTGAAGGCTTCACGCCATCAGCCACAAGTATATTTTGCATTACTTTTATCAAATGTCCATAGTTTGGAGAGAGGTTGATATTATTTTTAAGCTTTTGTTTGATATGAGATAATGACATATAAACCTACTTTTAAGATTTTCTTGTTAGAATACCAAATTATACTTTTTTATTTCATTAAGGAAGCCTATGAATTTCACAACAAAACGCATAAACAGCGCTAATGCTGTTGTTAATGGCAGCATTGCATTAAAAACACTTGAAGAAAAGTTTAATAAGGTGATTCAAAAGATTGCCAAAAATGCGAAAATTGATGGATTTAGAAAGGGAAAAGTTCCAGCACAGGTAATTAAAACGCGCTATAAAGAACAAGTAGAGCAAGATGCCCAGCAAGAAGCGATTCAGGATTTTTTAGAATCTGCGCTTAAAGAACTAGGGATAGCACCAAGAGAGCTTGTTGGTAGCCCTGTTATTGCAAAATTTGATAAGCAAGATGATAAGATTGAGCTTGAGATTAAAGTAAGTGTTACGCCTTCATTTGAGCTTGATAAAGTTGAGGAATATGTGCCAGAGGTAAAGCTTAAAGCCATTACAAAGGCGCAAATTGATGAACGTTTAGAAGAAATTGCCAAAAATCGCGCACCTTTAAACGAGGTAACAGAAGATAGGGCATTGCAAAAAGATGATACAGCAAATATTGATTTTGAGGGATTTGTTGATGATAAAGCTTTTGATGGAGGCAAAGCAGAGAATTTTAACCTCCTTATTGGCTCAAATCAATTTATCCCCGGCTTTGAAGATGCGCTTATTGGTATGAAAAAGGGGGAGAAAAGGAGCATTAAGGTTACTTTTCCTACCGACTATCAAGCAGAACATTTAGCAGGAAAAGAGGCAAGATTTGATGTAAGTTTGCACAAGATTTTGCAAAAAGAAACACCAAAAATTGATGATGCGTTTGCAAAGAGCATAGCAGGGGAAGAATCTACCCTTGAAACACTTAAGAGTATGGTTAAAAATCAGCTTGAGATAGAGCAAAAAAATGAGCTTTATAACAAGGAGCTTAAAGAAAAGCTTGTGGAGGCTTTGCTCCAAAATATCCGCTTTGATTTGCCTGATTTGATTGTGGAGCAAGAAATGGATATTTTATTTAGAAATACCCTCTCTCAACTTGCCCCAGAGGAGTTTGAGAAACTTAAAAACAACGAAGAAGAGGCAAAAAAACAGCGCGAAGCTAAACGTGATGAGGCGCAAAAAAGTGTGCAGATTACTTTTATTGCAGATGCTTTGGCAAAAAAATATAATATCATCATTAATGATGATGAGGTAATGCAAAGGATTTATTATGAAGCAATGATGATGGGGCAAGATCCACGCGCTGCTTTTGAACATTATCAAAAAAATAATATCCTCCCAGCAATTAAAATGACAATGATTGAAGATCGAGTGTTGCATTATTTGCTTGATAAAAAGTTTGAATCTACCAAGCAATCTACAAAAGAGCCAAATGTAAAAGTAACCAAAGAGGAAGGTGCAAATGAGTAGTTATATCCCCTATGTCATTGAGCGCACAGGGCGCGGTGAGCGTAGCTATGATATTTATTCACGATTACTTAAAGACCGCATTATTTTGCTAAGTGGCGAGATTAATGATCATATTGCTTCATCTATCGTGGCGCAATTACTTTTCTTGGAAGCTGAAGATCCAGAAAAGGATATTAATTTTTATATTAACTCCCCCGGTGGGGTAATTACAAGTGCATTTAGCATTTATGATACAATGAACTATATCCGCTCTGATATTAGCACAATCTGTATTGGACAGGCTGCTTCAGCCGGTGCGTTTTTGTTGAGTTCAGGCACAAAGGGCAAAAGATTTTCCTTGCCAAATTCACGCATTATGATTCATCAGCCACTTGGTGGGGCGCAAGGGCAAGCTACAGATATTGAGATTCAAGCCAAAGAGATTTTACGCTTAAAAAAATCGCTCAATGAAATAATGGCACAAAATACCGGACAAAGCGTAGAAAAGATTAGTCTTGATACAGAGCGAGATTATTTTATGAGCGGAGAAGAAGCTAAAAAGTATGGATTGATTGATGAGATTCTTACTAAAAGCTTAAAGTAATACAAACAAGGGAGGTGCAGCTATGGATTCAGATGATGTCGGCAATAACAATTTTTTTGGGAATCTTGATGATGCAGGACTAGAAGAGAATCTGGACAAACAACCTCAAAAGGTGGCACCACCTCCTGCGGTTCCCGCAGAGATAACTCAAAAATTACGTTCTATTTATAAACAAGCTTTGCAAGCCCTTGAGAAAGATGATGTTCTCCCCTTACCCGAAAATTTCGAAGCGTATTTTGAAAAAACACTTCTTCAAGAGCAAGATGAGAAAGTGCGTGAAAAAATTGAGGACATTGTTGAGAGCGCTCATCACGATTCACGCCTGATTGAACTTGAAAAAGTTTTTAATGATAACTTTACAACACTAAGAGATATCCTTGAGCGTTTGCTCACCCTCTGCAAACAAATGTCTGCAATGGAGAGCAATACCGATAAACGTTTGGCTGAAATTGCAACCATCACTAATCCTCTAGGTGTGCAAAATGTGATAAAAATGCTTATGAATGAAATAAGAGGATTCCATAAGCAGTTTGTCGAGCAGGCTGATTTTATCACGCGCTCTTATCGCGATATGTATGCCCAATCCTCTGCCGCACGATCAGGCACAATATATGATACTACACTTGATATTTATACGCGCTCATTTTTTATCTACACACTCGAGCTTGAATGCAAAAATATCAAAGATTTTCCTAGAAATTGTGCTGTGGCAGTCTTTGCTCCCACTAAAGAACTTGCCTCACAACTTAATGAACAAAATCAGCTTGTGGTTATTTTTAAAAATATCTCTCGCATTGTTGCAAAAAACATCGGCACTAAAGATGTATTATCATATTTAGGTGGCGGACGTTTTGGTATGCTACTTAAGAATGTTTCAGCCGATGCAGCAGTAGCTTTGTGTGAAGAGGTGATTAAAAAATGCAAGGCAACAAATGTTTTTATTGGCGGCACAGAACTACAGCTTAATATCGCTATGGGTGGGGTTGTATTTGATGGAGATAAAACCCCAGAAACAATGATAGAGGAAGCAAAAGAGCAGCTACAACTTGCTCAAAAAGAGAGAGAATCGCTTAAATTTGCCCAAGCGCAGACTCAATCTCGAACAGCTTCGAGTGCCTCAAGCGACGATGCAGAAGATTTTGAACTACCCGGAGAAAGCCTTGGCGACCTTGACGATTTTAACTTATCCTAATCAAAAGCTTAGACAAAAATCTAAGCCCATAGAGCAGTTTGATGCACATTTGCATCACTTCCTCGATGATATGTATGATACGATGATGGAATGCGGAGGAATAGGCTTAGCAGCTATTCAAGTGGGAGAGCCAAAGCAGATTTTAATCATCAATCTCCCACGCGAAGAGGACAATATTCAATACAAAGAAGATTTGCTTGAAATCATTAATCCTACATTTTTAACCCAAGAAGAAAGCATTGATTGGGAAGAGGGCTGTTTGTCTGTGCCAGATTTTTATGAGAGTGTAAAACGTTTTAATAAAGTCTCTATCGCCTATAAAGATCGTTTTGGACAAGATAAAGTCCTTAAGGCAGAAGGTTTTTTGGCAGTGGCGATTCAGCACGAGATTGATCACTTAAATGGCGTGCTTTTTGTTGATAAACTACCTATTTTAAGACGCAAAAAATTTGAAAAAGAGCTCAAAAAAATAAGAAATTCCAAAGATTAAAGATTATGATATGACACATACGATTCTCACTGCCACGAGCTTTGGCACAAGCGCAAAAGTGGTAGAAGTGGAAGCAGCCTTTATTAAGGGCTTACCACAATTTAATATCACAGGACTTGCCCACAGCTCTATATTAGAATCCAAGCAACGGGTGCTATCAGCCCTTGCAAATAGTGATATTACACTCCCTCCTTTGAAAGTTAATATCAACCTCTCGCCTTCTGATTTACCAAAGAGTGGGGGGCATTTTGATTTGCCTATCGCTCTTGCTTTACAAAAAAATACGCAAGAAGAGCAGCCATATTTTGCCTTTGGGGAGCTTGGGCTTGATGGGAGCGTGAAATATCTTGAATCAATCTATCCACTTTTGCTAGATATTGCACTTTTATATCCTCAAGCTAGGGTTTTTGTCCCTCTTTGCGCAAAGCCTCTGCTTTGCCCCATTCCTCAACTGCAATTTCTTTTTGTCTCTCATTTAAAAGAGGCTATTACACTTCTTAATCAGCCACAACCTGCCTCCTTGCCACCATTGCAAGATTCTAACCCCCATACTTTTGGCTTTAAAAGCATAGAGATTGCAGGAGAGCAGTATTTTTATGATGATAGCTTTACGCAAGATTTTGCAGAAGTCAAAGGACAGCAGGTTGCTAAACGCGCTGCACTCATAGCCGCTGCGGGTTTTCATAACTTTATGATGGAGGGCTCACCGGGCTGTGGTAAAAGTATGATTGCTAAAAGGCTTTTATATATTCTGCCTCCTAGCTCTTTGCAGGAGATGATAGAAAATGTCAAGGCTCAAGCGCTCAATAAGCAAAATACAGGCTATACACCCCTGCGCCCCTTTCGTAATCCCCACCAAAGCGCATCTAAATCAAGTATTTTAGGCTCTGCCACGCAGTTTGAGGCAAAGCCCGGTGAGATTGCTTTAGCACATAATGGTATTTTATTTTTTGATGAATTGCCATATTTTAAAAGAGATATTTTAGAATCTTTGCGTGAGCCACTTGAAAATAATAAACTCGTCATATCGCGTGTGCATTCTAAGCTTGAGTATGATACAAATTTTCTTTTTGTATGTGCGCTTAATCCCTGCCCTTGTGGGAATCTCTTGAGTAAGAGCAAGGAATGTCGCTGCCAAGATAGAGAGATTAGTGCCTATCGTGCGCGACTTTCTGAACCATTCCTTGATAGAATCGATTTGTTTGTGCAAATGAGCGAATAAGAAGAGCATCTAGCAACATCAAATCAAGAGCTAGATTCTCAATATATGCAAAAAATGGTTTTTGATGCTTTTATCTCACAAAAATCCAGAGGACAGGCGGTATTTAATGGCAAACTTGATGAAAAAGATATTGCCTTATTTTGTGTGCTTAATAGTGAATGCCAAACTCTCTTGCAACAAGCAAGTGAGCGTTTTTCTCTCTCTTATCGCGCACAAAATAAGATTAAAAAAGTAGCGCGCACGATTGCGGATTTAGCAGGCAAGGAGTATATAGACAAAGCGCATATCCTTGAAGCACTAAGCTATCGTAGAATCTAAATAAACTGACACAAATTGAAGGAGGGGCATTATGTATGAACAAACTGCACAAAATATTCATAAGCGACTGCAACGCATTATAGGGCAACTTAATGGTATCGATAAAATGATAAGCGAAAATGCGCCTTGCCCTGATGTGCTGATTCAACTTAATGCAGCAAAAAGCGCGATACATAAAGTAGGGCAAATCGTGCTTGAAGGGCATATTAATCATTGTGTGCGTGATAGTGTATGTGATGAGGGAGGCGATATTGATAAGACTTTAAATGAATTAGCTAAGGCAATCGAGCATTTCTCGCGTATGAGCTAGGCTTTGTGCATTAAGACAAGAGGTTAAATGTTATTTATAAAAGATTCTAAAAATCTTAATAAAAACATCTCAAATCTCTTTTGATTTTTTATAAACAAAAAGCTTGGACAAAAAGAGAAGTGGCTTGAAATATAGAATCTAATGCAACAATTTGTAACAATCCCTCTATTCAAACAAACACGCTCCATTTATTTTTTTTTTTTTTTATAAAAACTTACGATAATGTAAGCATCCCTAAAGGCTGAAGGCCAAATCTTTAAGGGTGAAAGGATAAAACTATGAAAAAAATCTTGGTTTCAAGCGCATTAGCAGCAAGTCTTCTTTGTGTGAGCAATGCTCAAAGCAGTGGATTATTTGTGGGCGTAAATGCAGGTGTGCCTATCACTGTGCCTAAATATAGTGGCTTTGGGACTATGGAAGATTTATTCCCTACAAGCGGTATAGGCTGGGGAGCAGGAGTAGATGTAGGCTATAAACAAGCTTTTTCTGAAAGCAGTGGCTTAAGATACTATGTGAGCTACTTCTATGACCAAAGCAAAGGCTCAAAAGACAATGGTGTAATGGGAAAAACTGATGCAGATATTAACCAACAGCTTATTACTGCAAATGTAGATTATTGGCTCAACTTCACTCAATCTTTTGGCGCATATATCGGTGTGGGTGTGGGCTATCAGCAATTTGACCCCACTTGGAAAACAATGGGTATGAGTATCTCTAATGGCAAAAAGGGTGGTTTAGCCGTGCCTGTAAATATCGGGCTTACTTATAACTTCAATGAGAAAAACCAAATCTTGCTTGGCGCAAAGATTCCACTTGTGGCATATGATTATGAATCAAGCATAATGCCCGGACAAAATGCAACAGCTTCACTCCGCACTTATATCGTGCAAGTGGGCTATAACCTCACTTTCTAAGCTTTTTAAGGCTACCATAAAGGCAAGCTCTCCCTTGCCTTTATACCTCACAATGAAATATATCCCATTGTGAGGCAATACACAATCTTTTGAACTACCTTAACTTTTATTATAACCCCCTCCATATTTGCACCCTTAAGCTTTCTTTACCCCTTAATATTTATAAGAATCTAGAATCTTTTGCAAACTATGCGTAGTTTCAGCAATAAGGTATATCCTTATATTACAATAAAATCAATGATACACGCAGTGCTACATTAAAGGCGTCGTAGGGGGTTTGGGGGGTGAGTGGTATATCTGCGAACGGGATAAGGGGAGCGACTTCGCCTAATTCAAGCCCCCTTGTCCCCCTAAAAGAAAAACTAAAAAATATGTTTTAGATTCTGCATTTGGCTTAGATTCTAGAATCTTAAAAAACAAAACTCAGTAATTTTGTATATAAACTTAAATTATATTTGCGCATTTTAAGCCTATCTATAAGAATTTCTGCTCAATCCTTATAAAAAGAATCTATTAAGGAGAAAAAGTAAAATTCTAAGAAACTCAAATTTTACCCTCACTCCCCTCTCATAAGATAAAAAAGCTCCTTAGAGTATGCTACAATAGCAAAACTTTTATATCGCAATTTATACATAAGGAATCCTATGAATACCTGCGCTTTTGTCTCTACCCGAGATGATAATCCCGCTTTTGCTCAAAGCTTCAAAGAAGCTATACTCAATCCTTTGGCTTCGCAAGGAGGGCTTTATACCTTTAGCAATCTCCCAAATCTAAGCGCGCAAGATATAGCTTCTTTTGTTCATTTAAGCTATGAAGAGCTATGTATCAAACTCTTTGAGATACTTAATCTCGGGCTTCCTCAAGCACTTTTACAGGAAGCTTTGCAATGCTATACAAGCTTTGATAACCCCACAAATCCCGCGCCATTGCAGCCTTTAAGCGATAATCTCTTTATGCTTAATCTCTACTCGGGTCCCACACGCGCTTTTAAAGATATGGCTTTGCAACCTTTTGGGGCTTTACTCTCTGCTTTTGCCGCGCAATCTAATCAAACCTATATGATTCTTGCCGCCACAAGTGGCGATACGGGACCTGCGACTTTGCAAAGCTTTGCTAATAAGCCTTATATCAAGGTGGTATGTCTCTATCCAAGTGGTGGCACAAGCGATGTGCAAAGACTACAAATGACAACACAGGAAGCAAAAAATTGCAAGGTAATAGGCATTCAAGGCAATTTTGATGATGCGCAAAATGCACTCAAATCTCTGCTTGCTCATACACAATTTATAGAATCTTTGCATAAGCGAGGTATCGCGCTCTCTGCGGCAAATTCTGTGAATATCGGGCGCATTGTTTTTCAAATTGTCTATCATTTTTGGGCATATATTTGCCTTGTAAAAAAAGCTCACATCAAACAAGGCGAAAAAATCTCTGTTGTCGTGCCAAGCGGGAATTTTGGCAATATTTTGGGTGCATTTTTTGCTAAAAAAATGGGTTTGCCCCTTGAAAAGCTTGTCGTAAGCTCAAATGCAAATAATATTTTGAGTGATTTTATACATAGCGGCGTATATGATATATCCTCTCGCACCTTGCTTAAAACCAAATCTCCTGCTATGGATATTTTAAAAAGTTCAAATGTCGAGCGTGTATTGTATGCGCTCTTTGGTGCAAAACGCACAAGAGAATGTATGCAGGACTTAGCTCAAAAAGGCACATATAGCCTCAATAAAGATGAACTTGCAATGGTGCAAGAAGACTTCCTCGCGCTCTCTTGCGATGATAATAAATGCCTAGAAAGCATTGCTCAAGCTTTTGCAAAAGGTTTAGTGCTTGACCCACATAGCGCAATAGCCTATTATGGGGCGCAGCAATTACAACAAGAGGGTAAGATTCAAAAAAGTATCTTTCTTGCCACAGCAGAATGGAGTAAATTCGCCCCAAGCGTATGGGAAGCTTTGATTCAAGCGGGAATGACGCAAAAAATATGCAAGGGCGATAAAGAGGCAATAGAGGCTATTTGTGAGCGCGCAGGAGTAAAAATCCCTCCACAAATTAATGCGCTTTTTGCCAAAAAAGAAGTGCAAAATGATGTGATTGCCCATACACAGATACAATCTCATATTCTGCAATGGATTGAAAAAGAGGATAGATAAGGGAAATCATATAAGGATTGAAATTAAAACAAATATGATAGAATCCACGACTTAAGCAATATAACAAGGAGTAAAAATGGATTTTGTGAGCGTGATTATGGGGAGCAAGAGTGATTGGAATGTGATGAGCGAATGTATCGAAGTCTTTAAAAAATTTGATGTTGCTTATGAAGTGATTATTAGCTCGGCTCACCGCTCACCTGAACGCACAAAATCCTATGTTAAAGAGGCGCAATCTCGCGGCGCACAAGTCTTCATCGGTGCAGCAGGTATGGCAGCGCATTTAGCAGGAGCGATTGCTTCTCAAACTTGCAAACCCGTGATTGGTGTGCCCTTAAGTGGTGGGGCGCTTGATGGGCTTGATGCTCTCCTCTCCACCGTGCAAATGCCAAGCTCTATGCCTGTGGCTACCGTGAGCATTGGCAAAGCTGGGGCGATTAATGCGGCATATTTAGCAATGCAAATTTTAAGCCTAAAAAATGATGAACTTGCAGGAAAACTTATAGAAGATCGCGTGATGAAAGCAAAAAAAGTTGAGCTTGATTCTGCTGAAATCGAGGTGAGGAGGAGCTAATGGAAAACACAACAACTTGGGTTGAATTAGCAGAATTTGTTAAGCTCTCTGGCTTAAGCGAAGCCAAAATTACAGAACTTATCAATGAGGGAGGCATAAAGAGTAAAAAAGAGGGAGATAAAACCTTTGTTGATGCTACAAGTGGCGTTGGGGCATTGGTTAAAAAAGTAGAATCTAATCTTGTTTCAGCAGATATGAGTGGCAAAGAAATTGATCCAGTATTTGTAGAAAAAACCATTTCTACGATTTTAGGATTGCACGATAAAGTAGTCGCGGCAAAAGATGAAACCATTAGTGCTTTTAAAAATGAAAATAGCTTCCTTAAAGACGCGCTAATTTCAATGCAAGAAGTCTATGATGATGATAAAAAAACAATGGAAACCCTCCGTGCAGAGCTAGAGCGTTCGCGCGAAGAAATAGAATTTATGAAGCGCAAGTATCGCCTTATGTGGGGCAAAGTTACTGATATGACCGAGACAAAATGATAGCTCAAAATGCTTGTTTTACTTGTTTGCAAAATCAAGTCCAATATCTCTGCTCCCTTTTACAAAGAAGTGATAGCGTAGATATTGCGCAAAAAATCAATGCCATACTCGATGCGTTTAAGGCTAAAAATCTAATGCCCCCACAAATTGCTATTAGCGTATATGAGGCGTTTAGAGAAAGTGCAAATCTAGATGACCCTTTTTTAGAAATTAAACGCACAAGTATCACAAAGGCTCACGCCATTGTGCAAAATCTCCTTGAAGCCTATCCTGCGCCAATTTTAGAATCCACCCTAGAGCACACTAAAGATTTGCATACTCAAAGCTTTAGCGTGGATTCTATCTCTAGGCGACTTGATTGGGCAATAAGGATAGCGATTTTAGGCAATGTGATTGATTATGGCTCACAGCATCACTTTGATTTTACGCACACAAATTTTGATTTGAAGAATCTGCAGTTTGCATATTTTGATTTATCGCCATTTATCGCTCAACTCACACACGCACAAACCCTACTCTACCTCGCTGATAATGCCGGAGAAAACTGCTTTGATGAAGTTTTATTGCATTCACTTAAAAGCATTTATCCGCATTTACAGATATATTATGCTCTGCGCGGTGAGCCTATCATCAATGACTTGACTCTTAAAGATTTATCTCACCCCCTCGCACAAAGCATACAAAACTATTGCACCTTGCTTGATTCGGGTGTGAAGAGTCCGGGCTTTGTCTATGAAGACGCAAATAAGCCAACACAAGCTATTTATGATAATGCCGATGTGATTGTAGCAAAAGGAATGGGGAATTTTGAATGTTTGCATATGTGTGAAGATAAGCGACTTTTCTTTCTCTTTAAAGTCAAATGCGATGTAGTCGCAAAGCATTGTAATGTGCAAAAAGGCAAAATGATGTTTATTCACAGCCTTAACAAAGGAGAGATATGCTAAGTTTTTCAGATATTTTATTGAGGCTACAAGAATTTTGGAAGAATCAAGGTTGTCTCATCGTGCAACCCTATGATATTCCTGCAGGTGCGGGGACTTTTCACCCTGCAACCTTATTAAGAAGCCTTGATTCTAAGCCTTGGAGTGTAGCGTATGTCGCTCCCTCTCGCCGCCCGACTGATGGACGCTATGGGGAAAATCCAAATCGCCTAGGAAGCTACTATCAGTTTCAAGTACTGATTAAACCAAGCCCCAATCATATACAAGAGCTTTATTTAAAAAGCTTGGAGATGTTAGGCTTGGATTTAGCTTCCCACGATGTGCGCTTTGTAGAAGATAATTGGGAATCCCCAACACTTGGCGCGTGGGGGCTTGGCTGGGAAGTATGGCTTGATGGTATGGAGGTAACACAATTTACATATTTTCAGCAAGTAGGGGGTATCCC
The DNA here is from genome assembly GCF_022511165.1 of Helicobacter sp. GTDB lineage: Bacteria > Campylobacterota > Campylobacteria > Campylobacterales > Helicobacteraceae > Helicobacter_C. The sequence goes on along the minus strand of NZ_JAFLSB010000006.1, from coordinate 11,199 downwards.
TTGCTCTCCTGTGGCAGTAGAAATTACCTATGGCGTGGAACGATTAGCAATGTATATTCAAGGGGTGGAAAATATCTTTGATATTGCGTGGAATGATTCTACAAATGCACATTCTATGTCCTATGCTGATGTACATTTGCAAGGGGAATATGAATTTTCTAAGTATCATTTTGAAGTAGCTGATACCCAAATGCTTTTTTCACTCTTTGAACAATATGCTAAAGAAGTGCAAAACTGCTTACAAGCTAGAATCCCGCTTGTAGCGTATGATTATACAATGTTTGCAAGCCATTGCTTTAATATCCTTGATGCAAGGGGGGCAATCTCTGTTGCTCAAAGGCAAGAGTATATCCTGCAAATACGCGAACTCGCCAAAGCCTGCGCTATGCTCTATAAAGAAATGGAAGAAGAAAGAAACCAAAAATTAGCTAAAATCAAGGGAGCATAATGCGTTTTTTCTTTGTCTGCATCATTTTTACCCTCTCTTTGTCTGCTGAAAATCTCGTGCGTGATTTTGCGCTTTATAAACTCAATGAGGGCGACAAAAGAGCTCCTACTTTGCTCTTAATGGGCGGGATTCACGGCAATGAGCCGGGTGCATACTACGCGAGTGATTTTTTTATGCGCCATTACAAAATCACAAAGGGTAGCGTGTGGGTTGTGCCGGTGGTAAATCCGCACGGAATGTTTGCAAACTCACGCGGTGTATATGGCGATATGAATCGTAAATTTGCCTCTCTTCCTGCTTCTGATCCTGATTATGCAAGTATTCAAAAAATTAAAGAACTCCTCAAAGATCCACACATTGATATTTCGTTGCATTTGCACGATGGGAGCGGGTATTGGCGTCCTACTTATGTCAATGATTTGCTGAATCCTAATCGTTGGGGAAACTGCTCGGTCATTGACCAATCAAGCCTTCAAAATGCTAAATATGGCGCATTAGAATCTTTTACAACTCAAATGGTGGCAGATATTAACACGCATCTACTTATGCCTATACATCGCTACCATTTACATAATACCCACACCAAAGCAAAAAATGATCTCGAGCAGCTAAGGGCGCTTACTTTTTATTCTCTTTCGCTTGGCAAACCCGCCCTTACTAATGAAGCAAGCAAAGAGCTTGATTTGCCAACACGCGTATATTATCATCTCCTTGCAATTGAATCAATGCTCGGACAGCTTGGCATCGGCTTTGAGCGAGATTTTGAACTCAAAGTTCATACGATAAAAGAGCTCCTCTCCCCTGCACTTTTAGAAATAAATATTGAGGGGCTTATTACCCTACCCCTTAATACCTTGCGCCCATATATCACATATTTTCCTCTGCCCAAAAATGAGTCGCTTAAACATATCCATATACAAAGCCAAAGCCATTTGCTAGGCTTACTTTCACTCAATCAAGCACAAACTCAAGTTGCCCTTAAATATGGTTCCACTACATTAAGCACCCTTTTGCCCGAATACCGCACTTTTGATACAAGCCTTAAAAGTGTGAATGTTCTCATCAATGGGCAAAAGCGCACATTTCCCATAGGCTCACTTATTTATGTGGGTGAAAATGAAAGTATAGAATTTGAATCCCTAAGCGATTATCGCGTAAATGTGATTGGCTTTGTTTTGCCCAATCAAACAAGTGAATCACCAAATGAAAGCGGCGTGAAGATTTATAAAAAAGACTTATTGCCTAAATACAGCCTTGATACCACAGCAAAGACTTTTCGTGCGGAGTTTTACCACAAAGATGCCTTTAGCGGTATGATTACTTTCTCTTTTGATAGCCCTAAGCCTCAAACGAATGCACAATTTTTTGCAGTAAGCTACACCCCTGCCCCCACTCAAGGTAAAACACATATAGCTCAAGCACAGCCACAACAAACAACACAGGCAAAACCACAAGAGCCGCCAAAGACTATAAATAAGCCTCCGCTACCAACACCATCTCAACAACCACAATCACAGCCTAAGCCGCAACAAACGCTTCCCCAAAAGCTTTTTGTTAGAAGTGAGCGAGGAGTAAATGTCCGCACACAAGGGCATATAAATGCGCCAATTATTACTAAACTCCCACAAGGAACAAGCGTGAATCTTATAGAAGAGAGCGGGAAGTGGAGCAAGATTAGCTATGCTGATAAAGAGGGCTATATCATCACAAGTGCGCTTATTCAAACCCCGCCAACAACACAGCCTACGCCCAATATAGCGCAAAATACAGCATCTCCTACACAAGAAAAAACACAGCAAACACCAGTAAAAACGCAAAAACAAGTCGATATTTCACAGACACAAACTACATCACAGACACAAAAGCCTAATGCAAAAGTCAAAGTGAGTGTGGCACTTGTGCGTAATGCGCCACATTTAGAAGCTGCGGTGGTGGCAAAAGCTCCGCTTGGGCGAGAAATGCGTATTATCTCTTTAAGTGAAGATGGACTTTGGGCGCAGATTCACTATATTTTTCAAGGTTCAAGTGGTGCGCGTGAAATCAATGGCTATGTCGCAAAGCGACTCCTTACTCCTATTGAAAGATAAATGATGAATTTTCATATCACAGAAGATACTTTTCTTATCTCTGATAGCCATTTTGGGCATAAAGCTGTGCTGAAAAAAGAGCCTTCGCGCCTGCAATTTGCAGAGGCTCATCAATATAAAGATTTTTATGCACTGCATAGGGATTTATGGAATCAAGCTGTCCGCAAGAAAGATAATGTATTGCATTTGGGAGATTTGTATTTTAGCGGGGGATTTTCCTATCTCAAAAAACTCAAAGGTACAAAAATGCTTATTGTGGGTAATAATGATATAGAAGGCTTTGAAAGACTTAAGACGCTCAAAAATTGGTATGTGCAACAAGGCTTAAAACTCAATATCGAGCAAAAAGAATCCATTATAAAAAAACTTGATAAAGAATTTGGCAAAACAAAGATAAAAGAAGATATATACCTGAATGCCATTGTGCAAGATATTGCGGGTGAGCGCATTATGTTTTCACATTTTCCGGTATTTAATCGCAAACATAATGATCGTTTTAGTGCCACTCGAGATATACTCGATAAGCTTTTTAAACTTGCTGATTGCTCACTCAATATCCACGGACATATCCATTCACGCCAAACCGGACATTCTTTTTGTTTTAATGTATGCTGTGAGCAGCTAGGCTTTGCCCCTAAGCGATTAGGCGAGATTCTAAAGCTTTGGCGATACATACATATCTAAAATGATTTATTTTTACGCACTGATTGCAAATGGCACACATAAAAAACATATTCCTAAATCTTTTCTTCACGCATTCAAACAACTTGAAGACTTAAATGTGCTTGAGAGTGAAGGGACGCGAGTTAAACTTAAGTCTCAACTCCTCCTTGGCACACTTGATATTTCCTCTACCCATACATACTTCCTCAAAAGCCTCCAATCCACCCATAAAGAGGATTTTTTACTTGAAACAGGAAGAGCAGAATCTCAAACAAAAAGCAAACGCACAAAACAACAAGCACACAAGAAAGCATATAAAAACACTACTTATGGCTTTGTTAAAGGTGATATTGTCCTTGCTAAACTTACAAAGCAAGGCAAAGCGCGTTTTATTACCTTGCTTTATCGCGCAAAACCCTATGTCCTCGCCACACTTAGAATGAAAAAAGGCACAATCCAAGCTTTTGAGCTTCGCACACAATCGCCTATCCCACTTCAAGTCTCACAAAAATCTCTCCGCGCCCTGCCACCACATTGTGTAGTCAAGGTAGAAATTGCAAGTGGGAATATTATAGAGGTTTTTGGGGTGCTTGAAGATGCGCGCATTGATGAATACATTGCGCTTCATAGCGCACAAAACATTGAATTTAGCCATAATGCCCTGCAAGAAGCCAAAGCTTTTGGTGATGAAGTATATAAGCAGATGTATCCACATCGCATTGATTTAAGCCACTTACCCTTTTGTGTGATTGACCCAGAAAATGCACGCGATCACGATGATGCAATTTATTTTGATAGCAAACATCGCACACTCTATGTCGCAATTGCCGATGTGAGCGAATATGTCAGTATGGAGAGTGCGCTTGATAAAGAAGCAAGAAGTAGAGGATTTAGCCTCTATTTTCCCCACAAAGTTATACCTATGCTTCCATTTGAGCTTAGTAGCGGCATTTGCTCTTTAAAAGCAAATCAACTCCGCCTTGTAATGGTGTGGCAAATTACCTTTGATAAAAAGAAGCAAGTTAGCAAATCTACGCTTTTTGAAGCGCTCATTACATCTCAAGCGACTCTAAGCTATGAGTGCATAGAGGCTTTTTTGCAAGAAAAAGGCATACTCACATCATCGCCCACAGATTCTACAAAGATTACAGAATCTGCGCCTTTAAAAAAATCTAAAAGTGCAAATACTCAAACAAAATCCGCCTTGCCAAAGAAGATTCAAAAATGGCTCATTGAGTATGTGCCTTATGTGCAAGCAATCAAAGCTCAAAGATTGCGCAATGGCTATGAATTTCACACCAAAGAGATAGCTCTAACCCTTGATGAGAAAGCAGAGGTGCAGAGTGTGCGAGAGTTAGAGCATACGCTCGCACATAGCATCATCGAAGAATCAATGCTTTTAGCCAATAAAGAAAGTGCCAAATTTTTGGAAACTTATGCAGACAAGGCACTTTTTAGAATCCACCCGCCCCCAAAGCGCACTAAGGTGCTTTTATGGGAGCTTGAAAATCTAGGATTTACCCTCCCTCCCACACAAGATCTCCACCATATTATTTGCACCCTCCAAAAAGAATGCGATGAATCTTTGAGAGAGGTGCTTGATTCATTACTCATTAAATCTTTAGCAAAAGCTACTTATAGCACGCATAATGTAGGGCATTTTGGGCTAGGATTTGAAAGCTATACGCATTTTACCTCGCCTATCCGCCGATATAGCGATTTAGTAGTGCATAGAATCTTAAAAGCCCTGCTTCACCAAAAAAAATCTCTGCCTTTTTTGCTTGAGGGATTAGAGGGTATTGCTTGTGAAATCAATGCCAAAGAAAAACAAATAAGCCATATTGAGCAAGAATTTTACCATTATAAAATGTTACGTTATGCAAAAAAGCTTTTAGATTCTAAAAAGCCGCTTATATGTTTGGCACTTGTGATAGATGAGCTCTCCCACTGCATCGCTCTAGATACCCTCCCACAAGTCAAAATTACCCTTTTGCAATCACTCTCGCGCTTTGAGCGCGTAAAAGTAGAAATTACAGAAGTCGATTTGCTCTGTGGGCGCATACAAGGAAAAGTGATAGAATCTTAAATTTTATTTGATTTATATCAATATTATTTGATAAAAAATTAATATAATGAGTAGCGGTGCTTTACACCATAATTCTACTTTAAGGTTGGTGGAAATAACCACGCCCTTTTAGGACAAGAGTCCTAAGAGTCAATAAAAAATGGAGGTTAGAAATGTTGAAAAATATCTTTTTCTTTAGTCTTTTTTGTATTTTTAGCACTTCTGTTTATGCTCTGCAATGTGAGAAAAACTCTTGCGTGTATGGGCACATTGGCTTAGGTGGGCAGTATGATAATTTTGGGGGCAAAGATATAAAAAGCTATAGTGGCTATCTTGCCCTAGAAAGCAAAAGTGTGTTTTGGCAGAGGGCGCAAATTGGAATAGGTGGGCGCATAGGTGGAGGCTCTACATTAGCACAAAACGCAAATGATTTGGGTATTACAGACAAAAATAATCTCTTTATTATTGATTATTATGTAAAACTTGGAGTGAATATCGCAGGGAAAAATGCACCGCTTTTTGTAAATCTTGTGTTGGAAAACAATAAACACAATGGAGCAGTGGGCAAAGGAAGTGGCTTAGAGCGACAAATATCAATGCTAGGCGGGGAACTTGAAGGCTATATCCCATTAGGAAACTCATATTTGGATTATGGGGCTGGATATGCTTGGGTTGGCATAGGCAAATATACCTTAAATAATGTTACGCTAGAAATCAAAGATTATAGCTACACTATCAATGCTTACATAGGATATTCTGCTCATATCACGCAAAACACGATGTATTATGTGAGGCTTATAGGCAAATATTTTGATTTGCAAAGCGCAAGCAATGACTATTCTAGCCTTGTTTATCCTCACTCAAAAGACTTTGTTGGTATGATAGAGATAGGCTTTAAAGGTTTTGATAAATAAAAGTTTGCTTGTGATAGAATCCTTATATGATTGATGTATTCATTTAAGGATTCTCTATGTATAAATCTCAACTTGATACGCTTTTAAAACAATCTGCGCCGCGCGTGAGCTTTCTTTATGGTAATAGCTTTTTGGTGGGCTATTATAGTAAGAAGATTGCTCATTGCCTCAAAAGTGAAGAAAAAACAACTTTTTATTTTGATGAGTATCATTTACCTAGTATTAATGCCCTCCTTTCACAAAGCTCACTCTTTGGCAATAGCTCACTGATTATTGTAAAAATCAACCATAAGCTCCCTAAAACTGATATTGATACCTATCTACACTCACTTGCGCATAATCCCCATAATGCCCTTATTATCGAGTATTACCAAGCACCAAATAAAACAGATGCTGACTATGCAAGAGATTGCAAAACTTGCGCAGGGTATTTTAAAAATACAAAAATTTTCAAAGATAATCCCCAAAATAGCATTATAGAAGTGCGATTTTTTGAACCAAATATGAGTGAATGTATGGGCTTTATGCGTGAGAGAAGCAAGGAGCTAGGGCTAAATACTGACGATAAGATTCTAAGACATATCCTAGAATTACAAAATAATGACATCGCGCTTTCTTTAAAAGAGCTAGAAAAATTTGTCATTTATGCGGGAAAGCCTATTGAGCCAAGCGATGTGAATCTGCTGTGTGATGGCATAGCAAGTTTTAGCGTGAGTGAGCTTTGCTATGCCATTATGGACAAAAAGCCATTTATAGAAATGTTGCAAAGTATTTATGAAGAGGGCGTGAATGAGATAGCAATGATTTCGGAGATTCAGCGATTTTTTTATCAACTCTTTTTATTTTATGCCTCAATCAAAATCAATGGAAAAGCCGATGCAAAGGAGATTCTAGGCTATGCCCCGCCGACACATATTATCGAGCATTTGACGCGCTATTGTATCCGCTTTAGAGAAACAGAATATATTGCTATTTTTGAGCTTCTCTCGACTTGGCGATATGAAGTGAGCAAAGGCAAATCAAAACAATCAATGTGGAGTTTAATTAAAATTCAAGAAATGATACGATAGAATCCACCCTTATGCCTTGCTCTTTCATTGCCAAAAGCTTATAGCTTTTTAAATTTCATAGCCTTATCTCATTTTAGTTTAGTGAGTGCTATGAGGGCGCGGAAAGGGCGGTTACACCAAAAGGAGCAAAAATGAAATTATACGAGACGATGTTTATCCTTAAGCCCACGCTTGTGGAAGAGGAAATTAAAACACAGCTTGAATTTTTCAAGGAAGTGATTACAAAAAATGGTGGCGAGATTGAAACTTGCCTTGATATGGGTATGCGCAATCTTGCTTATGAAATCAAAAAGAATAAACGTGGATACTATTATGTGATTTATTTCAAAGCACAGCCACGATTAATCAAAGAGCTTGAGCGCAATTATCGCATTAATGAAGAAATTTTGCGCTTTATTGTTATAAAATATGAAAACAAAAAAGAGCAAAAAGCTTGGCAAACCCTCGTAGATAGAGCAAATAACAAGCCAGAACCAAAGGCTCAAAAAGCAAAAGAAGAGCCTCAAACCACAGAGACACAAGAAGATTCTCAACAATCGTAATAAACAAGGATAGCCAATGTATAACAAGGTAATTATATTAGGAAACCTCACTCGTGATGTGGAATTACGATATTTGCCTAGTGGAAGTGCTTTAGCAACTATTGGCTTAGCGAGCAATCGCCGATTTAAAAAACAAGATGGGAGCCCAGGTGAGGAAGTGTGCTTTGTAGATGTGAAGCTTTTTGGTCGAAGTGCTGAAGTAGCCAATCAATATCTGCGTAAAGGAAGTAAAGTGCTTATCGAGGGACGACTAAGCTTTGAGACTTGGAGCGACCAAAATGGCACAAAACGAAGCAAACATACCATTACCGCAGAGAGTATGCAAATGCTTGATTCTAAATCATCAGCAGAAAATACTCATTTTAGCGGGGATTATGGGAGCAATACTTCAAATCAACAACCCAACCAAGCGCAAAATTATGGCGGTGGGAATTATAGCGGTGGCAATACCCAAGCAGGAAATTACACCCAAAATATCCCTGAAATTAATATCGATGAAGATGAGATACCTTTCTAATCTTTTCAAAAATACATTATCACAAGGAGCATAATATGGAAAAGAAAAAATACTCAAAACGATACTGCCGATACACTGAAGCCAAGCTTGAATTTATCGACTACAAAGATATAGAGATGCTTAAGCACTCACTTTCAGAACGTTATAAGATTATGCCTAGACGTCTTACAGGCAACACAAAACGTTGGCAAGAACGCGTAGAAGTAGCAATCAAACGCGCAAGACATATGGCGCTTATCCCTTATATCATAGATAGAAAAAAAGTGGTTGAAAATCCTTTTAAAATCTAAGCTCAATCTATTAGCAAAATAAAGAAAGTCCTTTAAGTGATATAAAAGCAAAATTCATAGAATAAGTCTCCTTTGAGGCGTATCAAGGGCTTTGTAGATTCTAGGATTTGAAGTTTCTAAATTATTTAGGAGAGATTGAAGGGGGGTAGCAATGTGGGGGAAAAAACTCTTTGCTCTCTTTATCTTGCTTTTTCTTGCAGTATTTGGCATTTTCGCGTGGGTTTTTCAGCCAGAGAGAATAAGTCAAGAGGTGCTTGATTTATTCCCGCAAAATGAAAGCAAACTTGTCATTGAAGCCCATAGATATTTTGCAAGTTCAAAATATGTGCCAATTGCCATTAAAGGCTTTGATGAAGAGGCACATAAAATCGCCATAGAAGTAGAAAAGCGCCTTATGGCGATGCCTCATATCATTTCTGTGAGCAAAAATGAGCCATCACTCTATGTCTCATTTTATGATTTTTTAACGCATAATGATGCCTATCTCCTTGCACCAAAGGGGCAGAATGTAGATTCTGAACCTGCTGTTTTTGAGCCGCTTTTGAGCAAACTCGCACCTTCTCTTGGGCATCTCCCCGTAGCAGAGCCTTTGCGTGCGGGGGATTATGGACTAATGCTTTTAGCAGAGCTTGAAAACCTCGAAGATTCTACATTACAAAGCACATTAAGCGAGTTTAAAGCTCTGCAAAAAGATTACCCTACTCTGCATTATTTTTCACCTGATTTTATGGGCGTAGAGAATCTTCATCTTATTTTGCAAGAAGTAAATTTCCTCTTAGGCTTTGCATCGCTTGTGTTTATTATTATTTATTTTGTGATTATCCGCATACCATTTTTGACATTTAGCACAATTTTAACACTTATTTTTTCAAATACAATCGCTATTTTGCTCACACTTTTAGTGTATCCAAAGGTTACAATTATGGCTTTAAGCTTTGGTATGGGTATTTCAAATATCGCCATTGATTATATGATGCACCACCATTTTTTTGGTCTCTACACGCATTCAAGGGCTTATGCAAATGCCAATTCTCCTCGCCCTGCCTTTAATCGTCCGGTATTTTATGGCTATCTTACTACGATGATTGGCTTTGGCGTATGTCTTTTTATCCCCTTTCCACTTTTAGCACAACTCTCGCTTTATGCGATGATTTCACTAAGTATCTCTTATATCAGTTTTGCTTTTATCTATCCGCGCATAGGTTTTAATCCTCCGCGGCTTTTCCATACTCTCTCTCAAATCAAAAAGCCACTTGTGCCAAATATCATATTCTTAATTCTTGCGTGTATAGGCTTTGCTTTTGCCCTAAGCACCTTGAAGCTTGATTTTGACTTATCAAAACTTGATTATCAAAATCAAGCAATGCTTGAAGAGAGGGCATTTTTTGAGAATCTTACTCCCAAAGATGAGTTACAAGTGCTTATCATAGCGCAAGAAAAAGAGGGGCTTTTGCTCTTTGTGCGTGGTTTAGCTAAAGATTTAGGTTGGCTTAGATTTTATCGCAAAGAAGGAGATTCACAACTCCCACAATACTACTATCTACTCTCGCTCTCACAAGAGCAACTCACCCAAGCCAATACGCTTTTAGAGAGTATCGCACATAAACAAGCCCCTACAAATCTATGGAACACCAAAGAGCTAGAATCCATTGCTAAAGCTCACATTAGTCTTGAATCACGCTCTTTGCAAAAAACTATGGATAGCTTAGCAGATGCGATTTATCAGCCTATGCTCATTGTGCTTATCCTCGCACTTTGTTTAATGCTTCTCTCTCTTGCCTTAAGCGTAGGGAAAGCATTTTTTAATGCCCTAAACTTTGTGCTTTTCCCTCTAAGTATGGCTCTATGTGTTGTATCAAGTCATAGCGTGTTTAATATGATGCACCTTTTTGCTTTGCTTATTTTAATTGTAGTAAGCGTGGATTATGGCATTTATGCTATAAAAGAGACAGAAGATTCTCGTGCCACTCACGCGATTTTATTCTCAGCACTCACTACCGGCATAAGCTTTGGCATACTCACCCTCTCACAAACAAAAGCGCTCAATTCCTTTGGGGAAGTCATTTTTACAGGTATGAGCTGTATGACTATATTACTTATATTCGGGCGATTTAGGCAAAAAGGGGTAAAAAATGATAGAATCTCTACATCTCACTCGATAAAGGATTTGCAATGAAACAAAAGAAATCATCGGCAGAAAAAATATTAAGAGAGCTTGTGCGCCCTTTTTATCAGCTATCTTGTAAGATGTGGGCGATAGCAAGTGAGAGCAAAAACCAAATGAGTCAAAAAGAGATTGCACAAGATAAAGCAAATTATACGCGCCTTAATACAGATAAGCGATTTGAGATTGATAGTGCGTGGGATTATCTCTGTCTTGGTGATAAATACGCACAAAATGGGGGCGATTTGAGTGGAGGAAATGGGCAATATTTTATACAAGATATTTGGGGAGCGCGAAAGGTATTAGAGCATAAGCCAAGTGTGCATTATGATGTAGGCTCAAGCATTAAGGGATTTATCGCACATCTCCTTGCCCAAAAGCAAAAAATTATCTTGCTTGATATTCGCCCAATGGATAATCAATTTAATACAGACTTTTT
>NZ_JAFLSB010000059.1 GCF_022511165.1 Helicobacter sp. | reverse complement strand
TTAAGGGGGAGTGAGATGTATATCATCGAACCGACTTCATTTTTAAGCCCCTCCCCCTTATAAAAAAAAGAATCTAGTAAATTAAGGCGTAGATTCTAGAATCTTAAAAAACTAAGTGATTTTGTGTAACCTTAAATTACACTTACACATTTTAAGCCTATTCGCAAGAATTTCTTACTTACCCTTAAAACCTAAGCTTAAAACAAGCGAAGTATGGGTTAAAATAAAGACTTCATTAAGATTCAAAAAAAGATATTTTGCAAAAATCCTTGAAGGATTCTTAATCAAATCCTAAGCCATTACCTTACTAAGAAAACTTTGAAGTCGTGGAGTTTTTGGGGATTCAAAAATCTCTAGGGGTGTGCCTTGCTCGATAATGCGCCCATTTTCCATAAAAATAATGCGATGTGCCACTTCTTTAGCAAAACGCATTTCGTGTGTTACACAAACCATACTCATACCTTCATTGGCTAAATCTCTCATCAAATCAAGCACTTCTCCCACCATTTCAGGGTCAAGTGCCGATGTAGGCTCATCAAAAAGCATTACTTCAGGCTTATTCATTAATGCCCTAACAATAGCTACTCTCTGCTTTTGCCCACCACTTAAACGTGAGGGATACACCTCTTGCTTATCAAGCAATCCTATGCGTTCTAAAAGCCTTTGTGCTTCTGCAATAGCCTCCTCTTGCTTAAGGAGCTTTAAAAATGTAGGTGCAAGTATGAGGTTTTGTAAGACATTGAGGTTATTAAATAAATTAAAATGTTGAAAAACCATTCCCATTTTACTTCGGGCTTTATTTATATCCCAGCTTGATGTGCTTTGTGGAAATAAAATCTTATCATCAAGCCATATTTCCCCTTCACTTGGGCTTTCAAGGAGATTGAGGCATCGAAGTAAGGTTGATTTACCCGAGCCACTTGGTCCAATAATAACGACTTTTTCGCCCATTTTGATATGCAAATTAATATTATCTAGCACTAATTTATCGTCAAAATATTTTTTGAGTTGCTTAATATGTATCACTTGCCCTTAGCCTCTTTTCATAGATTCTTACTAAATAGCTCGCACATATCACAAGGAGCAAATAAGAGAGTGCAAGAAAGAAATATGGAAACATATATTCATAATTTGCTCCACCTATGCTTTTAAAAGCATAGGTAAGGTCGTGAACGGTGATGTAGTTTGCCACCGAAGTTTCTTTTAAAAGCGTGATAAATTCATTACAGAGCGCAGGGAGAGCGTTTTTAAGAGCTTGAGGAAAGACAATATAGCGCATACTTGCCCTCGCACTAAGTCCCAAAGCTCTTGCTGCTTCATCTTGTCCCCTATCTACGCTTAAGATTCCACTACGCACAATCTCGCTTACATACGCACCACTATTTAAGCCAAAGATTGCCACTGCGACAATAAGCGCACTTACACCTTTTAATCCAAATGCAGGGAGAATCACAAAATAAATAAAAAGAAGTTGCACGACAATAGGAGTGCCACGAAAGAATCCCACATACGCTTTTAAAAATGCGCATAAGATTCTATGCAAAAGCGAGGGATTTTTGTATGTAAGGGCAATGGCAACCAAAGTGCCTACGATAATACCAATACAAAGTGCCAAAATAGCAAGAAGTAGGGTTGTGCCAAGCCCCTCTAAAATGAGCTTATATCCTCCATTTGTAATAAGCTGATGATAAAAAAGGGCATATTTTTGCGCAAACTCCATTACTTTTTCTCTGCGTAGTATGCCTTGATGATATGCTCAAGTGTGCCATCTTGCTTTATCTCTTGCAAAATGCTATTGATAGAATCTTTGAGCTTTGGATTATTTGGGGCGATACCAATGGCGTATTTTTCATCGGTGAGCGCGATTTCAATGAGTTTTGTGCCACTATTTGCCCTGATAAGCTCACGCGCAGGCATTTCATCAATAATCACCACATCAATTTGATGATTTTTCATTGCAATAGTTGCAAGTGCGCCATTTGAGAATTCTCTTACTGAAGCATTAGCAAATCCCTCAAATCCCCAATCCACATCACCTTTGGCATAAAATAAACCCGTTGTGCCCACTTGCACGCCAATTCTAAGTTCAGGGATTGCTTTGAGGAGAGCAATAAGCTCTTCTTTTGTGCGCACACTATCAAAACGCGTATCGCTTGAGAGTGTAATAAGCATTTGTGAGGCATTAAAATAAGTATCGCTAAAATCAATCACTTTTGCGCGAGTTTGATTGATTGTCAAGCCAGAAATAGCAATATCTGCATTGCCTCCTGCAAGTGCGGTAACCACAGAATCAAACTCCATATCCTTAATCACAAGCTTTTTATCAAGCTTTTGAGCAATGATGCGCGCTATATCCATATCAATGCCCTTAAACTCTTTTCCCTCGACATATTCAAAAGGTGCAAAATTTGCCGCAGTTGCCACCACAAGCTTATCATCTTTGCACGCATTGAATGCAAAGAATGCAAGTATTGCAAATAAAGCTCCTATGGCTTTATATCGTGTTGAACTCATCACTACCCCTTTTATATCAATTAAAGCGCACATTCTAATCATTTTAAGCTTAAACTAAAGCGGTGTTCTTACAATTTGTTTCTTTAAAAGAGAAAAAAGTGAGAAAAATAGCTTGGATTCTTAAAACTTTACAAACAATAAGAATCCGCGATTTGGCTTGTATGGAATCTATATTGAAGTATAAGGAGTATTTATGTGGGTAGCAGGGATTGATGAAGCAGGGAGAGGCTGCCTCTGTGGGAGTTTATTTGTCGCAGGGGTAATAGGGGAGGCTCATATTATTCATTCATTAAAGCCCAAAGATAGTAAAAAACTCTCCCCAAAGAAGCGAGAGTGCATTTATGAGGTAATGCAAGAAGCGCAAAACAAGGACAAGATGGCATTTTTTGTGAGTGAGATAAGCGCAGAGGAGATTGATGCAAATGGTTTAAGCTCTGCGATGAGAAAGGGTATAGAATCTGTGTTAGCTGCTCTTGGGGATTATGCGCTCAAAAAGCAGATTCTAGGGGTAAGCAAAGAGATGTTAGGGCAAAAAAGCAAAGATTTTAATGCACAAATAAAAGATAGGGCGCAAAGAGGGAAGGGAGAGTGTGAGCGGAATTTTACAATTATAATAGATGGTAATACAACCTTTAACGCGCAGATTCCGCATTATTTGCAAGAAGCGGGGTTAAAAATAGAGACTTTAGTAAAAGCTGATTCTTTGCTTGAAGTCGTTTCGTGTGCTTCGATTGTGGCAAAAGTGTGTAAGGATAGGCAAATGCGTGCATTAGATGTGCTTTATCCTCACTATAAACTTGCCAAAAATAAAGGCTATGGGACTTTAGAGCATAGGAAAAGCATTGCTCAATATGGATATTGTCCTTATCATCGCAAGAGTTTTGCCTTTTCACTTTGATTATATATCTTAATTTTATTTTAAACTAGTAAGCATTATAATCGTATTTTGGTTTGTTCATTGAATAATCTATGTAAAGTAAAGTAGGGTTTAGCTATGTTGCCAAAGTGGAGTGATAAGTTTAGCGTTCATCACGAGATTATTGACCAACAGCATCAAAAGCTATTTGAGCTTGCTCGCAAGGTGTATAAAATCGCCAATAGCCACGCTACACGAGGCGAAGTAAAAGGAATTATTACAGAATTTTTTGAATATATGAAGACACATTTTAAAGATGAAGAGCAATATATGGCAGCTATTGGCTATCCACGATTAGAGGAGCATAAGAAGATTCACCGCACGATTGTAGCGGATATGGCAGGTATGGTAAAACACATCTCATCTATGGAAGTGATTAAGGAGATGATTTCAACTGTTGCAGAAGACTGGCTACTCACACATATTATGCAAGAGGATATGCTGATTGAAAAATATCGCAAAGAGCAAGTAGAAAGTGGAGCAACTTGTGAAGTCAAAGAAGTGAAATACTACTATTATATTTGCGGATGTCCGGGCAAAGAGCATAAGCTCACTGAATCTATGCATCTCTTTGCTACGCGCTCCACAAATCCTGTTACTTGTAAAGAATGCCATCAACAAATTAAGTTCAAAGAAGAGCGCATTATAAGCCAGCCTTAATATCATCTCTACCCTGTGTGATGATGTGCATATATTCTTTATAGATTGATTTATAGTTGGGAAGAATGCTATCATTGAGTTCATTAAACCACATGAGTTTAAAATTCTTAAATTGTGCATTATAATAAGTATAGATAAGCTCTGCTCGTGGATTTTTAAGCTTTACTTTTCCATCTTTTACTTTTACAACTTCTACACTTCCTAGCATACCAATGCGTTTGTTTGTGCCTCTTTGTCCAGAGATAAGATTACCTAGTGAATAATACACTAATGTATCGCCTATCCACTCTGCACTCTGCACTACGTGCGGGTGTGTGCCGATGATAAGATCCACGCCCAAATTTGCTAAAAATTGTGCTAAATCACGCTGTTCTTGAGAGGGTGTAAAATCATACTCTATCCCCCAGTGCATCGATACAATAAGAAAATCTACCTTGTCGCGTATGCGCTCAATATCATCTTTAAGCATTTGTTTTGTATAAACATTGACAAGATATTCTTTTCCCTTTGGTAAAGGAATACCATTTGTGCCATAAGTGTAAGCTAAGAGCGCATAGGTAATGCCATTTTTTTTCTCAATCCTTAAGTGATTGCGGTCTTCAAAAGATTCATAACTTCCTGCAGTAAGCACCGGCTTTTGTTTCCAATACGCCAAAGAGTTGCGCACAGCCTTTTCTCCCCTATCAAGTGAGTGGTTATTGGCAAGAGAGATGAGATTAAAGCCCAAAGAGAGCATATTATCGCCAAATTCTTGGGGTGAATTAAATGTAGGATAGGTGCTTAAGCCTAACTCTACTCCCCCAAGAGTTGTTTCTTGGTTATAAAAAGCCAAATCATAGTTTCTTACTTTTTTGAGTGCAGTGAGCATTGAGCTAAAATCATAGCTTCCAGTTTCAGTTTTTGCATCATTATATACAGAAGCGTGCAAAAGCGCATCACCAGCCATTATGAGAGAAAGCTCTTTAGAAGCGCCAAAAAGCACATTATTCCAAAGAAGCAAGAGCAAAGCAAGAAATATTTTTTTCATACAAATCCTTTGAAAAGAAGATGCAAGATTCTATGAGGCATTATCTATAATCAAAGTAAAAGTAAAGCAAATAAAGCAAAGCGTGAGATAAAAGAGAAATAAATCAAAACAAAGCTTATAAATCTAGTGAGAAGATGGCTGCTCTTGTGGGTTAGGATTAAAAATCCTCCACGCAATAGCATAAGCAAAAAGTTCATTGAGGCTAGAGCCAAAGGCTTTCTTTTGAGGCGAAAGTGCGATTTGAGTATCACTTGAGAGTAGTCCAAAGCCTTTTTGAGAATCTCCCCACATATAGCCCACCGCTTCATTGATAGGATAAATGCCTTTTTTGTCAATCCAAGCTGCTTGATTGTAGCCAAAAGCATATGGTGCTTTATCTTGAGTTGCAAGTATATTGCGCCCACCTACGCTCATATATTGTGTATGAGAGAGGCTTAGCTCATAGAGTGTAGGAAATATATCCTTGTGTGAGCCTATACGAGTAGAATCATAATGTATAGCCTTGGCATAATCTTGTGGCACATATATATAAAAAGGCACAGCATAAGCGATAGCTTTATCGGTGCTTGGATTAGAGCTAAAATCTCTTACATAATGATCTCCAGTTGCAGCAATAATGGTTTTGCTTTTTAGTGCGGAATCTTTTATTCTATCTAAAAACTCCCCAAAGGCATTGTTGGCATATTGATAGAGAGTCATAGAGGTTTGAAGTTTTTGCTTTGCTTCATTATTCTTTGCCTTTGCTTTGATTGCTTCACTCAAAGTAATAGGCTTTGGTGCGTAGGTATGTGGGAGATGATAGGGCGGGTGGTTACTTGTGGTGAGTATAGCAATAAATGTGGGCTTTTGTGCATTACTTAGAATCTCAAATGCGAGTTTATAGGCATACTCATCAGGAATCCCATAGGCATTTTTATCTTTTTTGCTTTGTGGAAAACGCTCCATAAGATGGAGGGCGTCATAGATATGCCCCACCCCCTGAATTCTCATATAATCCCCTGTATTTTGCCAACTTTCATATCCTGAAGTAATATAAATCACCTCATATCCTGCATTTGCGTATATAGCAAATGGATTATAGGGCAAAGAAGTAGTTTTTGCAGAGCCTCTTGAGAGAGGAGTAGGGCTATCAAAAAAAAGCATAAAAAATGAGGCAAGTGTGCCATTTGCCCCAGATAAAAATCTAAAAAATACAAAATCTTCATCAAAATGCTTTCGTAATGCGCCAAGTAAGTCATTATGCGGGAGTTCATCATAGATAAGCATATTGCTGCCAAAGCTCTCCATAAGATTCACTACAATATGAGGGGGATTATCTTTTAAAAACATAGAATATGGACTTTGGCGCAGTAATGGGAAAAGTGCCTCTTGCAATGCCTCTCCCCTTTGGGCTGAAGGTGGAGAAATATGTGCATCTGCTTTATAATTACTATACGCCCAATCAAGCGCTAAGAGTGGGTTTGTAGCGAGATGATTAAAAATAGGCAAAGTAGAAATACGATAATTATCTTCTTTCAAAGGATATGTCCCGAGTGAGCCACGCGCACCAATAATAAGCAATATGATACATAAAAATTGACTGATAAGAGTGATAGCACTTTTAGCGCGTAAGCGAAAGTGTGGTAAAAAGGGCTGTAATGTTGTAAAGATAGAGAAAAATTGATGTGAGATGTTATAGAGAAAAAGCGTAAAGATTCCATAAGCAATAGCACTTATGATGCCAAGTATAAGTGGATAATCCCGCCATAGAATCTCAAAAATAGCCAATGTATCATCATCTTTTAACCCAAAAATAAAAATATCAATTTTGTTTCCATAAGTGCGAAAATAATAAAAATTAACAATCGCAGCCACCATAAAGATAAAACCAAGCAAAAAGGCATAAAATTGAGGTAAAAAAGCGTAGATTTGTGTGCAGATTCTAGAGATTTGAAAACGGATTTTATGAGAGATTCTATTAAGGTGAGGGCGCGGACTTAGGGTATCAGTTTGTGTATGCCCCCCCCCTTACTTTTTTGTTAAAAACAAAATACATTATTGCTAAAAGATAATGAAGTGCTATAAAAATAAGCATAGCAACACTAATGGCTCGCATATCAAGTTTTAATCCCACAATCCACATCGCCCAAAAATCGCTAAAATGCTCCTGCCATAAATTTTGAGGTAAAAAATGCGCCACCATAATCCCACGCGCTATGGTGCAAAGTAGCAAAAGCGCGATGATTAGCACGCAAACACGAGTGATTAAAAGCATAGAGTGTTTAGGGGATTGAGAGTGAGTTATGGGTGAAGCATACATTCTTTAATCTCCTAAAGTTGAGTGCTTTTTTGAGGTTTAATTTTATTTTGCGAGGATATGGAGGCATTGAGATGAGAGAGAAGCAGACGAAATTTGTCTCTATCCTTTTTCCCCGCTGCAGATTCTATACCCGAATTCACATCAAGCAAAGCAGGGCGTAACTGCAAAAAATCCGCAATATTATGTGGATTAATCCCTCCTGCAACACACAAATATTGCTCCTTGAGTGAGCGTAACACTTCTAGGTTGATATGCTTTCCAGAGCCCCCTCCCTGCGCACTTTTAGAATCTACAAGGCAAAAAGCCCCCTCATAGCTA
>NZ_JAFLSB010000058.1 GCF_022511165.1 Helicobacter sp. | reverse complement strand
TATTTGTATGAGAGCGTCTCCTTGAGTGTGAAGTATCTTATATCCATATACGACACTTGAGAGAAAAATTGTGATAAAAAGGATTTGGAATATGCTTTTGAGGTATTTAAATACTATTGCCACAATCACCACACTCAATATAAAAGTAAAAATAGCGTGAGGTATCTTTGACTTTCGAAAATCTGAATCCACAAAAGTAGGATTTTGCAAGATAAAATTATCCATTACTCCATAATCCCCTGTGAAAATAAAGGTATCAATGATGCCTATCACTAAAAGAATACTCCAGCTCCAAGTAGCGAGTTTTAAAAATCTACTTCTATACAAAAAACTTGTGATATATACAAGCACAAGTGCAAAAAAAATAAAGAATCCACACAATATGCAAAGGGTTTTAAGAGAATCTTTAGCATCAAATTGTGACATATCACTGCTATATATAGCAAAGGGGGTATAAACACAAATTAAGAAGCAGATATTAAGAATAGCAAAGAGAGAAATATCTTTATAACGTGTGTAGGTTTTTATATCTTTAGGAGAAGTGAATAATGAATGAAAGGAATGCCATAATGATGAAAAAGAGTATTTGTGAAAGAGACTTTTAAGAACCAAAGAGGAATGTGAAGTATTAAAAAGGTGGAAAGATTCTAAATTATTATGAGATTGTGAAGAATCTGTATCGTTATTATTAATTTGATAAGTTTTGGGAGATGTATTTGTATGCGTAGAATCTGTGAGGTGTTGAGAGGATAAATCTGCTAAAGAGGTGTATTCCCCCTCCCCCGCTGGAATCTCGGGATTATGCTTCATTTCTTACTCCTTTTGCGTTTTTAAAGAATTATATTCCATTGTTTATTCCCTTGACTTGCACTTACCTAGTATTTATGCCCTAGCGTGAAATATCAAGCACCTCCTCTTGCTGCTCATAGATAATCTTGCTCTTATCCCATTCAATCTCACCCTCTCTTTTTTTTGTCCCTGCTTTTAGATTCTCCACGCCTTTTTCTTTTCCAGTTGGAATCTTTGCCTTGCCCTTAATATTTTTATGGTAAATAGTTGTTTGTGAGCCACCAAAATTGCTCATTTCTCTCTCATATTGCTCTTTTGTTCCACCACCCATTACATCAGCCTCACTTTTACCAAGCAATTCCTTTGGGACAGGCAGACGCTTAATCGCCCCACTTGGGCTTACCTCCATAATGCCAAGCAACACGCCCCTTTTATGATCTATCATCAATGTTTGATTGGGCTTAAGATTAAGCTCTATACGCGCTATAGTCTCAAAATCAAGTATCATATTATCCGCTCGCATCATCACTGCACTTACAGCTATGGCTAAAACTGCACTTTTTATCCGCATCTTTACTCCCTGTGATTTAGACTTTTGTGCTAGAATTATAGCTTAATTTTTGCTCTTTAAGGATTCTTAATGCAAACAAGTCAAGCTATAAATACACCCAATGCTCCTCAAGCTATCGGTCCATATGTTCAAGCTCGTATTTATAATGGACTTATCTACACTTCAGGGCAAATCGCCCTCACGCCAAAAGGAGATTTTATAAATGGCGATATAGTCGCCCAAACCACGCAAGTGCTTGAAAATCTAAAAGCTATTTTAGAATCTGCAGGAAGTAATTTACAAAAAGTAATTAAAACAAGCGTGTTTTTGAGTGATATGGAACACTTTAATGCCCTCAATGAAGTCTATGCACAATATTTTGGCACACATAAACCTGCTAGAAGCACAATCGCGGTAAAAACTCTGCCCAAAAATGCCCTTGTAGAGATTGAATGTATCGCTATACTTTAGACAAATAAGGCTTATATATTATGGAAGATTTACGTAATATTGCTCGTATATTTACTGCTCCGCTTGATTTTATTAATAAATATTTTAAGGCATTAGTTTTTATAGTTATTCTCCTTTTTTTCCTTTTGCCAAGCGGTGATGAATACGATACAAATCCCCCAAATCTTGCTAAGCTTTATCTCAATATGCCTATTTATGAAAGCGAAAGCTTTGCTGCGCAAATTGAGAGAATCACAAAAAACAAAAATATTAAAGGCGTGTTGCTTATTATTGATTCTCCGGGTGGAGCAGTAGGTGCAAGTATTGAAATTGCTGATATGGTATATGCACTTTCGCAAAAAATGCCTGTGATTGCTTATGTGCAAGGCTCAATGGCAAGCGGAAGCTATTACGCAGGTATGTATGCTAAAGAAATTTATGCCAATCGCGGTGCGCTCATTGGCTCAATCGGTGTGATTTTTAGTGGATTCAATATACAAGAGCTAATGGATAAAATTGGCATTAAAGAGCAAGGTATAAAAGCAGGAGCATATAAGGAAATAGGCACTCCTACTCGCCAATGGAGCGAGAGTGAGAGGCAATTTCTTGAAAATCTCCTCCAAGAACAATATGCCCTTTTTAGAAATGATGTATTAAAAGCACGTAAAGAAAAGCTTAAAGTAACAGATTATCACGAATTTGCAGAAGGCAAGGTATTTTCTGCACACAAAGCACAGCAGCTAGGGCTAATTGATAAAGTTGCCTCAATACAAGAAGCCATTCACGCCCTAGAGCAAGAAACAGGCGTTGAAAAGGCAATATGGCTTAAAAAAGATAAACTTGAAAGCTATATGGATAAGTTTTTAGAGACAGCACACACCAAGATTCTTTCACTTTTATCTCCGCAACTCAAAGCTACATTATGAATCCACCAAGTGCTAACCCAATCCCCTATATGCAACGTGTGATTCTTATTAGTGCGCCAGATAAAAAGGGGCTAGTTTATCATATCTCATCAGTGATTTATGAGCTAGGGCTGAATATTGAGCGCAATGATGAGTATGTCGATAAAGAGAGTGAGCGTTTTTTTATGCGCACACAAGTGAGTGGCAAAACAAATGATACACAGCTTTATACAAAACTTCAGGCAACTTTGCCCCCTGATAGCACACTCAAAATTGCACCTGTATGCAAGAAAAATATCATTATTCTTTGCACAAAAGAAAATCATTGCGTGGGGGATTTACTCTTGCGCCACGATAGTGGGGAGCTAAACGCACATATACAAGCTATTATAAGCAATCACAATATCCTAGAACCCCTTGCACAAAAATTTCATATCCCATTTTTTTATCTCCCAACAGAGAATCTTGAGCGCGAGGCGCACGAGGAAAAGCTTTTAGAAGTCATTTCTCGCTTTGAAGCCTCTTATCTTGTCCTTGCAAAGTATATGAGGATTTTGAGTAAGCATTTTGTGCATCATTTTGAAAACAAAATCATCAATATCCACCATAGTTTCCTTCCTGCTTTTGTTGGTGCAAATCCTTATAGACAAGCTTATGAGCGGGGTGTAAAGCTTATTGGTGCAACTGCGCATTTTGTGAATGAGCATCTTGATGAGGGGGCTATTATCACACAAGATGTGATTCATATTAATCATAGCTATTCTTGGCAGGATATGCAAAAAGCTGGGCGCGATATTGAAAAAATCGTCCTCTCTCGCGCTCTTAATCTTGCTCTTGAAGATAGAATCTTTGTCTATGGCAATAAAACCATTGTGTTTTAATACAGCCTTTTACTCACACAACCCACAATAAAATTTATACAAAACCCCTGAAACTCCATCAATGTTTAAGCACATTTTAGATACAATCGCACAATTTTATGCCCCAAAAGTAAGGAAAAATTTTTATGCCCAAACGCACCGATATTCAAACAATTTTACTCATTGGTTCAGGTCCTATTATCATAGGGCAAGCTTGTGAATTTGACTATTCAGGCACACAGGCGGTAAAAACGCTCAAATCTCTTGGTTATAAAGTTGTGCTGATTAATTCCAATCCTGCTACGATTATGACAGATCCGGATTTTGCCGACCGCACCTATATTGAGCCTATCACAGAGGAAATTATTGCTAATATCATTGCTAAAGAAAAAGTCGATGCCATACTTCCCACAATGGGAGGACAAACCGCACTCAATGTAGCAATGAAAATGTTTGAAAAGGGTATGCTAGAAGGCATCACATTTTTAGGAGCAAACCCAGAGGCAATCAAAAAAGGTGAGGATAGACAAGCTTTTAAAGAAGCGATGTTAAAAATTGGTATGGACTTGCCTAAATCGCGTTATGCCTACACAGAAGAAGAAGCCCTCAATGCTGCAAAGGAGATTGGGTTTCCTCTCATTATACGCGCAAGTTATACTCTTGCAGGTGGTGGGAGTGGCGTAGCTTATAATATTGATGAATTTAAAGCCGTAGCAAAAAATGGCTTAGAAACAAGCCCAATTAATGAGATTCTTATCGAAGAATCTCTGCTTGGGTGGAAAGAATATGAAATGGAAGTCATACGCGATAAAAATGATAATTGTATCATTGTGTGCAGTATTGAGAATCTCGACCCTATGGGCGTTCATACAGGAGATTCTATTACTATCGCTCCAGCCCTCACACTCACAGATAAAGAATATCAGCGAATGCGCGATGCAAGTTTTAAAATCTTGCGTGAAATCGGTGTAGATACCGGTGGAAGCAATGTGCAATTTGCGATTAATCCTCAAAATGGCAGAATGACTGTTATTGAGATGAATCCACGCGTATCGCGCTCCTCTGCCCTTGCCTCTAAAGCCACAGGTTATCCTATCGCTAAAGTCGCCACGATGCTTGCAGTAGGTTTTAGCCTTGATGAGATAAAAAACGACATTACTCACACACCAGCGAGTTTTGAGCCAAGCATTGATTATATTGTTACAAAAATCCCTCGCTTTACTTTTGAGAAATTCCCTAAAGCAGATTCTACCCTCACCACAGGTATGAAATCTATCGGTGAAGTAATGGCTATTGGTGGCACTTTTAAAGAATCCTTGCAAAAAGCCCTATGTAGCCTAGAGATAGGCATTTATGGCTTTAATCCTATCAGTAATGATATAGAAATGATTAAAAAAGAAATCCGTCGCCCAAATGCAAATCGTCTGCTTTATATCGCAGAGGGCTTTAGGCATAAAATGAGCTTAAATGAAATATATGATTTATGCAAGATTGATAAATGGTTTTTACATCAAATCTATGAAATCATAGAAGCCGAAAAAGATATTACAAGTGAGATTCTAAATGATAGCGCAATAATGCGGCGCATTAAAAGCTATGGATTTAGCGATAAAATGATTGCATATTTGCTTAAAATAAACGACAAGCTTGACATCAGTGAATCTGAAATTTATCAAGCAAGAATGCAGCTTGGCATTATGCCTTGCTATAATGAAGTAGATACCTGTGCGGCAGAGTTTCCAAGCCTCACGCCCTATCTCTACTCAAGCATTGGTAATTTCCAAACCATAGCCCAAACCAAACAAGATTCTAACACAGCACAAAACCCAAAGGTGATGATTATTGGTGGGGGACCAAACCGCATTGGACAAGGCATTGAGTTTGATTATTGCTGTGTGCATAGTAGCTTTGCGTTAGCGGATTTAGATGTAAAGAGTGTGATGTATAATTGCAATCCAGAAACCGTGAGCACAGATTATGATACAAGCGATGTGCTGTATTTTGAACCTATCACTTTTGAAAATGTGCGCAGTGTGATTGAACGCGAAAAGCCTGATGGTATCATTGTGCATTTAGGAGGGCAGACGCCGCTTAAACTCGCCTATTCGCTCAATAAAATTAATGCTCGCATTATTGGCACAAGCGCAAAAGTGATTGATATTGCTGAAGATAGGGAAAAATTTGCGCATTTTGTAAATGAGCTAGGACTAAAACAGCCTCAAAATGGCATTGCCTTTGAAAAAGAGCAAGCCTATCTTGTTGCCAATAAAATCGGCTTTCCTGTGCTTGTGCGCCCTAGCTATGTGCTTGGAGGACGCGCTATGCGGATTGTCTTTAATGATGAGGAGCTTAAAACCTATATGGACGAAGTCATTGCAGTGAGTGATAGTTCGCCTGTGCTTATTGATAAATTCCTTGAATATGCTATCGAGCTTGATGTGGATTGTATTAGCGATGGACAAAATGTGTATATTGGGGGAATTATGGAGCATATAGAGGAAGCAGGAATCCACAGCGGTGATAGTGCAAGCTCACTTCCAACCATTAACATTTCTCAAGCAATGCTCAATGAGATTGAAGAAACTACTGCAAAAATTGCACTCAAGCTTGGCGTAATAGGACTTATGAATGTGCAATATGCGATTTATAATAATGAACTTTATCTCATTGAAGTCAATCCTCGCGCAAGCCGCACGATGCCCTTTGTGAGCAAGGCAACAGGCATTCCTTTAGCAAAAGTCGCCACAAGAGTAATGTGGAATCATAGCCTTAAAAATACTCCTTCACACAATCCACAACATCAATTAGCGCAAGATTCACAAGCAGATTCTACAGGCATACTTTATGAAGCACTTTGCTTTTATGATAAATATCATCGAGTCGATTTTAGCGCATATATCTTTAAGCCAAAAGCCTTGCACTATGTTTGCCTTAAAGAATCTGTGTTTCCATTTAATAAACTCGTGGGAGCAGAGCTTTCACTAGGACCAGAAATGAAAAGCACAGGTGAAGTAATGGGGATTGGTAAAAGCTTTGGCTTGAGCTTTGCAAAAAGTCAATTAGCGTGTAAAAATGCTCTACCTACTCAAGGCGAGATTTTCCTCTCACTTGCCAATGCTGATAAAAAAGAGGGGGTAGAACTTGCGCGTAAATTTATTGAGCTTGGATTCTCAATTTGCGCCACAGAAGGGACATATCAAGCTTTATGTGAAAATCATATACAATCTTCACAGATTCTCAAAGTAAGCGAAGGGCGTCCAAATATCATTGATAAAATGACAAATAATCAAATTAGTCTTGCTATTAATACTAGCGATCATCACTCAAATAAGGGCGATACACACCTTATCCGCACACAAATTATAAAAAGCTCTATTCCTTATTTTACAACCCTCTCTGCTGCACGTGTGGCGATTGAAGCAATCAAAGAAATGCAAAATAGCAATATAAATGAAGCTTACGCTTTGCAGGATTATTTGCAAAGCTTAAGTTAGCTTAAAATGCCTTTTTATAGAGAATTAGCATATCCCTAAGACTATTTCTTTATAAAAAAGAGATTAAAAATGTGCGCAAAGACCACCCCATATATAAATGTCTGCTATTTATTAATACAGAGTTGATGTGCCAAATATTCATAAATTTTTTGCGTGGCATTAGGATGATATATCATCACTTCATTGCGCGCAAATGTTTCTCTTTGCTCTCTTAAACTATCTTGTCCATTGCGCACAGATTCTATAAAATCATCTATATCTTTGGCATTAAAGATACTATAATGCACATTCACACATTTACGCCCAAACTCATTCCAGCACACTTGTGTATCTAAATTATCTCTATACATAAAAGCACAGGGTTTATTGGTATAGAGGTATTCTGCCATAAATGAACCACAATCGTGTATAAGTGCAGAGGAGTGAGCGAAAACCTCCATATAATCACCCTCCACAGAATAAGTAACATTATCTAAGGCACACACTTTATCAAAATATGCTTTTGTTTTTTGCTCTCCCCAAAATTCCTCTTTGGCAAGTTGGCTATAAAGCAATGGATGAGGGCGAAAGATAAAATCTATATCTGTATTTTTTACCATTACTTCATACAATATCTCATAATATTTCAAAAATGCACCTATTGCAGATTCTGCCTCATAGATTGAATGATGTGGAGCGATAATAATTTTAAGCCTAGAATCTTTATGCAAATGAGTGTGCTTAAGATAATATGCTAAAGAATCCATTTTAGGATAGCCACTTAAAACCATATTTGCTCCTTTAATAGGCTGATATATTGTGGCAAGTTTTATAACTTCCTTATTATTTGCAAAAAATGCCCAAACATAGCTTAGAGATTCAAGCTTAAGATTGTCTATGGTTACCAAACATCGTCCAAGATAAAAATAAGGGATATAAAAAACGGGGATACACTTTTGCGCCC
>NZ_JAFLSB010000057.1 GCF_022511165.1 Helicobacter sp. | reverse complement strand
TTTTTAATGAGATGAATAAGGAGCAAGTATTCGCTGATGCGTTAAGCTTTATAAAAAGTGTGGTGTGAAATTTTTCTTAGCTTAAAATAAGATTTAAATACAAAAAATAGCAATACATTTTAAGACTATACTAGAATCTTAAGGTTGCATAGCTTTTGTTATGAGACGATAAAGTTATGTGTTTAAAAAGCCCTTCAAAATCTCTGCGTGCAGCACGGGTTCAAAAAGCAAAATCTCATATTTGGCAAGTTGTAATTGCGTATAGGGATCATTGTGAGCAAATGCTTGGGCAGCATTTTTATCTGCAAACTTGCCAATGATAATGCCACCATCTTTTGGAATCCTAGGACCAGAAGCGAGTAAAAACCCCTCTTCGTAGCCTTTTTTAAGATAGGCGCGATGCTCATCTAAATGCGCAAGGACTTCATCAAGGGGCTTTGTATAATGCACGAGACACACAAAAAGTTGCATTTTCTTTCCTTTGTATTAATCTATTTCAAGTGAAGGTTGCTTATTGTGAGCTTTGAAAATATCTTGTGAGATTTTGTAGCTACAAAACTTTGGACCACACATTGAGCAAAACTCTGCATCTTTAAAAACATCTTGCGGAAGGGATTCATCGTGGTATTCACGCGCTCTATCTGGGTCGAGGGCGAGTTCAAATTGCCTATTCCAATCAAAGGCATATCGCGCATCGCTCATCGCATCATCTCTATCTCGCGCACCTATGCGCCCACGCGCAATATCTGCAGCGTGTGCAGCGATTTTATAGGCGAGGATTCCCTCACGCACATCTTTAGCATTTGGCAATCCTAAATGTTCTTTTGGTGTTACATAACAAAGCATCGCTACGCCCTTCCACGCTGCCACACACGCACCAATAGCACTTGCGATATGATCATATCCTGCGGCAATATCTGTAACCAAAGGTCCTAGCACATAAAATGGCGCGTGATTGCAGTATTGTTTTTGAAGCTCCACATTGCGCTCAATTTGATTAAGTGGCACGTGCCCGGGACCCTCAATCATCACTTGCACATCAGCTTCCCACGCTCTTTTAGCAAGCTCACCAAGCACCTTGAGTTCTGCAAATTGTGCTTCATCACTTGCATCAGCTAAGCAGCCCGGACGCAGCGAATCCCCCAAAGAAAGCGATACATCATATTTTTGGCAAATTTTAAGAATCTCATCAAAATGCTCATAGAATGGATTCTCTTTATGATAGTGCATCATCCAGCTTGCCATAAGACTTCCACCGCGTGAAACAACGCCCATTTTGCGCTTTGCAACAAAAGGCATATGCCTAAGCAAAAAGCCACAATGAATTGTAAAATAACTCACGCCCTGCTTGGCTTGTTTTTCTAAAACAGAGAGCATCATATCAATATCAAGTTTTAAAACATCATTTTTAACATCATAGAGAATCTGATACATCGGCACCGTGCCAATAGGCACACTTGAGGCTTGAATAACTGCGCTTCTTATCTCATCAAGATTCCCCCCGGTGCTTAAGTCCATTATGGTATCCGCACCATACTTGATAGAGATTTTCACTTTTTCCACTTCTTCATCAATGGAGCTTGCAAGCTGGGAACTACCGATATTTGAGTTAATTTTTGTGCGTGTGGCTATGCCAATCCCCATAGGCTCAAGATTGGTATGATTAATATTTGCTGGTATGATTAATCTTCCTCGCTTAATTTCATCGCATATAAGAGCAGGAGAGAGATTCTCAATATTTGCTACATATTCCATTTCATTTGTAATAATGCCTTTTTTTGCATAGTGAAGCTGTGTGCGAATGCTATCTTTTGCGCGTTGTTTGACCCATAATGTCCTCATAAAAATCCTTTAAGCAGTAAGTTCTCTATAACTATGATTTAGAATGATTTACGCTATCTAAACTTGCAAAATATATGCAGAATATTCAAAATGAACTCAAATAATATGGGAATTTAAGTAACAATTTTAGTTTATTTTTTGCTTTCTAATGCTAAAATAATATTTTTATTTTGAAGGAACAAAGTGAGATAGGGATTTGATTTTAGATGATGTTACGCTCGTTATGATGGCAGCAGGAGATTCTACGAGATTTTGCACAGATTGTAGTTGCAAAAAGCAATGGCTTCGCATTGATGAAGAGCCATTGTGGCTTGTAGCCACTCGTAAAATAACTGCGCATTTTACTTTTAAAAAGGTGCTTATTACCGCCTCAAGCAAGGATTATATTTATATGCGTGATATGGGGTTTTTTGATATTGTGCAAGGTGGTGATACGCGTGCAAATTCTTTGCGAAATGCCCTTAAATTTGTTGATACACCTTTTGTGCTTGTGAGTGATGTGGCGCGGTGGAATAGTGTAGAATCTGTTATAGAGGCAATGTTTTTATTAATGAGGGCAGATTCACAAATTGATTGTGTCGTGCCATTTTTATCTGTGGCAGATACGAGTTTTTATGAGGGGCATTATCTCAAAAGAGAATCTCTAAAGCTTATTCAAACACCACAATTAAGCAAGGTGAGTGTGTTAAAAGAGGCATTAGACAAGCAAGAAGATTTTAGTGATGAAAGCTCCGCTATTCACGCATTAGGCAAGAGGGTTGGCTTCGTAGAGGGGAGCTTATTAATGAATAAACTCACTTTTGGAAGCGATTTATCTTTTCATATTTCAAGACTTACCCCGCCAAGCAAAAAAGTATTTGTAGGTAGCGGTATTGATATACACGAATTTGAAGAGAATAAACCAATGTGGCTTGGGGGTGTGTATATCAAATCCCCCTTTGGCTTTAAAGCCCATAGTGATGGTGATGTTGCCTTGCACGCTCTTTGTGATGCTATTCTTGGGGCGATTGGTGGGGGTGATATAGGGCAGTGGTTCCCTGATACTGATGCAGCATACAAAGGAGCAGATTCAAAGATACTTCTTAAAGAAATCTACACTTTTGCTCAAAGCATAGGTTATGAGCTTCATAATGCAGACATAAGCATTATGGCACAGATTCCAAAAATTGCTCCCCATAAAAAAGCAATGCGTGAATCCATAGCGGGCATTTTGCAAGTGCCACAAACGCGCATTAATATTAAGGCAACAACTACAGAGGGATTAGGGTTTGTAGGGCGTAAAGAAGGGGTGTGTGTGCAAGCACAAGTGAGTATGGGCTTTTTTGATTGGCAAGACTATGGCAAGGAGGCATAATGAGCAGAATCTATCACACAGAGGAGCAAAAATGAAAGTATTAATTATTGAAAATGAGATTTATTTGGCACAAAGTATTGCAAATAAGCTAAGCGATTCGCGATTAGAATGTGTAATTGCACATTCTTTGAAAGAAGTGCAAAAAGATCATTATGATGTGATTTTAGCTTCATTTGGGACGATTAATGATGGTTATGCAGAGTTAAGTAAGATTTATCCACAAGCCATTATTATTTTAATGATTGCTTATATCAATGATGATACGGTGATTAAGCCCTTGCGCAATGGTGTTACAGATTATATTGTAAAGCCTTTTATTGTTGATGAACTTATACGCAAAATCACGCATTATAAAACATATCGCGAGATGAGCGAGGAGATTAATTTTTATCGAAGCTATTTTGATTTTATCGAGCGTGAGTTAAGCATACCCGAGCCATTTTTATACAACCCTCCTTTTGTGATTAAGACAAATTTTCAAAGGAGTGCAGATGTTTATGCGATGCGATATGCGCGAGAAAAGCATTTGCATTTTCAATTTTTCTCCCTCAAAGAAGAGACTTGGAAAAGTATCTTTCGTGTGCCACCTAAGAAAAATAAAGTCTATTATATTACTAAGCTTGAAGAGCTCAAAAAAAGCGATAGAAAAGACTTTTTAGAAGCAGCCCTTAAATACAATGTAATCCTCTCTATTGTCTCAAGTGAAAAGGTGGCTTTTCCGCAGGTAATTGATATTTCGCGCCAAAGTAATAGCGTGGAGCTAGGCGGGGAGATTCTCTCTGTGAAGGAATATGAAAAAAGTATCATTAGCCAATATGAAAGCCGCTACCCTGATATTGAGCTTGCAAAAAAGCTCGGTATGAGTCGTAAAAGTCTTTGGGAAAAGCGCAAGAAATATGGCATTATTCGCAAAAACAAAAACACAGCACAATCTTAAATACCAATGACAAAAAAGCAAAAACTCATCAAAGATCTGTTTTTGAGCCTTTTATATAGTGGCTATTGTCCTAAGGCTCCGGGGACTGCGGGGACTGCATTGGCGGTGATTCTAGGAGCGCCTATTGTGTATTATTCACAAGAGACTTTGTTTTTATTAAGTATTTTTATAGCACTTGTGGCGGTAAAACATATTGATATATATGAGGCGCATACACATACACACGATGATAAAAGTATAGTGATTGATGAGCTTGTGGGCGTGTGGCTTGCAATGTCTTTGATAGGTTTTGGCTTAGTAGAGTGTATCCTTGCTTTTGTGTTGTTTCGAATCTTTGATATTTATAAGCCCTCTTTTATTGGCAAAATTGATAGGGAATGCAAAGGAGGGCTAGGCGTAGTGGGCGATGATGCACTCGCTGGAGTGATTGCTGGGATTGTGGGGATATGTGTGCTAATGGGCGTGGAGAAGATGCTAAATATAGGTGCATAGAGGCTTGGAATCTAGAATCTATTCTGTTTTTAAAGCATAAGTTTTTAGTTTAGATTCTAAGTTAAACACACAGAATCTAAAAACAAGAATTTACAATGAGACAAAATAAGAACCTACATTTAGTGTAAAAAATAGCTCACTATATCTCTTTGCTTTGAGTGTTTTTAAATTTCGCATACAAATCCACCACATTTAAATCCCTCTTAAGCACTCTTTTTTCGGCATTTTCGCTAAACCGAGCAAGTTTGCAAAAATGCTCATAACTTTCATTAATTGCTTCATCAACCGCCAAACCCTGCAGTATCACGCGATAGAGATTAGGGCGCGTTTTTTTCCAATTACGCAAGGTTTGGACATCAACACCTAAAAATGCAGCCATATCTCGCTTTGTCATTATTTCTCTTTTAGTTTTTAAGAATCATAAAGCATAAGTTTTTAAATTTTTATATGATGATATTTATTCATAATTTTAATAAAAAACATAATATTTATGTTTTTTAAGGTTTAGTAAAGTTTTAATCCTTTACAATCACAATCTCATTTTTAGCAAAAACAAGGATTTTTTAGATGAGCTTAGATGCAGTGTTGCTAGATATACAAGATAAATTACCAGAAGATGTGATAACTCTAAGTTTGCTTAGAGAAAATTTTGAGAATTTGAGTGATAGCAAAAAACAAGAGGCGATTGCATATATTTCAACACTCAATTTTCAAAGTCCTGCTGTTGTATTTTGGGTGGGTAGCTTTTTGTTTGGGAGCTATGGGGTTGGTCGTTTTATGTTAGGAGATAAGGCTTTGGGCTTTGCTCGTTTGGGCATAAGCCTTTTAACTCTTGTCTTCACTCTTTTTGCTATTGTTTCTTTGGATGCTGATTATGGAGGAGAAGATGTGATGCGCGAATATGTTTCTGGGATTCTCTATGCTAGTTTTTTTATGGTTTAAGCATAGTGTTTAGCGTTGTGAGTGCGGTTTGGTGGTTTGTGGATTTGTTTCTAGTTGGGAAAAAGGTGCGTCGCCAAAATTTTGAAAAGATTATGCGAGTCTTAAATTATTTATAAAAGGAGAAAAAATGGATTCAACAACTTTGTTTATGGGGATACAAAATAAGCTCCCCAAGCCATTGGGTTGGTATAGAAAAAAGGTAGTGAAAGCTCAAGCGCATAAGTGGAACGAAATACTAACAAATACAGCAAAATACGCCTATCCCATAATGCAAAACGAGGACATTAAGGCAAAGTTAGATAAGCTTAGTCCTCAGCAGCTTGATAAAGTGTATTTTGCAATCCAAAATGCAAAACTCAAAAGCCCTGCTTTTATTTTTTGGGTATATAATTTTTTGCTTGGTCATCTCGGCATAGCAAGATTTGCTATTGGTGATGTAAGATATGGTGCTTTTAGGTTGGTTTGGACATTACTTGTAGGAGTTTGTGCAGCCTTGATGTTGGACGCTCGTTTGATAATGGCTATGGATGCTGGGGCTGTGGGACTCGCTCTATTGGATTTAATGGTTGTCGGGGTGTATGTAAGGAATCAGAATCTTGAAAAAGTTAATCAAATCATTGATATTACCATTTCTTCAAAGGAATTATGATGAAAAAGCATTTAATTGTAGCGGCTTTGGGGTTTTGTTTCAGTGGCTGTTTGAGTTCTAATCCATCATGTGATGATAAAAATGTGCTATCTTTGGTAGAGCAGATTATAAGAGAAGAGCCAAAAATCTTGCTGGGAGCAGGTTTGTTATTAAGTCAAGATTCAAAAATAAATTTATTTGGAATGGCTATGGGTGGAGGTTTGTTGTTTAATAGTGATTTGCAAGAATATGTCCAAAAGAATACCAAACTCTCTTTTAATAGTTTTATGACCTTAGATAATGATAACGAAAAACAAACATTATGTAGAGCGACCTTAAAGGCTACTTTTCCAAAAATGTCTGATGATTTTAAGAAAAAATTTGAGGAAATCGGAGGATTCTTAGATGAAACATTAATTTATGGAGGAGGAGCATTTGAAAAACAAATCCGATATACGGCTCAATATACTGATGATGGAAAACAAATCTATGTACAAGCAGCATTTGAACAAGAATAATATAATATAATAAAGAGTTTCTTGCTACCTCTTTGTGTGTCTAGTTGCAAGATAAAGAGTAGTGAGAATGTAAGCGGTAAAGAATATTTAGATTTAAGACAAAAGCCAAAGAGAGATGAGAAAGTAAAAAGTAGGTGGCACAATGAAAAAATTGAAGTGGATAATGTTATTACTATTATTTATGAGCAGTATGTATAGCCAAGATAGGTGGGTGTGTGATAGCAAACATCAGTATGTTGAGGGGCTATTGAATGGAGAGATAGTGATGACTTTAGATTTGGGGGTGCCTGATTCTAGGGATATTGATTATGGATTGCTATCAGTGCCTAATAATGGTAAGGTTACTCTTGTGGCGATACCATATATGTATGTTTCGGCATCTGATTATAAAGAGACTTTTAAGCATTTAGTGAAAGAAGTGTTGAGGTATGAAGCAGTAAAGAGCGATACATTTGTGAATATTGATATTGTTTTGCATAATTTAAATATGTATGCTGATAACGCGCGTGTAAAATTCTTTAGGGACAGATTACTCAAGCTCAAAAACGAGTTGAAAAATACCTCTCATTACAATCTCACAAAGATTTTAGCTCCATCCGGACAAATACAAAGAGGCGCAAGAATGACAACTTACCTTGATAGAGAGGGGAAGGTGATTGAGACAAATGATATGGCATTTCAGGCAGATGTGCTGAGTGAATATATGAAGTTAATAGATGAGGTATTTGTGCCTAAAATGAAAGATATTGTTCAGGAGAAATTAAGCGATTATGCCACGAGATATTGCAAATATGTAGATTTACCATTTAATAAATAGCTTCTCTATGAAAGAGTTAATGTAAGACTTAAGCCACATTCAGTTAAGCTTGGCAAAAGTCGTGTTAGATTCTTACTCTTCATTACAAAAGCAAAAATAGAATCTATTCTGTCGGTAATAAATGTAGCAAGGTAATCTCGCTCTCACTGCCTATGCGCATAGGAGGTCCCCAAAAGCCTGTGCCTTGTGAGACATAGACTTGTGAATGATGGGCGTTATTAAAGGTGTGCAAACCAGAGATATAGGGCTGCTGCAAAAGTATAGCAAGAGAGAGAGGAAATATTTGTCCTGCGTGTGTATGCCCACTCACCACCAAATCCACCTTATCATAAGTTTCTTTAAGAAAATACACAACCTTTGGTTGATGAGCGAGGAGGATTGTAGGCAGACTTGGATTAATCTGCGCAAAGCTTTGCTTAAAATCTGGCTCTAAATATCCCACGCGCCACCCCATAAAATCAGCAATCCCCACGATATTTACTCTCTCATCAAATATATAGCTTTCATTCACAAGCACTTGAAAGCCTAATGCGCGGAGTTTTTCAAGGATATTTTGCACATCGTGGAAATACTCGTGATTGCCTAGCACATAGAAAATTCCATTTTTTGCGTGTAGATTCTGCAGCTCATTCACAGCAGATTCTACATTGTGCAAAGGTGCATCAACAAGATCCCCTGTGATAAAAATCATATC
>NZ_JAFLSB010000056.1 GCF_022511165.1 Helicobacter sp. | reverse complement strand
AAAAGATTAAGCGGTGGATTTTTCATTCTTGAGAGTTCATAAATGATTTTTGCAAATGCTTCAGGATTGCCGGGCTGTTTGCCATTATAGGCTGCCATTCTTTCCTCAAAAGCTTTTCTTTTGGCTTCATAATCAGCAATTTTTATATCGCCAAAATTTTTAGAATCCCCTATAAATTGCGTTCTAAATCCCGCAGGCATAATGTTAATTACAGCGATTCCAAAATCCTCCAAATCAAGGCTTAGCCCTTCACTTAAAGCACTCAAAGCAAATTTAGACATACTATAAGGCGTTGAACTATCACTCGCCCTAAAGCCACCAATGGAGCTAAGATTAAAGATTCTAGCTTTAAAATGCTGCTTATCTCCTCCCTCTTTGAGAGCCTGCGGACGCATAATTTTAAGGGCATTTTGCGTGATGATATAAGGGGCAAAAACATTGACTTCAAACTGCTCTCTTAGCTGCTTTTCACTCACTTCCTCAACAAAGCCCAAAAGTCCATATCCTGCGTTATTGACAAGATTATCAAGTCTGCCCCATTTTTTAAAAATCGCGTCCAAATTCGCTTGAGATTTCTTGGCAATACCACCTTTACTTGTATCAAAAGTCAGCTCCAAAGGTAAGAAATTCTCACTTTCTTTGCCAAGCTTTTTCTCTATGCTACTTAGCTTCCTTGAGGTTGCTGCGACTTTATCGCCTTTTTGCAAAAGATACTTTGCCAAGGCAAGTCCCAAACCTCCGCTTGCGCCCGTGATATACCATACTTGACTTTCATTCATTTTATCTCCTTTTTGTTGATTTTTAAATTTTTTTAGCTCATCTGCTAAAAGCAGATTGCTGCTTGTGCTTAAAACTAAACTTGTTAAAGCAAGGGTTTTGAGAAATTTGCGTCTTTGTTGCATTTTGCTCCTTTTTTGGTGGATTTTTTATTTTATTTGCCTACGCGTTTTGCCATATCTGAACCTGCGGGATATCTATCGCCTGAAATTTCGATTTTATCGAGCTTAGCATTAAATTCCTGCAATTCTTGGCTACCAAAATGAATTTGCAAAGAGTCTAAATTCTCTTTCAAATGAGCAAGTTTAGTTGTGCCGGGAATTGGGATAATAAAATCACCCTGTGCCAAAAGCCACGCTAAAGCAATTTGTGCGTTTGTTGCACTTTTTCCATTGATTTTTTTGCTTTGTGCAACGCTTTGTATAAAATCAATCAATTTGCGATTTTTCTCGAGGTTTTCTTTGCTAAATCGTGGAAATTGAGGGCGTAAATCACCTTTTTGAAATGTGCTATTCTTTGTAAGCGAACCTGTAAGATAACCCTTACCCATTGGGCTAAAAGGCACAAGAGCGATATTAAGTTCCTTTAAAAGACTAAAAAGCGATTTTTCTGGCTCTCTCCACCATAAAGAATACTCGCTTTGAACAGCACTTAAAGGGACGATTTTATGGGCTTTTTTTATGCTTTGCACTCCTGCTTCACTAAGTCCCCACGCCCTGATTTTACCCTCTTTGATGAGACTTTCAATTACACCTGCAACCTCCTCAATAGGCACATTGGGGTCAATTCTATGTTGATAATATAAATCAATATAATCAGTTTTGAGGCGATACAAGCTTCCATCAATAGAGCGGCGGATTTCATTGGGCTGCGAATCCATTACTTGCTTGTTTATTCCATTCACCCGTCTGTAATGCACTCCAAATTTTGTAGCAATCACTACTTTTTGCCTCAAAGAGCTTTTTTTGAAAGCCTCTCCCACATATTCTTCACTGCTAAAAGGTCCATACACTTCAGCTGTATCAAAGAAATTCACACCCAAATCCACAGCCTGATGAATGAGCTTTACCATATCTTTTTTATCGCTCGCAGGTCCTAAAGCATAAGTCATACTCATACAACCAAGTCCCAAAGGCGAAACTTTAATGCCACTATTGCCTAAAACTCTCATTTGCTTTTCCTTTATTTTGTCTAAATTTTTTGCATTATCTGCTCCTTTTAGCTTGGTATGCTCTGTTTTATCTGCTGCGAGCAAATGGTTACTTGCCCCCAAAGCCAAACTTGTTAAAGCAAGAGTTTTGAGAAATCCTCTGCGGTTATAAGCCATATCATTGCCCTACTCTTTGAGCTTGTTCAGGCGGGTATCTATCGCCTACAATTTCGATTTTATCAAGTCTTTTATCAAGTTCTTTTAAATCCTTTTGCGTGAGTTTGACATTTAAAGCATTGATATTTTCATTAAGATGAGCTAAATTAGTCGTGCCAAAAAGTGGGACAATGAAAGGTTTTTTAGCAAGGAGATAAGCAATCGCAATTTGTGCAGGTGTAGCATTGCCATCTTTTGAGTGAGGATTTTTACCCTTACCAAAGTCTTTCAAAAGCTCGATAATTTTATAATTTGCCTCCAAAGCCTCGGGTTGAAATCGTGGAAATCCTGCACGATTGTCATTGCTCGCATTAAATTTCGAATTTTTATTCAAGGCTCCACTCAAATAGCCACGATTAAGCGGAGAATACGCTACAAAACCGATATTTAACTTCTCTAAAGTAGGCAAAATCTCTTGCTCCACCCCACGCCACATTAAGTGATACTCGCTTTGCACCGCTGTAACAGGGCAAATTTGATGAGCCTTTTGTATGGTTTTTGCACTAAGCTCACACAAGCCAAATCTTGCGACCTTACCCTCTTTAATCAGCTCTTTAACAGCATTAGCGACTTCTTCTATGGGTGTTTTTGGGTCAAAGCGGTGTTGATAAAGCAGAGGAATTTGCTCTAAATGCAGTCTTTTAAGGCTTTGTTCAACGACTTCTTTAATGCGTTTTGGTGAAGAATCAAGCACACTCATATCTTTGCCAAAACCAAATTTTGTGGTGATAAAAATGTCTTTGTTGTAAGGTTTAAGTAGCTCTCCTATGAGAATTTCATTACTATTTGGTCCATACACTTGAGCGGTATCAAAAAGTGTGATTCCCGCTTCAATAGCACTTTGAAGGATTTTGAGAGCCTCTTTTTTTGAAAGATTTTTGGAACGATGATAATTAAGCCCCATACAACCAAAACCAAGACTTGATACACTAAAATCTTTTCCAAGCATTCTTTTTGGCATTTTAACCCCTTTTGAATTTTGAGTAGCAAACAAACTTGTGCTATTTAAAGCCAAGCCTAACAACACAGCACTTTTTAGACTATCTTTTAAAAACTCTCTTCTCTCTTTCATATAAACTCCTTAATGAAATTTTGCAACATTTCATAAAAAATCAAATTAAACTAAGGCTTATTGATACCTAAACTCTCTCTTATGCCAAAGTCTTTTGTTAGAGCTAAACGCACGACCAAATCCGCAATGCTTTTGCGTGAAATTTGTTTATCAGCATTTTTAAAACTCTCGCCTTTTTTGGTTAATTCATAGTCTATCTCATCGGCATTGCTAAACCACGCCGGGCGAATAATAGTATAATCTAAATTTGTTTTTTCAATGAGCAAGGCAGAATCCCTATAAGGATTTAAAATGCTCTTATAGCTTTGAGTTGGCACTTCATCATAAATCCCCATTGAGCTTATCCAAATAAGCCTTTTTAGTTTCAGCTCACTCATACTTTGGATAATCACCTCCGCCATTTTTACAAGCTCACCGCTTAAATTTGCATACACCACATCTACGCCATTCATCGCTTCTTTTAAACGCGTTTTATCCAAAACATCGCCCTCAAAAAGCTCAACCCTCTCACTTTGCAAATGCTTTAACCTCTTTGCATTTCTTAGATAAAGCCGCAAAGACACATCACTTTTTTGTAAAAATGCTTCAATCACCCATTTTGCCACGCTTCCATTTGCACCGATGATAAGAATCTTCATATTTGCTCCTTTTTTTAGCTGATGTATCTGTGTGGGCTTATAGGATTATGCGAGCGTACCTCTTGTCTCTGCTGCATCACTGCCTTTTAGCTCCTCTAATGCAAAAGCACCCAAAAAAAGGCTTTGCAAAGAAAGCTTTATAAAGCCTCGCCGAGATAAGCAATGCTGCGTAAGCAAACATTGCCTAGACGCAGAGCCTTTATCTTTTTTCACACATACTCCTTCCAATTTGATATAGCATAATTATAAAGCCTGATACCTAGTCTCTGTCAAGGTATTTAAGTATGAAATTTGAAGCACTATAAATTTTTAAAATTTATAGTAATAATGTTTTAAATTAATATATCAATATATATTGATATATTAATGCTATAATCTTTTCCCAAATATTTCATACAAAGGATTATAATGCCCAAAATTACCCTAGATTCTCTCCCCGAGCTAATGCTTAGCACCCTTTCAACCTTTGTGTTCTACTTTTTTGAGCTTTCTTTTTTATTTTTGGGTATTTCTATGCTTGTTGCCTTTATCAATCAAAGATTTGCAAATCTCATTCAAAAGGAGCTTTCTCAAAAATCGCTTTTTAGCTATTTGAAGGCGATTATGTTAGGGGCATTGACACCTTTTTGCTCTTGCTCTACCATTCCTTTTTTTCTCTCCCTTTTGCGTAGCAAAATCCCCCTAAGTGTGAGTTTTTCCTATCTTTTAACCTCACCTTTAATTAATCCTATTTTGCTCACAATGCTCTTTGTTTATTTTGGGGCAAAGATTACCTTGCTATATAGTGTATTTATCGTGTTGAGCGTATTTGTCTGCTCTTTTGTCCTTACATACTTTAAAGAAGAATCCCTCCTTGAAACGAGCATTTTAGATTCCAATCATACCTCCGCACAAAACCACCCACAAATCTTTTTGCAAAATCCTCCCCCAAAGCCACATTTTATAAAAGCAAATTCTCCCCTTTCTACCGCTCCCTTCTCTGCCGCTTCTTTTAATGCACCCAAAAGCTGCTGCCAAAGCAATATGAAAGCTTTGAGTAGCACAAAAGCGTGTTGCCAAAGTGCCACACCCCCACATCAAACTAACTTTCAAGCCTACCAAAGCCCTATTGCACACAATACCTCACAATCCAAAATAAATCTGCTAAAACCCTATTGGGAGCAAAGCCTTAAAGACTACACAAAGATTCTGCCCTATCTTATCGTGGGTATGGGGATAGGTGCATTTTTGCACGGCTTTGTCCCACAAGGTAGTTTAGAATCCCTCAAGGATTTTGACTTATGGGCTGTGCCTTTGGCAAGTTTGATAAGCATTTTTCTCTATATGAGGGTAGAGAGCCTTATTCCCATTGGTATAGAGCTTATAAATGCGGGTTTGCCTTTAGGCATTGTGATGAGTATGCTTATTGCCGGTGGGGGTTGCTCTCTGCCTGAAGTGATTTTACTTAAATCCCTCTTTAAGCCTAAGCTTCTGTTTATTTTTGTCGCTCAAATTCTAGGCATTGCTATTCTTTTTGGCTATGTTGCCCTTATCTTTTTCTAAGGAAGTGTAATGAAGATTCTTGATAGATTTTTACCGCTATGGATATTTGTAAGTGCAGTTGTGGGCTTAAGTCTTGGGATATTTGCCCCTCAAATCCTTGCATTTTGGGAGGCTTTAGAATATCATAATATCAATTTTGCATTGGCACTAGGCTTAATCATAATGCTTTATCCGCCTCTAGCAAAAGCAGATTATTCAAGGGTTTTTGAAGCCTTTGAAAACAAAAAACTTCTAGGCATTTCTTTAGTTCTTAATTGGCTCGTGGGTCCTGTGCTGATGTTTGCTCTTGCTTTTTTATGCTATGTCTTGTTTCCGCCTTTTAGTGCCGAGTATATGCAGGGGGTGATTTTGATAGGCTTAGCTCGATGTATCGCTATGGTGCTTGTTTGGACAGACTTAGCTTTGGGCGATAGAA
Organism: Helicobacter sp.; assembly: GCF_022511165.1. GTDB lineage: Bacteria > Campylobacterota > Campylobacteria > Campylobacterales > Helicobacteraceae > Helicobacter_C. The sequence continues at coordinate 2,680 of NZ_JAFLSB010000056.1, read as the reverse complement.
ACTACGCGCTAGGTTTGGTGGCTCTAAACAGCCTCTTTCAAATCCTCTTTTTTAGTCTCTATGCCTATGTTTTTATGGTGTTTTTGCCCTCACAGCTAGGAATCTCTCTACAATCTTATAGCATTAGCATAGCAAGCATTGCTAAAAATGTGGGGATTTACTTGGGGATTCCCTTTGTGCTAGGGCTTTTAAGCCGAGTGCTTATAGTGAAAGCTAAAGGCTTAGGATTCTATGAAAATACCTTTTTGCCCACCATCAGCCCCCTAAGCCTTGTTGCCTTGCTGTATGTGATTATTGTGATGTTTTCTTACAAGGGCGAGAGTTTGATTAGACTACCTTTTGATACTTTGCTTGTGAGTGTGCCACTTATTGCGTATTTTGTGATAATGTTTTTTCTTTCTTTTTATATAAGCAAGGCATTTAACTATGCCAAAAGGGTGGCGACAAGCTTTAGTGCGTGCGGGAATAATTTTGAATTAAGCCTTGCGATTGCGATTGTGTCTTTTGGGATTAGCTCACCGCAATCTTTTGTGAGTGTAGTGGGGGTGCTTATTGAAGTGCCAGTAATGATTGCCCTTGCCTCGTGGCTAAAGTATAAAAGAAAATCAGCCCCAGAATGTTATAATGGCAAAAATGCTTAAAGTATCTAAGCCTTAAAGACAATAAGGATAGCAATGCAGGATTTAGAGAGCTTTTTAAAAATCACAAGTGCCCTTAATGATGAAAGTCGTTTGAAGATTCTTGCTTTTTTACTGCAGCATTTGCAAAGTGAAAAAATGCTGTGCGTGTGCGATTTAGAAGCTTCGCTTGATATGATTCAATCTCGCCTCTCGCGTCATCTCAAAATCCTCAAAGACGCGGGATTTTTGGAGGTTAAAAGGCAAGGCGTGTGGGCGTATTATGGTATTAATCAGCATTTAGAGGGATTCCATAAGGCAATCTTAGAGCATATCCACTCCCTTAATCTCCCCCTACCACCGCTTAAACGCATTTCCTCAAACATTGCTTGCTTAGAAAAGTGAGGATTTGTGAAGTAAAAATAGGTGCTTAGAAACTCTTATTTTTAAATCAGTGTTGAAAAACATTCTTAGCCAAGATTAAGGTTTTTTTGTAACACTCCCTTGGTATTTTTTACAATTAAAAAGAGAAACATCATAACTTTAAGGATTTTTATTTTTTGATTATTTATACTCTTTGTTAAAAATCTTATAAGGAGTAAATATGAATATTTTAGAGTTAATGGATACGATTTCAAATTTTATCGCCAATGATATTGTGCCTTATACAGATACTATAATGATTATCTTGCTTATCATTTGCGGTTTTTATTATAGTTTTCTCACCCGTTTTGTGCAATTTAAAATGCTATTTTTAAGTTTTGCGATTTTTAAAGAAAAAACAAAATTAAGCAAAGAACAACTCTCGCCCTTTCAAGCGTTGATGGTTTCGACTGCCTCAAGGGTTGGCATAGGCAATATCGCAGGGATTTCATTTGCTTTGGCTTCAGGTGGGGCAGGAGCTTTATTTTGGATGTGGGTAATGGCTTTTTTTGGTGGAGCTTCAGCCTTTGCAGAAAGCACTCTCGCTCAAGTGTATAAGTCAAAAGATGGAGGCGGGTTTAAAGGAGGTCCTGCTTTTTACATCAAAAAAGCCCTAGGTTTTGATAAGCTTGCTGTATTTTTTGCTTTTATTCTTATCATCACTTATGCGTATGGATTCAATGGGCTTCAAAGCTACACTCTTACTTCCGCTTTTGAAGTGTATTATAAAATGTTTAGCCTCGATTCTACTTTGCCTTATAACCAAAGCTCTTATCCTGTGGTAATTGGAGTGATTTTGAGTGTGTTTGGAGCGTGGATGTTTTTCTCTCATCATACAAAAATCGGCAAAATAAGCTCAATCATTGTTCCTTTTATGGCTATAGCTTATATTATTCTAGCCTTCATTGCAGTTGTGATGAATTTTGAAAAATTGCCTCTTGTTTTTAAGGTGATTTTTGAGAGTGCTTTTGATTTTAAAGCGATTTTTGGAGGCTTTGCGGGTTCAGTTTTGGTTATAGGTATCAAAAGAGGACTTTTTTCTAATGAAGCAGGAATGGGCTCTGCACCTAATGCCGCAGCATCAGCCTTTACCTCTCACCCTGCTAAACAAGGCATAGTGCAAACTTTTTCTGTTTTTATTGATGTAATTATTTGCACAAGTTCGGGGTTTTTGGTGCTTTTTTCTAATAGTTATTTTAATGTTGGCGAGAATGGAAAGCCTTTACTTACAGCTATGCCTTTGGTGCAAGAAGCGATGAGTGAGTATTATGGTTCTTTTGGGCTTCATTTTATTACTTTGGCGATTGTGCTTTTTGCTATCACTTCTTTGATAGGAAATTATTATTACGCACAAGCAAATATGAAGTATTTAAGCTCATCAAAAACTGCTATGAATGCTTTTAGGGTAAGTGCGGTGGCAATGATATTTATCGGCACTCAAATTAATCTTAGCCTTGCTTGGAATCTAGCAGATTTAACTATGGCATTTATGGCAACGACAAATATTATCGCCTTGCTTCTTTTGGGCAAAATCGTGCTTAAGGTGCTTGATGATTTTAATAGCCAAAGAAAAGCAGGACTTAACCCTAAGTTTAGCGCATCAAAACTTGGCATTAAAAACGCTGAATGTTGGGATTAGC